>NZ_CP045434.1:2312500-2674895 GCF_009363895.1 Sphingomonas ginsengisoli An et al. 2013 | reverse complement strand
CCCCAATCGAAAATTGATTGAGGAACTCGTTGCTGCCGGGGCCGAGATCCATGTCTGCGGGCAAGCGTTGGCGGGGCTGAAGCTTAATCAGAACGACGTTTCGCCCATGGTTGTGGTCGACCTTTCGGCAATGGTGACGCTGACGACGTTACAGTTGAAGAGATGGGCGGTCGTCGCCGACTGATCCGGATCAGCGCGTCACTCTTGACGCCCGCTTCGACATCGCTCGAATAATCTGCCGAAGGCTTGATGGCTCGTTCTCTCACTCGGCGTGAAGCTCTTTCGCTCACGGGACTGGCGGTTGTTGGCGGTGGCGCCAGCGTGGCCTTGCAGCGAGCGGCCCCGCTGGCGCGAGACGTCCGAGCTAGCGCAGCCGCGAGAGCCGTTTTGGGTGACGATAACTGGCCGACATACGGCCCCGACGATGCCGACCTGACGGTGGTTTGCTTTACAGACTATCAATGTCCTGCTTGCCGTTTTGCCGAGCCGAAGCTCGCTGAGGCAATCGAGAACGACGGCAAAACCCGGATCATCTACCGTGACTGGCCGATCTTCGGATCGCGCTCGCTCGAAGCCGCTCGAACGGCTCTCGCCGCAACCTACCAAGGCCGATATCTCCCAATTCATCAGGCATTGATGAAATCGGCGGCGGCGCTCACCGCCAAGGAGATAGTAGCAATTGCCCAAACTGCCGGCGTGAACGCGACAAGCCTGAGGGAGGACTTGGTCGCCCACGGTTCAGACATATCTCGCCGGATCGAGCAAACAAATGTCGACGCGGCGCGGCTGCACTTACCTGGCACACCTGGCTATCTGATTGGCGGCCTTTTGCTCATCGGAGCTCACGCGACTGCAGAGTTCTCGCAGGTTATCGCGAGCGCGAGGAACCTCTGAGCCTTTTTCTTGGATCATGCGCGCGGGTGACGAATTCAAAAGCGCTCGCAGAAGCGCAGTCCGCAAAGCCGCGCCGCTGTTTTCGGAATTGAACGAACGTCCGTTAATCGGAGCCGCAACCTGCAGTCAGAACGGCAGCAATGGGCGCTAAGCGGACGAGTCAGCAGGCCTGAACGAAGGGCAGCTTATTGGCATTGCTCACCCAGAAGCTGCCAGTCTGCTTGCCACCACCACTAGCCGCATAGCTGCTACCGCTTCGTGCGGGCGCAATCCTTAAACCTACGGACGCAAGTGGCCCACCAGCAGAAGCGAGCATAGGTGTTTTCGGAGGTTCGTTGCTTGTCTATTATGCTTGCAGGTGAGAGCTGCGAGGACTGCATTGAGCAAAAGCAACAAGGAACGAGAGGGACTAGAGGAACTCATTAGCTCTATCCGACTGTCTCCTATCGCTTCGATTGTGACCGATCCGAATGCCGATGATAATCCAATCATCGCTGTCAACGAGAGCTTTGAGCGGCTCACTGGGTATGCAGAGGAGGAGATTGTTGGCCGCAACTGTCGCGTTCTTGCGGGGCCGGATACCGAAGCTGCCCAGTCGGCTGCGCTTAGCCGTGCCATAGCGTCCGCAACACCGCAGGTTGTGGAACTGGTCAATTATCGCAGGGACGGCAGCAAGTTCCTGAACGCGGTCATGATCGCGCCCGTGTTCGATGATGCTGGAGAGCTGGCGTACTTCGTCGGTAGTCAAATGGAGGCTGCCGACCCGAAGGCTGACGCATTCCGAACAACGGCCGTCGAAAGGGTAACGAGCCTGACGGCGCAACAGCAAGCAGTGCTGCGTCTCATGGCTCAAGGTCTTCGCAACCGACAGATCGGAGAGGAACTCGGTCTGACCGAGAAGACCGTCAAGATCTACCGGAGCGCATTGGTCAGGCGCCTGGGCGTGTCCTCCGCTGCCGAGGCCATGCGGCTCGCGATCGAGGCCGGCTTCTGAGCTGAGGATCGAGCAGGTCAGCCCGATTTCTGTTGCGCGAGTCTCCTTCTGCACTATGGCCTTTGGTCTATATCAGCCGAGGGGCTAAGCACAGGACGTGACCTTGCCTTTATCGGACAAACCGAAGCAGCCTCCTGCCGAGACATTCCAGCTGCTCGTAGACTCTATCACTGATTACGCTCTCTATATGCTCGATCCTGAAGGCCGGATCGTGACTTGGAATTCAGGCGCGGAGCGCCTCAAAGGCTATTCCAGTCAGGAAATCATAGGCGAGCACTTCTCGCGCTTCTTTTCGCAAGAGGATCGTGACGCAGGACTCCCAGGCGCCGCCCTCGCAACAGCAGCGCGTGAGGGGCGTTTCGAGGCCGAAGGCTGGCGCCTCAGGAAGGACGGGAGTCGCTTCTGGGCGCACGCGATCCTGGACGCAATTCGAGGCGAGGACAGAGCCATCATTGGTTTCGCGAAGATCACTCGCGACATCACTGAGCGCAAGGAGCGGGAGCGTGCGCTGCGCGACAGCGAGCGCCGTTTCCAGCTACTCGTAAACTCAGTCGACGATTACGCCATCTACATGCTCGACCTGCACGGTAGGATCACCACCTGGAACGCGGGAGCTCGTCGGTTCAAAGGCTATGAGGCCGACGAGATTATCGGCCAGCACTTCTCAAGGTTCTTTCTGCCGGAAGATCGAAAAGGAGGTCTCCCGGCACACATTCTGAAGACTGCAGCCGAGCATAAGCGTTTCGAGATGGAAGGGTGGCGGCTGCGTAAGGACGGAGAGAAGTTCCTTGCACACGTCATCGTTGACGCCGTGCATGACGAGGAAGGTAGCCTAGTAGGCTTTGCGAAGATCACGCGCGACATCACAGAGAAGCGCCGCTTGGAGCAAGCCAATCACGAAAGCGCGTTGCAGCTCAAGCTACTGGTTCAAGGCGTGCGCGACTACGCTATCTATATGCTCGATCAGCAGGGCAGAGTTACGAGTTGGAACTCTGGCGCCGAGGCGATCAAGGGGTACGCTGAAGCAGAGGTGCTGGGTCAACATGTCTCGCTTTTCTATACCGAAGAGGATCGTGCCCGAGGTGCCGCCGAGGCTGCGCTGGAGACTGCCCTCACAGAAGGGAAGTTCGAAGCAGAGGCACAGAGGGTCCGGAGGGACGGAACTCTGTTCTGGGCGCATGTTCTGATTGACCCTATCTACAACGAGGCAGGGCAGCATGTGGGTTTTGCCAAGATCACTCGCGACATAAGCGGGAGGAAGCTCGCGGAGCAGCAACTTCGACAAACTCAAGAGGAGTTGCTGCAATCGCAAAAGCTGCAAGCATTAGGTGAGCTAGCCGGCGGGATTGCGCACGACTTCAACAACCTTTTGACGGTTTTGCGCGGCTCAGCCGATTTCATGCTGAAGCAGCCGGACCTTCCTCTTGCTAAGCGAAATCGGTATCTAAACGTGATGCTGGAGACTGCAGAGCGGGCAAGTAGCCTTACCTCGCAGCTACTGGCCTTTGCTCGGCGCCAGCCGCTTGAGCCTGAGGTGATCGATCTCAGTGTCAGGCTCGATGCGCTAGGAGAAATGCTCCAACGCACTCTTGGTAGTCTCTACAATCTCGAACTCGCTCTCGCCCCCGACTTGTGGGCCGTCGAGATCGATCCAGCCGGCCTAGAGGCCGCCCTGTTGAATGCCGTTGTCAACGCACGCGATGCGATGCCCGATGGCGGGAAGATCATTATCTCGACCAAGAACGTGAGCCGACCGGAAGGTGACGGCGTCCTCCTTGCGATCCGCGACACGGGGTGCGGGATACCGGCAGAGACTCTAGAGCGGGTATTCGAGCCGTTCTTCACGACGAAGCCAACTGGCAAGGGTACCGGTCTCGGCCTGTCACAGCTTCACGGCTACGCCGTTCAGTCGAATGGATCGGCGAGTATCGAGTCCGAGGTGGGGAAAGGCACGGTAGTGGAGCTGTGGCTCCCTCGGAGTTTGAAGGAGCGGAAGATCGAAGGTCCGTCGCCAGAGCAACTCGCCATACCTAGAGGGCTGCGAGTCCTCGTGGTGGAAGATAGCGAGCACGTGCGGTATTTTGCTCGTCAGCTTCTAAGCGATCTCGGCTGTAAGGTCGTAGAAGCGGTCGACGGCACGGAAGCCTTAGAGCTCTTCGCTAAGCACGACTTCGACCTGGTTTTCTCGGACATTGTGATGCCGGGGATCAATGGTCTGGAACTTGCGAAACATATCCGCGAAAGTGGCTTGTATGTCCCTGTCCTTCTGGCCAGCGGCTACAGCAGCAAACAGTTCATTCCAAAAGACGAACGCGAGTTCCCTATACTGCGCAAACCCTACAAGCTCGAGACGCTTGCAGCTGGGATCAGCCAGGTCATAAACCTGAACTTAGGCGCAGAGCACCAGGGAGCCGATTTAGCCACCACCGCGACCGACCCTCGTGCTACCTCGGCCTGAGGGCGGCCCGAGCAGAGGCGATCACCATCATCGACAGCAAATTGGCTGTCCCGATTGATGTCCGTAATGAACAGCCAGTTAGGTGAACAAACGTCCGCTCATGGGTGCCAATGAAAGCGCGCGCAGGATCTGCAATGGGCGCTAAGCAGCCGCTCGGGCTTCGCAGGAGCGAATGTCTGCTTTCGGCCGGTGCGGACCCAAAGCCGCCGTTCCGCTTACCACCACTCGAAGACATCGGCGAAGCTGAACGAAGGTCTGTTTGGTTAGCCACGCTTCATTACCCAGGGCGTAGTTCACTTTGCCTGCGACTGGACTTCGCCCGCAACTAGAGCATTGCTGTTGACGTGCCGCAGGTGATCGACTCGGCACCGCCGCGCAGCGTCTCCCCGCTACCGCGGCCTTGGTCAGTGCAGGCATGTCGCCCGCGGAGACTGACCTATGCCCAAGACCAAGAAGATGCCGAGCAAGTCGGAAATCTTGCGTAAACTGCTGACGCGCGAGCGCGGCGCCACCGTGCCAGAACTGTGCAAAGCGGCTGCGTGGCAGGAACATAGCGTCCGCGCGTTCCTGTCAGGTGTGCGCAAGACCGCTGAGGTGGTGAAGGAGCAGCGCAGCGACGGCGCGATCAGCTACCGGCTAGTGCCTAAGCCTGCAGCAGTCACTGCAGAGGATCTCGCCGCGTGACCGCGCTCGAGGAAAAGATCGCGCAGCTACCGGGCATGCGTCCGACCGAACTGCGCGCATTGTGGCGCGAGGTCTGGCGCCAGCCGGCGCCAAACCTCGGGCCCGACCTGCTGCGGCGCGGGATTGCCTGGAAGCTGCAAGCGCGCGTGCACGGCGACCTGCCGTCGTCAGTGCGACGGGATATCGATCGAGTGCTGGCTCGGCTCCGAAGCGGCGAAGCATTGGCGCCGCCACGACCGTCGTTGCGGCCGGGTACCCGGCTCATCCGCCAATGGAACGGCACGACCTACCAAGTGGTGGTGCTCGACCAGGGCTTCGAGCATGCGGGCAAGCGCTATCGCAGTTTGACCGAGGTCGCGCGAGCGATCACCGGCACCCACCAGTCGGGTCTGCGCTTCTTCGGCGTGACCGCGCGGAAGAGAGCCGCGTGAAGCCGCGCCGCTGCGCCATCTACACGCGCAAGTCGACCGAGGAGGGGCTCGAGCAGTCGTTCAACAGCCTCGATGCCCAGCGAGAGGCCTGCGGCGCCTATATCCTCAGCCAAGCGCATGAGGGTTGGCAGGCGGCCAGCGAACTCTACGATGACGGCGGCTGGTCGGGTGGCAACATGGAGCGCCCTGCCCTCCAGCAGCTGCTCAGCGACGTGCAAGCCGGCAAGGTCGATGTGATCGTCGTCTACAAGGTCGATCGCCTGACCCGCAGCCTCGCGGACTTCGCCCGCATCGTCGACATCCTCGACAAGGCAGGCGCCTCGTTCGTCAGCGTGACCCAGGCCTTCAACACCACCACCAGCATGGGCCGGCTGACGCTCAACGTGCTATTGTCCTTTGCGCAGTTCGAACGCGAGGTCACGAGCGAGCGGATCCGCGACAAGATCGCGGCGTCCAAACGCAAGGGCATGTGGATGGGCGGCCCCGCGCCGCTCGGATACGTCGTGCGCGATCGCAAGCTGGTGATCGAGCCCGTCGAAGCAAAGACGGTCCGCATACTTTTCCGGCGCTACGCCGAGGTTCGGTCGATCGTCCGGCTGGTCGACGAGCTTGCACAGGAAGGCGTCACCACCACCCAGCGAACCCAAGGCAGCGGCCGCGTCATTGGCGGCAAAACCATCTACCGTGGTCCACTCGCAAGATTGCTCAAGAACCCCCTCTACATCGGCAAGGTCAAGCATCGCGATGAACTGTATGACGGCGACCATGAGGCGATCATCGACCCCGCCCTGTGGGAGGAGGTGCAGGCAATTCTCGCGATCAACCGCAACGAACGGAAGGTCGGAGTGAGCACCCGCTTCCCAAGTTTACTCACTGGCATGCTCACCGATCCGGATGGTCGGCCGATGACCCCGGTGTTCACAAGCCGCGGTGGCAAGCGCCACCACTATTACGTCAGTCGGATCGCGCCGGGTGAAGCCCGCCAATCCGCCTGGCGTGTTCCCGCCGCTGAGGTCGATCGTGCGGTGATCAGCCTTGTCCAGAAGGCGATGCTTGAGCAGGCAGCCTCAGTGGGATGCATCGCTTCCTTGGATCAGAGCCGTACGTCATCCGAGCGGTTGCCGAGCCTGCCAGTGCCTGAGCAGCGCAGACAGCTGCTGGCTTTGGCGCTGAAGGCAAAGCTCGCCTCGGATCACATCACGATCGAACTCAGGGACTCCGCGCCGCAGTCGATCGCCATCCGCCTTGCGAGCCGCGGCAACGAACGGCGCGTGATCACCGCCGCTGACCGTGTGCATCAGGAGCCCGATCCCGCGCTCGTCAGGATGGTCGCGCTGGCCATGGCGGTGCGCACTTCAGCCCTCACCGGCACCAAGGATTCGCTCGTGGATCACTTCAGTCCGCGCCATCGCGCGCGGATGCTCAAGATCTCGTTCCTGGCGCCCGAAGTCCTGAGCACCATCATCGAAGGGCGGCAGCCCGCCGATTTGACGACCCAGCGCTTCCTGCGCTGCGAAGAGATGCCTCTCGCCTGGGAAGCGCAGCGCAAAGCACTCCGCCTTTAGCGCCCCAAATTACCATCAAGTTCTGCATCGCATCTCGGCCTCCCGAAATGCGCCGCCAGAGAACTATGCACTATCCATGGCAGTACAGCGACAGCAGAGATAGAAGTTCGACACTAACAAGATGCGTCGGTCGCGCGCAAGGTCATAAGAACGCGCGGAAACTTGGGCAGGCCCTATACCTGGCCCCTCCCCACTTTTACTTAGGTTTTAGTAGTGGTGCCCAGGAGAGGACTCGAACCTCCACGCCCTTGCGAGCGCCAGCACCTGAAGCTGGTGCGTCTACCAATTCCGCCACCTGGGCACAGGAGCATCGTCTGCGGTAGGCGGCGGCGCTTAGGGGAGCGTGGGCGCGACTGTCAACGGCTTTGGATGAACTGTTCGGCGCCGCCTTGTTCGGGCCCCGGGCCGAGGCTAGGGCTGCCAGCATGATCGACCCGGCAATCGACTGGCGCACGCGCATCATCACCGTCCTTGGCGGCGGCGGCTTCATCGGCCGCTACGTCTGTGAGCAGCTGCTGAAATCGGGCGTCCGCCTGCGGGTCGCCCAGCGCAGCCCGCGCCGCGCCTACTTCCTCCAGCCATTGGCCGCGGTCGGCCAGCTCGAGCTCGTCTCGATCGACATGGGCAAGCCGGCCAGCCTCGACCGGGCGATCGCCGGCTCGTGGGGCGTCATCAACCTGGTCGGCGCCTTCACCGGCAATCTGGGACAGATCCAGGCCGACAGCGCCGGCAAGGCGGCCGAGCTGGCCCGCGCCACCGGCGCCGAAAGCTTCGTCCACGTCTCCGCGATCAACGCCGACCCGGAGAGCGAGAGCAGGTACGGGTCGACCAAGGGGCTCGGCGAACAAGCCGTGCGCGCCGCCTTCGCCCACGCCGCCATCCTCCGGCCGAGTCTGGTGTTCGGCCCCGAGGACCAACTCACCAACCGCTTCGCCAGCATGGCACGGCTGCCGGTCCTGCCGGTGCTCGCCGGCCAGCGGCGCTTCCAGCCGGTCTATGTCCGCGACCTCGCCCAGGCGATCGCCGAGGCGGCGCAGGACCCCGAGGAATTCGGCGGCGAAACCTATGAGATCGGCGGCCCCGACGTGATGACGATGCATGAATTGAACGCCGCCATCGCCAGCGCGGCGGGCCAGTCCCCCGACATCGTCGACCTGCCCGATTTCGTCGGCTCGGCGATGAGCCGGTTCGGCTTCCTCCCGGGCGCTCCGCTGACCCGCGACCAGTGGCTGATGCTGGCACACGACAATGTCGTCCACGAAGGGATGCCCGGCCTCGCCGCCTTCGGCATCGCCCCCACCCCGCTCGCCAGCGTCGCCCCCGAATGGCTCGGTCGGTTCGAGGAAGGCGGCCGCTTCCAACGCAGCCAGCGCCGCAGCCAGGCGAGCGTCGGCTAGACCATGCCCATCCTGCTGCTCGTCATCATCCTCGGCCTGGTCGAGGGGATCACCGAATTTCTGCCCGTCAGCTCGACCGGCCACCTCATCCTCGCCACCGAATTGCTCGGCTTCAATGCCGACAAGTGGGCGCTGTTCAACGTCGCCATCCAGCCCGGCGCGATCCTGGCGATCGTGGTGCTCTACTGGCGCACCTTCTGGACCGTCGCCAAGGGCCTGTTCGGGCTCCAGCACGGCCCCTTGATCTTCACCCGCAACCTGCTGGTGGCGTTCATCCCCGCGGTCGTGCTCGGCCTCGCCTTCGACAAATATATCGAAGAATTGCTGGGCAATGCGACGGTCGTCGCCGCGGCGCTGATCGTCGGCGGCGTCGCGATCCTGCTGGTCGAGCGGTTCGCGAAGACGCAAGAGACCGGCGGCATCACCGGGGTCAGCCTCAAGCAATCGGCGATGATCGGGCTGGTCCAGTGCCTCGCGATGGTGCCGGGCGTCAGCCGCTCGGGCGCGACCATTCTCGGCGCGATGAGTTTCGGGGTCGACCGCCGCACCGCCGCCGAGTTCAGCTTCTTCCTCGCCGTGCCGACGCTCGCCGGGGCGACCGTGCTCCAGCTCTATAAACACCACGACCAACTCCAGAGCGGGATGGGCGGCTACATCCTGCTCGGCGCCTTCATCTCCTTCCTCGTCGCGGTCGCGGTGGTGAAGAGCTTCATGGCGATCATCACCCGCTACGGCTTCGCCCCCTTCGCCTGGTACCGGATCGTCGCCGGCGCCGCCGCGCTCGCGTGGCTGACGCTCCGCTAGCGCCGTTCAGGAAAGTCTCATCAAAAATCAGTAGGATGGGTCGTTCGTGATTCGGCGCGAGGACTGCTCATGCGTATCCCCCTTCTGATCGCCGGCCTGGTCGTGGCCGCCCCCGCCATGGCGCAGCCCATGCCCTACCCCTATCCCGATCCCTATGCGGGGCCGCCCCCGTCGCAGCAGCTGCCGCCCGAGATCGCCAACGGCGAGATCGTCGACCGCGCGGTGCCGGTGCTCCGCGCGCTCAGCCACGCCTTCCTCGACCTGCCCGTCGGCGAGGTGCAGGCGGCGATCGAGGATCGTCCCGTCACCCGCGCCGACCGCAACCGCCGGGTCCGCGACGTCGCCGGGATCGACGAGCGCGACGTCGATCGCGGCATCGCCCGCAACGGCGCGACGCTCAAGCATGGCGCGCAGTCGATGGCGCGCGCGCTGCCGGTCATCCAGCGCGCGCTCAATCAGGCCGGCGACGACGTCGCCCGGGCGCTCGATAACCTGCCCTCGCCCGCCTATCCGCGAATGTAACAAAGCGTCCGGCTGGACGCGCCGGAGCGAGCCGCTAAAGCCACGAAACGATGTGGCAGCTCCTTCAATTCCCGCTCTGTCCCTTTTCCCGCAAGGTCCGGCTGGTCCTGGCCGAAAAGGGCGTCGCGGTTGAGTTGCTGCGCGAACATCCGTGGGAGCGGCGCGACGAGTTCGTCGACCTCAATCCGGCCGGCGAAACCCCCGTGCTGGTCGAGCCCGACCAGGGGCTGACGCTGATCGGCTCGCAGCCGATCGCCGAATATTTCGAGGAAACCGTCCAGCGCTCGCCGCTGATCGTCGGCGACGCCGCGATGCGCGCCGAGATCCGCCGGCTGGTCGAGTGGTTCGACGAGAAGCTGTTCCGCGAAGTGGTCGAGCCGCTGATGGTCGAGCGGATGCGCAAGCGCCTCGTCAACAAGGAAAGCCCCGACACCCGCGTCCTGCGCGACGCGATGCGGGTCGGCAACAACCACCTCGACTATCTCGATTATCTGCTCGACCACCGCCGCTGGATGGCGGGACCGGCGATCAGCCTCGCCGACTTCGCCGCCGCCGCGCAACTGAGCGTGATCGACTATCTCGGCGCGCTCGACTGGCGCGGACACAAGCAGACCAAGGACTGGTATGCGGTGATGAAGTCGCGGCCGAGCTTCCGTCCCCTGCTCGCCGAGCGGATGGACGTGATCGTCCCCCCCGCCCACTACGACAAGGTCGACTTCTAGCCCGCGGCCCGCGCCAGCGGCGGCTGCGGCCGGCCCCTGCCCGCCTTGCGGACGACCCGCGCGAGTGCGTCGATGAGGTCGCTCTGGCGGAACGGTTTCGCCAGCTGCGGCAGGCTCAACTCCAGATCCCCGCCGGCATAGCCGGTGACGATCAGCACCGGCAGGTCGGGCCGCTGCGCCAGCGCCCGCTCGGCGAGCTCCGCCCCGCTCATCCGCGGCATCATGTAATCGGTGATCAGCGCGTCGATCGGCGCGCCCTTGGCGATCAGCGCGAGCGCCTGCGCCCCGCCCGCCGCCTCGTGGACCGTGTGGCCGAGCTCGCGCAGCATGTCAGCGGTGCCGGTGCGGACGAGGTCCTCGTCGTCGACCAGCAGGATCGACAGCGGCTCCAATTCGGCGAGCGGGCCCGAGAGGTGGCTCTTGAGCGCACGCGCGGCCTCCTCGGCGACCGGCAGGTAGAGGTCGGCGTGGGTGCCCTCCCCGGCCTTGCTGCTGAGCTCGAACTTGCCGCCGAGCTGGGCGGCGAGTCCATGGACCATCGACAGGCCGAGGCCGGTGCCCTTGCCGATGCCCTTGGTCGAGAAGAAGGGCTCGACCGCCTTGGCCAGCGTCGCCGGGCTCATGCCGGTGCCGGTGTCGGAGACCCGCACGCGGACGTAGGAGCCGGGGCGCAGCGCCCCCGCCTGATCGGGACCGAAGCGCAATCGCTTGGCGCTGATCGTCAGCACCCCGCCGCCGACCATCGCGTCGCGCGCATTGACGCACAGGTTGAGGATCGCCAGCTCGAGCTGGTTGGGATCGGCGAGCGCGGTCAGCCCGTCGCCGGCCGCCTCCATCCGCACTTCGATGTTGGCCCCGACGCTGCTGGTGACGAGGTCGCGCATCCCCTCGAGCAGCGCTTCGATATCGACCGGGCGCGTTTCCAGCGTCTGGCGCCGGGCGAAGCCGAGCAGCCGGTTGACGAGGATCTTGGCCCGTTCGGCCGACTGCAACGCCCCGTCGAGCAGCCGTGCGGCGCGCGGGTCCTGCTCGGCATAGCGCCGGTTGATGACGTCGAGCGCGCCGGTGATCGGGGTCAGCAGATTATTGATGTCGTGCGCCACCCCCCCAGTGAGCTGCCCGATCATCTCCAGCTTCTGCGCTTCGTGCAATTGCGCGGTCGCGACCTCGCGCTCGCCGATTGCTTCCTCGACCCGCCGTTCCAGCGTTTCGTTCAGCTCGCGCAGTTTGAGTTCCGATGACCTGCGGTCGGTCACATCCTGAAAGATCAGCGCCACTTCCCGGCGGCTTGCGGGCTCGACCCGGAACGCCGCGAGCTCGAGAATCCTCTCCGCGCCGGGCATCGCCAGCTCGAAACGTTGCGGCACCCCGGTGCGAAGAACCTCCCTGAACAACGGAATCCAGCGGTCGGCTTCCGCCGGGAAACGTTGGCGCGCAGTATGCTCCAGATCCTGCGCGATGCCGGTGTGCCGCTGGTAGGCGGGGTTGGCCTGCGTGATGAGATAATCGTCCTGCGGTCCGTCCAGAAAACGAATGACGCAAAACGCTTCGTCCATGGTGTCGAACAGCGTGCGGTACCGCAGCTCGCTCTCGCGCAGGTCGATCAGCCGCGCGCGCGCTTCATACTGGCGCCGGCGACCGCGCAGGGCTGATCGCGCCAGGCTGACCAGCGAGGTCGGATGGAACGGCCGTTCCAGAAAGGTGACGTTACCGAGCACGTCGAGGAAGCGCGCCGCGGCCGGGTTGCGCTCGAGCCCACCGCCGCGGTTGGTCAGCAGGATGAAGGGCAGGTCCGACCACTCCTGTTGGTCGGCCAACCAGGCCGCGAGCGGATGAAGGTCGGCACTGGTCAGCGCCTCCTCGGTGACCACGACAAAGGCCGCGCCACTGTCGAGCTCGGTCATCAGCTCCGGCAGCCCGGCAGTGACGACAGCGTCAATCTCCGCCTCTCGCAACATGCTGGCCGCGATGGCAGCGTCGCGCCCACGTGGAGCGAGCACCAGGGCACGTTCAGAGACGGTGGTGCGCTTCACGCTTGCGGCGCACCCATCAACGCCGTCTCGCCGACGATCGTCGGAACGCCGCGCAGGATACCCTGGAAGTTGTCGAGCGGCGGTCCCAGCGTCAACCCGCCGCGGTCGATCCGATATTCGCGGATCGTATCCTCGTGCGCGCCGGTGCGCTTCTTGACGATCGAGATGGCGCGGCGAACTCGGCCGGTCGCCTCGAAATAGCGCAGCAGCACCACCGTGTCGGCAAGGTAGGTGATGTCGACCGGTGACTTCATGTCGCCGACCAGCCCGTGCTGGGCGACGGTGAGGATGGTCGTCGCGCCCTTGCGGTTCAGATATTGCAGCAGCTCGTGCATGTGCAGCACCAGCGCATGCTCGCCGGGCATCGCCGACTGATAGCCGTTGAGGCTGTCGATCACGACCGTGCGGGCGCCATGCCCCTCGACCGACACGCGCACCCGCTCGGAGAATTCGCCCGGCGTCAGTTCGGCGGCGTCGACCTGCTCGATCCACAGCGCGCCCGAATCGACCATGCTGCCAAGATCGATGCCGAGCCCGAGCGCGCGGGTGAACAGCAGCCCGAGCTCCTCGTCGAACACGAACATCGCGCACTTCTCACCGCGGGCGACAGCGTCGCGGATGAAGGTCAGGCTGACGATCGACTTGCCGGTCCCGGCCGGGCCGAGGATCAGGATGCTCGACCCGCGCTCGATCCCGCCGCCGAGCAGGTCGTCGAGTTCGCGGATTCCGGTCCGGGTGATCTCGCGCGGGACCACGCCGCGATGCTCGGCCGAGACCAGCCGCGGGAAGACCCGCACGCCGCCGGTCTGGATCGCGAAATCGTGATAGCCGCCGCGGAAACGCCGTCCGCGATACTTGAGCACCCGCATCCGCCGCCGCTCGCCGCCATATTCGGGCGACAGTTCCTCCAGCCGGACGACACCGTGCGCGACCGAGTGGACGGTCTTGTCGTTGGCATCGCTGGTAAGGTCGTCGAGCAGCAGGACGGTCGCCTTCTGCCGCGCGAAATAATGCTTCAGCGAGAGGATCTGGCGGCGGTAGCGCAGCGAGCTCTGCGCCAGCAGGCGGATTTCGGACAGGCTGTCGAGCACCACACGCTCGGGCCGAACCTGCTCGAAAGTCTCGAAGATGCGCTTCGTCGTCTCGCCCAACTCGAGGTCGGAGGAATAAAGCAGGCTCTGCTGATGATCCTCGTCGAGCAGGCTTTCGGGCGGGATCAGTTCGAAGATCTCGATCCCGCTCAGGTCCCAATGGTGCGACACCGCGGTCGAGCGCAACTCATCCTCGGTCTCCGACAGCGTGATGTAGAGGCAGCTCTCGCCCAGCTTGGCACCGGTCTGCAGGAATTCGAGCGCGACGGTGGTCTTGCCCGTCCCCGGACTTCCCTCGAGCAGGAACACGCGGCCGCGCTCCAGCCCGCCGCCGAGCACGTCATCGAGCCCGGCAATTCCCGTCGCCGCGTCGGCTGGCCGATCCATAACTGCTTGTCCTCCACGCCTGCCGTTGCCGGGCAACAACGAACCGGGCCATTTTAGGTCCCCTCGCTATGCCTCGCCTTGGCGGATTGCCGGACGACGAACAACCGCCTTGTCGCAAGGCCTCGCTGGCCAGCCGCGCCAAAGTCGGACAGACTTGCCCGATGCCTGAGCCCCTCCTCTCGCCGCACCGGCCCGTACCGAGCGGATCGCTGGCGATCGCGGCCTTTTCGACCATCGTCGAATGGTATGATTTCACCCTCTACCTCTACTTCGCGACCGTCCTCTCGCGCGTCATGTTCGGCGGCGGCGAGGCGGGGCTGCTGACCACGCTGGCGAGCTTCGCGCTGGCCTATCTGCTGCGCCCGCTCGGCGCGCTCTTCTTCGGCCATATCGGCGACCGCCACGGCCGCCGCCGCTCGCTGCTGCTGAGCGTCGCGCTGATGACCGCCGCCATGCTGGCGATGGCGCTGCTGCCGACCCATGCCGAGGTCGGCGGCCTCGCCGGCGTGCTGATGATGCTGCTGCGCTGCGTGATGGGGTTCGCGGTCGGCGGCGAATATACCGGCGTCGTCGCTTACCTGCTCGAAGGCGCCCCCGCCCACCGCCGCGGGCTCATCACCTCCCTGGCGGCGGCGGCGAGCGAGGTCGGCGGCCTGCTCGCCGTCTTCCTCTCGGCGCTGATCGTCAGCCTGGTCCCGCCCGGCGCGCTCGAGCAGTGGGGCTGGCGTATCCCCTTCCTGTTCGGCGCCCTGCTCGCCGCCGGCGTCTGGGCGCTGCGCACCACCGTCGCTGAAAGCCCCGAATATGAGCGGCAGCAGGCGGCGGGGACCGTCCCGAGCGAGCCGCTGCGCCACGCCCTCACCCACCATCGCGCCGGCATCCTGCGCGGCTTCGCCATCTCGGCGCTGGGCTCGATCACTTACTACGTCGGCATCTCCTACGTTCCGGCCTTCCTTACCTCGGTCGGCTCGCGCAGCGAGACGACCAGCCTGTGGTGGTCGACGGGTGCCGCGGTGGCGGTGATCCTGGTTACCCCGCTGGTCGGGCTCGCCGCCGACCGCTGGGGCCGCAAGCCGCCTCTGCTGCTGCTCTGCCTCGGCAGCGCCCTGCTCCCGGCGACCATGTTCTGGCTGATGGCCGGCGGCTCCCCCGCCCTCGCGCTCGGCGGAACCTTGGTCCTCGCCTGCCTCGCCGGCGGCGTCAGCGCGGTCGGCGCGGTCGCCACCGCCGAGCAATTCGCCGGCGAGGCACGGCTGACCGGGCTCGCGCTCGGCGCGACCGTCGCCACCGCCATCTTCGGCGGCCTCACCCCTTATGTCGCGCAGCGGCTGAGCAGCGGCACCGGCTGGCCGAGCGCACCGGGGCTGATGATCGCGGTGGTCGCGCTCGCCGTCCTGCCGGTGCTGTGGCGCCTCCCCGAGACTAAGCCGGCTCTTGGGCCCGAACCGCGCTCACCAGATAATTGAGGCGCAAGTCGTCGCTGAGGTGCAGCCCGCGCGAAGGCGAGGCGGCAATGCCCGCGGTGTCGCAAACCTTGAGCCCAACCTCGGCCAGCAGCGCGGTCATCCGCTCGGGCGCGATGAACTTGTCATAGTCGTGCGTGCCACGCGGGATGCGCCCCAGCCCTTCGGCCAGCGTGATCGTCAATAGCTTCGACCAGCCGGTGCGGTTGGGCGTCGACAGGATCAGCAGCCCGCCCGGCGCCAGCCGCGCGGCGAGGCTCGCCAGGAACGCCGCCGGATCGGCGACATGCTCGATCACCTCCATCGCGGTGACCAGGTCATACTGCCCGCCCAGTTCCTCGACCCCGCTCGCGACATAGCTGATTTCCAGCCCCTGCCCGGCGGCATGCGTCCGCGCCGCCGCGATCAGCTCGGGCGCGGCGTCGATCCCGGTGACCGCGGCGCCCAGACGGGCGAGCGGCTCGCACAGCAGCCCCGCCCCGCACCCGACATCGAGCGCCGTCTTGCCGGCAAGCGGCCGCAACGCTCGCTCGTCGCTACGCCAATGCTGGTCGATCCGGTCGCGCACATAGGCCAGCCGGACCGGGTTCAGCCGGTGGAGCATGGCCGAGGCGCCGTGCGGATCCCACCAGTCGCCGGCCATCGCCCCGAAGTGCGCGGCCTCGCGGCCCACGATGCTTGTCTCTGCCATGCCCCGCCCGTAACAGGGCCTCGCCCCTTCCACCATCAGGACCTTGGCGCCCAAGCCCCCCATGCCCCGCATCGTGATGAAATTCGGCGGCACGTCGATGGCCGGGATCGAGCGGATCCTCAGCGTCGCCCAGCTCGTCCAGCGCGAAGCCAAGAGCGGCGCCGAAGTGCTGGTGGTGGTGTCGGCAATGGCCGGCGAGACCGACCGCCTCGTCCAGCTCTGCCGCGAGGCCGCCGCGCTCCACGATCCGCGCGAATATGACGTGGTGGTGGCGAGCGGGGAGCAGGTCACCGCCGGGCTGCTCGCCATGACCCTCCAGAACCTCGGGGTCACCGCGCGCAGCTTCATGGGCTGGCAACTGGTCCAGGCGAGCGGCGCCCACGGCAATGCGCGGATCGAGGCGGTCGAGACCCCAGTCCTCGACGAGGCGCTGCGCTCGGGAGCGGTGTGCGTCATCCCCGGCTTCCAGGGCGTCAGCGGCGAAGGCCGCATCGCCACCCTCGGCCGCGGCGGTTCGGACACCAGCGCGGTGGCGCTGGCGGCGGCGGTCGGCGCCGACCGCTGCGACATCTACACCGACGTCGACGGCGTCTACACCACCGATCCCCGTATCGTCCCGCGCGCCCGCAAGCTCACCCAGATCACCTTCGAGGAAATGCTCGAGCTGGCCGGCGTCGGCGCCAAGGTGCTGCAGGTGCGCAGCGTCGGGCTGGCGATGCGCGAGAAGCTCCCCCTCCGCGTCCTCTCCGCCTTCGAGGACAAGCCCGGAACCACCATTGTCGAACGACTGGACCCGAACATGGAACGCAACGCCATCGCCGGCATCGCCGCCGACCGCAACGAGGCCCGGATCACGCTGACCGGGATCGCCGACCGTCCCGGCACCGTCGCGGCGGTGATGCGCCCGCTCGCCGAGGCCGGCATCAGCGTCGACCTCATCGTCCACGCCGCCACCCCCGACCACGGCGCCTCCGACCTGACCTTCACCGTCGCCCGCGCCAACTTGGCGCAGGCGCTCGCCGTGCTCGACGAGTGGAAGGGCGACATCGGCTATTCGGCGCTGCTGACTGACGATCGGGTCGCCAAGGTCAGCATCGTCGGGGTCGGCATCCGCTCCAACCCCGCGCTCGCCTCGACCATGTTCGACACGCTGGCCGAGCGCCGGATCAACCTGCTCGCGGTGACCGCGAGCGAAATCAAGGTGAGTGCATTGATCGCCGAAGACGAACTCGAACTGGCGGTGCGGGTGCTCCACACCGCCTTCGGCCTCGACGCCCCGGTGGGAGCCGGCGCATGAGCGCGCAGCGCCTGAACGAACTCTGGTCGCGCGGCACCGACTTCCTCGGCTGCCAATCCGCCATCCTCGGCGGGGCGATGAGCTGGGTCTCCGAACGCAACCTCGTCTCGGCGATCAGCAACGCCGGCGGGTTCGGCGTGATCGCCTGCGGGGCGATGAATCCCGAGCTCCTCGACACCGAGATCGCCGAGACCAGGGCGCGCACCGACAAGCCGTTCGGGGTCAACCTCATCACCATGCACCCGCAATTGACCGACTTGATCGCGGTCTGCGGCAAGCACCGGGTCAGCCACATCGTGCTCGCGGGCGGGCTGCCGCCGGCCGGGGCGATCGACAAGATCAAGGCCACCGGCGCCAGGCTGATCGCCTTCGCCCCGGCGCTGAGCCTCGCCAAGAAACTGATGCGCTCGGGCGCCGACGCGCTCGTGATCGAGGGGATGGAGGCCGGCGGCCACATCGGCCCCGTCTCGACCAGCGTCCTCGCGCAGGAGATATTGCCCCACATCGCCGCCGACATCCCGGTGTTCGTCGCCGGCGGGATCGGGCGCGGCGAGGCGATCGCCGCCTACCTCGAAATGGGCGCGGCTGGCGTTCAGCTCGGCACCCGCTTCGTCTGCGCGACCGAGAGCATCGCCCACCCCAATTTCAAGAAGGCCTTCCTGCGCGCCTCCGCCCGCGACGCGGTGCCGAGCGTCCAAATCGACCCCCGCCTGCCGGTGATCCCGGTCCGCGCGCTCAAGAACAAGGAGACCGAGCGTTTCGCCGCCAAGCAGCGCGAGATCGCTCAGGCGCTCGACGAGCAGGACCTCGAGATGGCCGAGGCCCAGCTCCAGATCGAGCATTATTGGGCGGGCGCGCTGCGCCGCGCGGTCATCGACGGCGACGTCGAGACCGGCAGCGTGATGGCCGGCCAGTCGGTCGGCATGGTCACCAGGGAGCAGCCGACCGCCGAGATCATCGCCGAGCTGGTCGACGAAGCCGCCGCCGCCCTTGCCCGCCGTGGATGATGCGATAGCCTGCGCGGCCTAACCAGGGGGACCTAAAGCGATGCCGCTTCTCGATCAGGGCCAGGCCGTCAGCTTCGTCTACACCACCGACGTCGAGCGCTCGGTCGCCTGGTATCGCGACGTGCTCGGCGCCACCGTCCGCGAGCGCGACGATTATGGCGCCTCGCTGGCGGGCGCGGGGGCGCTGTTGCGGATCACAATGCTGCCCGCCGTAACCCCGTCCGAGCATCCGGTCGCGGGGTGGGAAGTCGCCAGCGTCGCCGCCTGGGCCGACGCGCTCGAAAAGCATGGCGTCCGTTTCACCGTCTACGACGGCATGGGGCAGGACGAGCGCGGCATCTGGACCGGTCCCGACGGGAGCCGGCTGGCGTGGTTCGCCGATCCGGACGGCAACATGCTGATGATCAGCGAAGCCGCCGCCGCGGGTGCCTGACGCTCGGTCCGCTTGCGGCGCCCGGTGACCGACCCCTACGCCACGCTCGGCATCGCGCCCGACGCCGACGAGCAGGCGGTCCGCGCCGCCTATCGCGCGGCGATGAAGCGCACGCACCCTGACCAAAATCCATCGGCCGACGCCGCCGATCAGGCCCGCGCGGTCGCCGCCGCCTACAAACTACTCAGCGATCCCGCCCAGCGCGCCCGCCTCGACCGCCAGCGGGCCATGCGCGAGCAGGTGATCGCCCCGCCCCCGCCGCCGCCGCCGCGCAGCGCCCCGCGCGGCCGGCTCGGCGGCCTCGCCTTGGTGCTCCTCAGCATCGGCATCCTGTGGTTTGCGACCACCCGCCTCGCCGTCCCCACCGCGCCGCCAGCCAGCGCCCCGCACCCCACACAGCTCGCCGCGGCTGAACCCGCCCCCGACCTCACTCCGCCGCCCGAACTCGTGCCGGCACCGCCAGCACCGCCCATGGCCGCGCCGCCAACCGCTCAGCCCGTCGCAGCGCCCCCCCCAACGCCGCCAGCCGCGGCCCCTGTCCTGCCCCGGTCCGCGCCGCCGACCCCCGCCAAGCCTGCCCCGCCGCATCGCCAGGCCGCCGTGCTTGCTGTCGCTGCGCCGACCGCCCCGCCGCCCCCCGTCGCCATCACCACCACGCCCGACGACTGCGACCGCGCCGCGACCTGCGCGCGGATCGACCTCGCCGCGCTCGATCACATGCAGACCCTGCTCTACAACCAGAGCTACCTCGCCGCCCCCGCGCCCAAGCAGGCCCAGCTGCTGAGCACCCGCGCGACCTTCCTCGCCCGCCTCGGCCGCTGCATTTCGGCGGCGTGCAAGCGCGACGCCTACCTCGACCGCAACCGCGAGATCGCCGCACTGATGCGCAGCTAGAGCGTCAGTGCCAGTCGGCGTCGGCCTGCGGGTGCAGCTCGGCCGCCGCGCGCTTGATGTCGTCGAGTTCGACCGCACTGTCATAGGGATCGTCGTCGAGCTGCTCGACCCGGTTCAGTCGCTTCTGCCACTTGCGCAACTCGTCGACATAAGGCTGGAACGGCGTCCGCATCAGCGCGCCCGAGGGCAGCTTCTCGACGTCGGCGATGCCGTTGTGGATCATCGCCCCCGTATGCCAGTCGGGCATGTCGACCGCCGGGAACAGGCACAGCCCCTGCAGGTCGATGCCCCGATTGACCGCCGCTAGCGCCTCGTTGGTGACGTCGCGCAGCCAGTCGTCGCGCCCGCCCTCGAGCCCCGAGGTCTCGGCGATGATGCACGGCCGCCCGTAACGCTTGGCCCCGCGCTCGATGAGGTCGGCGAGCGGGAGGATGCGGTCGTCGCCGGGGCAAAGCGCGGCATGCGGCCCGTGCTCGCGATATTCCATCTGGCCGAAGCTGTAATTGTTGAACCCGGCGATATCGAGGATCTCCGGGCTGCCGCCCAGCTCGGGCCAGCCGCGCCCGGAAATGGCGTCGAACGCGATATAGGCGTCCTCGCATTCCTCGCGCCGCGCCGCCTCGGCGAGGTCAGGCCGGTCGCGCGGCGGGACGACGTGGATCAAGGGATCGATGTGGACGAAGCGCGCCTCCGGCAGCTCGGCCTTGATCGCCTTCACCGCCGCGATGTCCGCCGCGCACATCGCCAGCGTCAGCCGTCGCCGCGTCTCGCGGTCCCGCCCGAACGGCGCCGCCCACGCCCATTCCCCGGCCATGTAGCCGAAGAAGGTGATCTCGTTCATCGGGGTGAAGATCGGCGGCCCGTGGTGCGCGCGTTCGGCGACATAGCGCGCCGCGGCCACCGCATAACGCGCGAAATGCTCGGCGAAATTCGCGTCGAACGGGTCGCAATGATCGGGATAGCCGTAATGGCACAGGTCCCAGATCGGCAGGATCTGATGGTGCCGCTGCGCCGCCAGGAACGGGTCGATATAGCTGAAGTCGTAAGTGCCCCCGCCGCGGTCGACCAGCGGCCAGGGAATCCCCTCGCGCGCCACCGCGATCCCCAGCGAGGCGAGCAGCCGATAATCCTCCTCGGCATGGACCCGGTGCTGGGTCTCCTCGCACAGGTCGCGGCGGCCGACATCCTTCCACCAGAAGGTCGAGCATTCGAACCCGCTCAGGTAAAAGGTCGGAAAAATCCCCGGATGTCTGGCCATGGCGCGCCCAACGCGCCAGCTGTCCGCTTGGAACCGCGCCCCCTTCCTGTTAGCCCCAAGCCATGCCGCTGACCGCCGCCAACGCTGCCCGTGAAATCCTGACCGGCCTTCACGAGGTGATGGCCAAGCGCGGCTCGGCGCAGGCCAAGCTCGACAAGGTGGTCGACCTCATCGCCGACGCGATGAAGAGCGAGGTCTGCTCGATCTATTTGCTGCGCGACAACGCGCTCGAGCTGTTCGCCACCCACGGCCTCCGCAAGGAAGCCGTCCACGTCACCCGGCTCGAGCTCGGCCAGGGCCTCGTCGGGACCATCGCCGCGCAGGGCCGCGTCCTCAACCTCGCCGAGGCCGACACCCACCCCGCCTTCGCCTACCGCCCCGAGACGGGCGAAGAGAGCTTCCACAGCTTCGCCGGCGTGCCGATCGTCCGCCGCGAGAATGCGATCGGGGTGCTCGCGGTCCAGCATGCCGAGGCGCGCCGCTACGAGGATGTCGAGATCGAGGCGCTGCAGACGGTCGCGATGGTGCTCGCCGAGCTGATCGCCGGCGCCCGCCTCGCCGACGGGCAGGAACGGCGCCGCAGCAAGGAAGGCACCGTCCGCCTCGCCGGATTGAAGCTGGTCGCCGGCATGGCGCGCGGCATCGCCGTCTTCCACGAACCCCGCGTGGTGGTCGAGCAGACCGTCGCCGACGATCCCGAGCTCGAGCGCGCCCGCGTCATCGCTGCCTTCCGCCGGATGCGCGAGCAGATCGAGCATATGACCCGCGAAGCCGAGTTCGGCGTCGCTGGCGAGCATCAGGAGATCCTCGAGACCTACAAGATGTTCGCCTATGACGAAGGCTGGGTCCGGCGGATCAACCAGGCGATCGACAGCGGCCTCACCGCCGAGGCGGCGATCGAGCGGGTCCAGCAACGCACCCGCGCGCGGATGCAGGAGATCGACGATCCCCTCCTCAAGGAGCGGATGCACGACCTCGAGGACCTCGCCAACCGCCTGCTGCGGATCGTCTCGGGGCGGATCGGCACCGCGGCGCAGACCGGCCTCACCCGCGACGCGGTGCTGATCGCGCGCAACATGGGCCCGGCCGAATTGCTCGAATATGATCGCCGGCGGCTCAAGGCGGTGGTGCTTGAGGAAGGCTCGCTCACTTCGCACATGGTGATCGTCGCCCGCGCCATCGGGGTGCCGGTGATCGGCCGCGTAACCGACATCCGCCACATCGCCAACGAGGGCGACGCGATCCTGGTCGACGGCGACCAGGGCAGCCTTGTCGTTCGCCCGACCAGCCAGGTCGCCACCAGCTTCGACCAGCGGATGGCGATGAGCCTGCGCCGCCGCGCCGAATATGCCGCGATCCGTACCGAGCCGCCCGTCACCAAGGACGGCCACCGCTGCACGCTGATGGTCAACGCCGGGCTCGCCGACGACGTCGACCAGCTCGAAAGCGCCGGCGCCGACGGCATCGGCCTTTTCCGGACCGAGTTTCAGTTTCTCGTTTCCGCCACCCTGCCCGGCCGCGACAGCCAGTTCCGGCTCTACCGCCAGGTGCTCGATGCGGCGGGCGACAAGCCGGTGGTGTTCCGCACGGTCGACATCGGCGGCGACAAGGCGCTGCCCTATCTCTCCGAGGAACGCGACGAGAGCGAGAATCCGGCGATGGGCTGGCGCGCGCTGCGGCTGTCGCTGTCGCGCACCGCGCTAATGAAGGCGCAGGCCCGCGCCCTCATCGAGGCGGCCGACCGCCGCGTGCTGCGCGTCATGTTCCCGATGGTCTCCGAGCCCTGGGAATATGAGCAGGCGCGCGCCCTGTTCGAGGAGCAGCTCGCCTGGGCGCGCGAGCATCGCGGGCACCAGCCCTCGCGCGTCGCCTTCGGCGCGATGCTCGAAGTGCCGAGCCTCGCTGAAGTGCTCGACTTGCTGCTGCCGCGGGTCGACTTCCTCTCGATCGGGACCAACGACCTCACCCAATTCCTGTTCGCCGCCGACCGCGCCGACCCGCGGCTCGCCAACCGCTACGACTGGCTGAGCCCGGCGATCCTGCGCTTCCTCCGCCGCGTCGCGCGCGAGGCCGCCGCCGCCGGCGTCCCCGTCCGGGTCTGCGGTGAGATGGGCGGCCGCCCGCTCGAGGCGATGGCGCTGATCGGCATCGGCATCGAGAATTTCTCGATCACCCCGGCGGCGATCGGGGCGGTCAAGGCGATGGTCCGCTCGCTCGACAGCGCCGCGATCCGCGAGCGGATGGAGCAGCTCTTGGCCCGCCCGCCGCGCGACATGCGGCGGACGCTGACCGACTGGGCGCGGCGGCAGGGCGTCAAGCTGGGATAGGAAGCGCGGCTGGGCGTTGACTTGCCGACGTTCGGCTCCAACAAGAGTGGCGACGAGCGTACCGGGCGGGGAGCAGAATGGTCGAGGAAGTGGAAGCGTCGGGCGAAGCCACCGTGGGCGAGCAGCTGCGCGCCGCGCGCGAAGCGCAGGGCATGAGCCTCGAGGATGTCGCCACCCGCACCCGCATCCCCGTGCGCCACCTCGAAAGCATCGAGGCGAGCGAGTGGAGCCGCCTTCCCGCCAGCACCTATTCGGTCGGCTTCGCCAAGAATTACGCCACCGCGCTTGGGCTCGACCGCGACCAGATCGGCGAGGCGCTCAAGGCCGAGATGAGCGGCTATGACCCGCGGCAGGGCAGCACGGTCGAAGTATACGAACTCGCCGACCCGGCCCGCGTCATGCCCAAGTGGCTGGTGCTGCTCGCGGTGGTCGCGGTGATCGCGGTGATCGCCGGGCTGATGTTCATGCAGCGGCGCGAGCTGAGCGGCGGCAACGAGCCCGCGGCGACCGCCCCCGCCGACACGTCGGCCGCGCCGGCGACCACCACCGCGCCTGCCCCCGCCGCCCCGGCCGTCCGCGGCCCGGTGGTGCTCACCGCCAACGATCCGGTCTGGCTGCAGGTCAGCGAGAAGGGCGGCCCCAGCCTCTTCATGGGCGAACTGAAGTCGGGCCAGAGCTACGAGGTCCCCGCCACCGCCAAGGCTCCGGTCCTCAAGACCGGCAAGCCCGAGGCGCTGCGCATCTCGGTCGGCACCGCCGACGCCCCGGCGGTCGGTCCGGCCGGCCAGACCGTGCGCGACGTCTCCTTGCTGGCGGCCGACCTGATGCGTGGCGGAACCGCCACGCCGGCGCCGCCAACGCCCGCCCCGACCCGCTGATTCATGCTGGCGCAAGGCATGCTTGCCCACGCCGGCACCTGCTGAACTTTCCTGGGATCACTAATGCGTAGCCTGCTCGCCTCCACTGCCATTCTTCTCCTCGCCGTCAGCGGACCCGCCGCCGCGCAGCAGCGCCAGATCTCGCCCGAGCAACGGATCGAGCGGCTCGAACGGCAGGTCCGCCAGCTCCAGGGCCGCATCTTCCCCAAGGGCCAGCCGGTCGACACCGCCGGCCTCGCCGACGATCCCGCCGCCAGCCAGGTCGTCGTCACCGCGCTCAGCAACCGGCTCGACAATATCGAGCGGTCGCTGACCGAGATCACTCGCACCAATGAGGAGAACGCCCAGCGGATCGGCACCCTCGAGGCCGAGCTGGCGCGCGCCAAGGCCGACAACGACCAGCGCCTGCGCGCCCTCGAAAACGCCCCGCCGCCCGCGGCCGCGACTACGACCACGACCGCGACGACCCCCGCCGCCGACGATCGGCCGACCACCGATCGCCCGCCGACGGCCAAGCCCGAGCGCCCGCGCCCGACCCCGGTGGCGAGCGCTCCCGTCGCGCCCCCCAAGACCGGCGACCTCAACACCGATGCCGAGGCGGCCTACGACGTTGGCTATCAGCTGTGGCAGCAGAAGAAGTACGACCAGGCGATCGCCGCGCTGCGCGCGATGGCCTCCTCCTTCCCCACCCATCGCCGGGTGAGCTGGGCCAATAACCTCGCCGGCCGCGCCCTGCTCGACAAGGGCGAGTATCGCGCCGCGGCCGAAGCCCTCCTCGCCAACTACCGCGGCAATCCGCGCGGCGAGCGGGCGCCCGACAGCCTCTATTACCTCGGCCAGGCGCTGATGGGCCTCAAGCAGCCGAGCCAGGCGTGCAAAGCCTATGCCGAGCTCGACCAGGTCTATGGCGACAAGGTCCGTCCCGACCTGCGCGCGCTGGTAACGCCGGCCAAGGCCAAGGCGGGGTGCCGCTAAGACCCGACGAGCGCTCGGTCGAGCGCGTCCGCCGCTCGCTCGCGGCACTGATCGGCGACCATGAAAGCACGACTGTCCGCGTGGGCGTCGCGGTGTCCGGTGGCCCCGACAGCACCGCCCTGCTGCTGCTCGCCGCCGCCGCTTGTCCGGGCCGGGTCATGGCGGCGACGGTCGACCACCGCTTTCGGGCCGACAGTGCAAATGATGCGAGCCACGTCGCCCTACTCTGCGCGCAACTGGGCGTCGCACACGACATCCTGACGCTCGACTGGCAGCCACCGGCCGCCAGCCGCCAGGCCCGCGCCCGCGCCGCGCGATATGCCGCCCTGGCGCGCTGGGCGGCGGCCAATAAGCTCACCGTCGTCGCCACCGCCCACCACCTCGACGACCAGGCCGAGACGCTGCTGATGCGGCTCCACCGCGGCGCCGGTGTCGGCGGGCTCGCCGGGGTGCGGCCGCAAGCGACGGTCGCGACCGACGATGGTCCCGAACTCCATCTCGTCCGCCCGCTGCTCGACTGGCGCCGCGCCGAGCTTGCCGCAATCGTCACCGTCGCTGGCGTCGAAACAGTCGACGACCCCGCCAACCGCGACCCGGCGCACGACCGGACCGGCGCGCGCGCATGGCTGGCCGCCTCCCCCGCCTGGCCCGACCGCCGCCGGCTCGGCGCCAGCGCGGACCATCTGCGCCAGGCCACCGAAGCGCTCGACTGGAGCGCGGACCGCCTTCTCGCCGAACGCGGCCAGCAGACCGGCGACGGCTGGGCGATCGATCTCGCCGACGTCCCGGCCGAACTCCGGCGCCGCCTCGCGCTGCGGCTGATCGAGCGACTGCGGCCGACCGGCCCACCCGTTCGGGGCGACCGGCTCGACCGCGCTCTACTCCTGCTCCAAGCCGGGCGAGTGGCGACGCTCGGCGGCGTCGTCATCCGCCCGCGCGGGGGACAGTGGCACTTCGCCCCCGCGCCCCCGCGTCGCCCCTAGAATTCGCGCCAGTCGTCGTCGCCGGCAGGCGGGGTTAAGGCAGCGATGGCGTCGGCGGGTAGCGCCCTCACCGGCGAACGGTAGGCCCCCTCCTTGCCCGCGCGCGGCAGCTTCGGCGGCTTGGGCGCAGCATTTGCCGCCCCTGTCGTAAACCGCCCGGCCTGCTCGGTCAGCGCGTTGACTTCCGCAAGCAGGTTGCGCGCCGCCGCCGAGGTCTCCTCGACCATCGCCGCATTCTGCTGGGTCGCCTGATCCATGCTGGCGACCGCGCTGTTGATCTCGGTGATCGCGCCGGCTTGCGCCTGATTGTCGCTGGCGATGGTGGCGAGCAGGCTGTGGACCTGCTCGACGTCGCCCGAGATGTTCGCGAGCGCACCGTCGACCTTTTCGACCGCTTCCACCGCCGTCACCACGTCGGCCTGGGTGACAGTGAGCTGATCGCGAGCGCGCTTGGCCTCTTCCTCGGCCCGCATCGCCAGCGCGCTGACAAGGTCGGCGACCACCGCGAAGCCGCGGCCCGCCTCGCCCGCGCGGCCGGCTTCCACCGCCGCGTTCATCGCCAGAACGCGGGTCTGGAAGGCGATCTTGTCCAAGCCCTCGATCACGCTGTCGATGCCCTTGGCGCTGTCGCTGACGCGGCCCATCGCCTGGACCGCCTCGTCCGCGACCGAGCGCCCGCTCGCCACCGTCACCTTGGTCTGGTCGGCGCGCGCCACCGTGTCGCGCGCCGCGCTGGCGGTCGCCTTCAGCCGTCCGTCCATCTGCCCGACACCCGCCGCGGTCTGCTCGAGCGACGCCGCATTGCTCTCGGTCCGCCGCGCCAAATCCTCGCTCGCCTGGGCGATCTCGATCGACCCGGTGCGCAGCTGCTCGGCCGAGGTCACCACCGAGCCGATCAGCTCGCGCAACTGGCCGACCGCCTCGTTGAAATTGGTCTTGAGCGCGGCATTCTCGCCCGAGAATTGGGCATCGACGGTGACGGTCAGGTCGCCATGCGCCAGCCGGTCGAGGCTCTTGCTCAGCGTCGCAACGACCAGCCTTTGGTCCTGGTCGGCCGCATCCTTCGCCGCCTGCAGCCGGATCTGCTCGCGCGAGGCGTCGCGGAACACCAGCAACGCCTCGCCCATCCGTCCGAACTCGTCGCGGCGAAGCGCGCAGGGGACCTCGAAGTCGTTGTCGCCCCCGGCCAGCCGCTTCATGTTGCGGCTCATATTGAGCACCGGCCGGACCACCCCGTTGCGCGCGACATAATAAGCGATCCCGCCGCACAGGCCCGTCAGCAGCACCGACAAAGCGAGCGCCCAATTGTTGGCGCTCTCGCTCCGGTCGGCGATCGCGGTCGTCTCAGCCGCGGCATCGTCCAGCCGCCGGTTGTTGAAGGCGACCATCTCCTTGGTCAGTTCGTGGTTCATCTCGTCGCCCTGCGCCAGGCGCCGGATGCCCCCCGCCTGATCGCCCGAGCGATAGGCCTCGACGCCGCCCTTCAGGCGCTCCGCGATGGCATCGATCCGCCCGACCAGCATCGCCACGTGGCTCGCCACCGCCGGGTCGTCATTCGCCGCCTTGCGCAGCGAGGCCTCCGCGGCATCGCGGTTCTCGCTGATGTTGGCGATCGATTCCGCGCTCGCGGCCCGGTCGGTGTAGATGGCGGCGGCATAGCCTTCCTGGACCATCTCGCTGACGTAGCGGTTGCCCCGCACCAGGCTGATCGTGGTCGGGAAATCGACCTTGGTCAGCCGCGCATAATGGGCGTTGGTCTCGCGGGTCCGGTACGCGAAATAGGCCGAGATCCCGATCGCGAGCGCGCCGAGCACGACGATCGCGGACATGACCTTGACGGTGATCCTGGTGTTCTCGAGCCACTTCTGCACGGCAATGCTCCCGCTTGGCGCGCCCACGGCGCCGCCCTTTGATCCACGAGGCATCATAGGAAGACTTCGCCCGCGGCGGTCCGGACCGGCCAATCGGGCGGTCGACTAGGCTCCACTTCGGACCGATCGGCGAACCCTCCTTCACCTTGTTCCCGCAAGCCCACGCCGATGAGCGGATCGGTGGACAGTAGCGGCGAAGCCCAGCGCCGGGTGGCGGAGCGCACGCATCTGTATCTCGCCGCCATGCTGCGCTGGGATGGCGCGGAGAGCGTGGTCCGCATCCGCAATTTGAGCGCACACGGCGCGATGATCGAAGGAGCGACGCTGCCGCCGCCGGGCCAACTGGTCGCTTTGTCGCGCGGGCAGCTACGGGTCACCGGCCGCGCCGCCTGGACCCATGCCGGGCGCAGCGGGCTCCAGCTCGACCAGCCCATCGACGTCAAAGGCTGGAACGCCGCGCCCGCCAATCGCGGTCAGGCACGGGTCGACGGCCTCA
The DNA here is from genome assembly GCF_009363895.1 of Sphingomonas ginsengisoli An et al. 2013. Taxonomy (NCBI): domain Bacteria; kingdom Pseudomonadati; phylum Pseudomonadota; class Alphaproteobacteria; order Sphingomonadales; family Sphingomonadaceae; genus Sphingomonas; species Sphingomonas ginsengisoli (ex An et al. 2013). The sequence goes on along the minus strand of NZ_CP045434.1, from coordinate 2,646,340 downwards.
TCGCCGCGCTGCGCAGCCGCGACGCGCCGGTCGCCTGGCCGAGCGAGGCCGCCCGGCCCGCGGCCGGCGACGATCTCCGCCTCGCGCAACGGCTACTGACCGAACTTGCCGATCAGCTCGCCGGCGACAATCTGGTGGTGGCCCGGTGCGGTCGCCAGCTCCAGCAGCTCGACCTCGTGGTCCAACTGCTCGGCGCACTGGGTGAGGAAGGCGGCGTGCTGAGGCTGGGCGACCTGCGCCTGGCCGTCCGCAGCGCTCTACTCGGCTGAGCCTTGGCTCAGCGCCCGCCGAAGCCCGACGCGAGCGGGCTCAAGGGATCGGGCAGGACGCGCAGGAATCCGTTGTAGATCGTCCGCGCCGCCTGCGCGATCGAGTTGGGCCGGTCGCTCCCGCCCCGCGCGAACAGCGCGAGCGCAACGCGGCGGCCATCGGGCATGGTGATGAAGCCGACGTCCGAGGTCAGGCCGGTCAGCGTCCCCGTCTTGTGCTCGACCAGCACGGTCGGGTCGAGCAGGCCGCGGATCCGGTTCGAACCGGTCGCGCAACGCCGCATGACGCTCAAGAGAAAGACCCGGCTCTGCGGTGTCAGCACGTTGCCGCGGTCGATCTGGCGGAGCAAAGTGACCATCGCCTCGGGCGTCGCGCTGTCGCGGATGTCGAACAGGTCGCGGGGCGACGCGAGCAACTGGGCGATCGTCCGGTTGACCCGGATGCCGCTCAGCCGGTGGAAGTCGATCCACTCCTGCACCACCCGCGGCCCGCCCAAATTGCGGATGAGGATATCGGTCGCGACATTGTTGCTGTGGATGAGCATCGCTTCCATCAGCGTCTTCGCGCTCAGCGTGCCGATCTTGTCGTCGAGCGAGCGCCGGCCATGGTCGACCTGGCTCAGGTAGGCGGCAGCGACGGCGACCTTGACGGTCGAGGCCATCGGATAGGCCTTGTCGCCGTGGATCGAGACCATCTTGCCGCTGTCGAGGTCGAGCGCGGCGACGCCAATGTCCCCCGGCCGGCTGGCGACCAGCGCCCGCAGCTGGCTCTCGAGCCCCGCCAGTTCGGGCGCGGTGGCGGCCGCCGCGGGGGCCGCGAACCACAGGGTGAGGACCGCGAAGAGGGCAGCAATCCGGCGCAATCGCCACTCCATCAGTTTGGCAACGAGTTGGAAATCTCGTTCCATCATAGTGTTAGCTGCTGAATGGTTGCTTGACTCCCCGGCCCTGCCGCAAAGCGGGACAAACCGTGCAAGAGCCTCGACAGACCGAGTCGGATGCGTTGCATTGCATGTAAGGGGTGAGAGCCTACATATTCACCCGAACCTTTTGGGAAGTGACACGTCGCTCATGAACGACAAGGAAAAGAAGCCCGGCAACCCCTGGACCAAGAGCCTGCTCATCTGGGTGGCGGTCCTGTTCGGGCTGGTGCTGTTCGCCCAGCTGATCGACGGCGGCAGCCGCACCGCGGCGGGTGAGCCGATGGCCTATTCGGACTTCGTTCGCCAGGTGAACCAGGGCAACGTCAAGTCGGTTACCACCGCGTCGAGCTCGACGGGCACGCAGGTCATCGCCGGCAAGTTCAACGACGGCCGCGCCTTCCGCACCACCGCCCCGGCCGATGCGCGGGTCACCGACCAGCTCATCGCCAAGAACGTCACCGTGCAGGCCAAGGAGCCCGAGACCTCCAGCCTGTGGATGATCCTGCTCTACAACAGCCTGCCGTTCATCCTCATCCTCGGCGTCAGCTTCTTCATCATGCGCCAGATGCAGAAGAATGCCGGCGGCGGCGCGATGGGCTTCGGCAAGAGCCGCGCGCGCATGCTGACCCAGAAGGAAGGCCGCGTGACCTTCGCCGACGTCGCCGGCATCGACGAGGCCCGCGAGGAGCTGCAGGAGATCGTCGAGTTCCTGAAAGATCCGGGCAAGTTCGCCCGCCTCGGCGGCAAGATTCCCAAGGGCGCGCTGCTGGTCGGCTCGCCCGGCACCGGCAAGACCCTGCTCGCCCGCGCCATCGCGGGGGAGGCGGGCGTGCCCTTCTTCACCATTTCGGGCTCGGACTTCGTCGAGATGTTCGTCGGCGTCGGCGCCAGCCGCGTCCGCGACATGTTCGAGCAGGCCAAGAAGTCGGCCCCCTGCATCGTCTTCATCGACGAGATCGACGCCGTCGGCCGCCACCGCGGCGCCGGCCTCGGCAACGGCAATGACGAGCGCGAGCAGACCTTGAACCAGCTCCTCGTCGAGATGGACGGCTTCGAGGCCAACGAAGGCATCATCATCATCGCCGCCACCAACCGGCCCGACGTGCTCGACCCCGCGCTGCTGCGTCCGGGCCGCTTCGACCGCCAGGTGATGGTCCCCCGCCCCGACATCGACGGGCGCGAGCAGATTCTCGCGGTGCACATGAAGAAGGTGCCGCTGGCCCCCGACGTCGATGCCCGGGTGATCGCCCGCGGCACGCCCGGCTTCTCGGGCGCCGACCTCGCCAACCTCGTCAACGAGGCGGCGCTGCTCGCCGCGCGGCGCGGCAAGCGGCTGGTCGCGTCGAAGGAGTTCGACGACGCGCGCGACAAGGTCATGATGGGCGCCGAGCGGCGCTCGATGGTAATGACCGAAGACGAGAAGAAGATGACCGCCTACCATGAGGCGGGCCATGCCCTGGTCTTCGCGCACGAGCCGACCGCCGACCCTATCCACAAGGCGACGATCATCCCGCGCGGTTTCGCGCTCGGCATGGTCCAGCCGCTGCCCGAGCGGGACAGCTACAGCTACCACCGCGACAAGATGCACGCCGACCTTGCCGTCGCCTTCGGTGGCCGTGTCGCCGAAGAGCTCATCTTCGGCCACGAAAAGGTCTCTTCGGGCGCGTCGAGCGACATCCAGCAGGCGACCCGCCTCGCCCGCGCGATGGTCACCAAATGGGGCATGTCCGATGCCCTCGGCCCGCTCGACTTCTCCGAGGGCGAGGAGACCCCGACCGGTTACTTCGCGCCGCAGCAGAAGCGGATGAGCGGCGAGACGATCAAGCTCATCGACAGCGAAGTGAAGCGCTTCGTCGAAGGCGGGCTCGAGCGGGCGCGCGAGATCCTCTCAGTCCACATCGACCAGCTCCACCTCATCGCCAAGGCGCTGCTCGAATTTGAGACGCTGACCGGCGAGGAGATCAAAACCCTCCTGTCGGGCGGGACGATCGACCGCAACTCGTCGAGCAACAAGCCGACCCTGCCGTCGGCGGGCAGCTCGGTGCCTAAGAGCCGCAAGCCGCTGGGCGGGCTCGGCGGGGCGGCTCCGGCCGGGGCTTAAGCCTCGCATTCACTCGTGGTTCACGGCAAAGACCCCTTCTCCGGATCAACTGGAGAAGGGGTTTTTCGTATGCGTCGACCGATTGCCGCGTTGCTGATGCTGTCCATGGCCGCGCCCGCGCTGGCCGCAGCGCCCGGCACCGCGCAGAATTTCCTCGACCGCGCCAGCCGGCTCAAGAGCAAGGGCCCGCTGGCGCTGTTCGATGGCGACATCGGCAAGCTCAAGGCCGAGGCCATCGCCGCCGGCCAGTCGATCGCCGCCGACCGCCGCGCCGCCGAAAAGGCCGGCCGGCCCAAGCAATATTGCTCGCCCCAACCAAAGGCCGAGCTCGGCCAGAACGAATTTCTCTCCGGGCTCGAAGCGATTCCCGCCCGTGAGCGCGCCCGCATCAGCCTCAAGCAGGCGATGCTGCAGATCCTGCAGAAGAAATATCCCTGCCCGCGCTAGGCTGGCCGGGCCATTAAATGGTCGTAACGACTTGTGAGTGTGCGCGAATTCGCCCACTTCTCAGGCGCATCAACCGTCGGAGAAGCATGGGTGCGTCGCCATCTGCTCGTCGTGACATTGTTGATCGCCGGGTTCGCCGCCCCGGCGTGGGCGGCGCCGCGGATGAATGCCGCCATCTTCCTCGCCAAGGCGGATTCGCTGCGGCGGCGCGGCCCGCTCGCACTCTTCTCAAGCGACTTGAAAGTCCTCCAGGCGCAGGCCGAAACCGCCGGGGACGAGCTCAAGGCCGAGCATGACGCCGCCAAGCGCGCCGGCCGCCCGCTCACTTACTGTCCGCCCAACCGCAAGATCCTCGGGCCGCAGGAACTGCTCGACGGCCTCCACCGCATCCCCGCGCCCGAACTCGCGCGGCTCGACATCAAGCAGGCGATGCACGTCGTGCTGGTGCGCAACTACCCCTGCTGAGCGGCGATCAGCCGACCACGCCCAGCGCGGCGACGGTGATAAACCACATCACCAGCACGGTGATCGCCCCGAACAATAGCATCGTCGTCCGCGCCAGCGCGCCATACCAGGTGAGGCCGTAGGCGCCCTTCATCTGGCGATACATGTGGATGGGCGGGATCAGCGCCAGGAACGGCGCCCAATTGCTCAAGCCCGCCATCACCAGCAGCCCGCCGACGATGATCAGGAACATCATGAATGACAGCGAATAGGTGACGAACACCGTGTGATCGTAAAGGTGCCGCCGTCTCAGCGGAAACAGCAGCCACAGCACCGGCACGCTCAAGGGGATCAGCAGCCAGCTATATTTGGACGCCGCGTCCTGGACGTGCGCCGACGCCTCGCGCGGGTTGGTGGCGACCTTCTGCACCGTCTGCTTGAGCCACTCGGGGCTCTGCTTGCTGTCGTCGAGGCTGGTCTCGAACTTGCCGTCGCGAACATTCTGCAAACTCTGGACGCTCTTCACCGTCTCGGCGATCTGCCCGTCGACCTTGGCGACATCCTTGCCCTGCCGCTGCAAGGCATCGCGCTGCTCCTGCAGCTTGCGCAATTGCTGCTGGTCGTTGCCGATCGCCTCATTGACCCCCTGCCCGATCGTCAGGTCGCCGAGCGTGCCCGAGAAATTCAGCACCGCGAACATCAGGAAGACGGTGAACAGGTAGAGCCCGATCGGCGAGACGAACCGCGCCCGCTGCCCGTCGACATAGCGCCGGGTCAGCTCGCCCGGCCGCCACACCAGCAGCGGCAGGGTCTGCCACAGCCGCCCCTCGAAATTGAGCGTGCCGGCGAGGAAGTCGGCAAAGAAGCTGCGCAGCGTCCGCGGCAGCTTCGACTTCTGCCCGCAGGCCGAACAATAGTCCCCCGCCAGCGGCGCCGCGCAATTGAGGCAGCGGCCGGCGGTGGCGAACGGCTCGACAGGCGGCTCGGCGGACACTGGATCGATGACGTTCATCACACTTCCCCTGCCCCAAGATTGGCAGAGGTGAGCCGAGGCTGCTAGCCCTTCGCGTCCATGCGGCGGATCGGTCTTCTCGGCGGCAGCTTCAACCCCGCCCACCGCGGCCACCGCCGGATGAGCCTCGCTGCGGCCGAAGCGCTCGGGCTCGACGAAGTGTGGTGGCTGGTCTCGCCCGGCAATCCGCTCAAGCCCGCCGCCGGCATGGCGCCTTATGAAGCGCGCTTCGCCTCGGCCCGCGCGATGGCCCGGCGGAGCATCATCCGCGTCAGCGATTTCGAGCGCCGCATCGGCACCCGCTACACCGTCGACACGCTCAAGACCCTGCTCCACCGTTACCCGCGCGACCGGTTCGTCTGGCTGATGGGCGAGGACACTGTGGCGCAATTCCACCAGTGGAAGGATTGGCGACGATTGGCCGCGATGCTGCCGATTGCCGTCCTCTCCCGCCCCGGCTATGGTGACGACGCCCGCGCGAACCGCGCGATGGGTTGGCTGCGGCGCTTCGTCCGGCCCCGCAGCCAGGCGCCGCATTGGACGCGATGGAGTGCACCGGCAATCGTCTTCTTGTCGCTTCCACCCGACAGGACTTCCGCCACCGCTCTTCGCGCGCGCCATCCCGACTGGCACCTTCTTACCCCCTCCGGCGCGCAGCACCGTGAGGCCGACCATCCAGCAGCGACCAGCAACAGGAGATTTCTTGGCCGACGACAAAGTTAAGACGGTTCCGACTGTCGATGAACTTCACCGCAGCGTTCTGGAGTCGCTCGACGACGACCAGGCGGTGGACGTCGTCACCATCCCGCTGGCCGGCAAGTCGAGCATCGCCGATCACATGGTGATCGCCAGCGGCCGCTCGACCCGCCAGGTCGCGTCGATGGCCAACAAGCTCGCCGACAAGCTCAAGCAGCAATATGGCCGCCCGGTCCGGATCGAGGGGCTGCCCGCGGCCGACTGGGTGCTGATCGACGCCGACGACGTCATCGTCCACCTGTTCCGCCCCGAGGTCCGCACCTTCTACAATCTCGAGCGGATGTGGGCCTTCGGGGACGAGCAGCCGAAGCAGGCCGCCGGCGCGTAAAGCCGCGCCTTGCTGCTCCACCTCATCGCGCGCGGCAAGATCGGCCGCTCGCCCGAAGCCGAGCTGGTTGACCGCTATCTGAAGCGGATCGCCTGGCCGACGCGGCTGAGCGAATTGCCCGACCGCGGCGGCACCGTCCCCCCCGCCCCGCCAAACAGCGTCACCGTCCTGCTCGACGAGCGGGGCCACGCGCTGTCATCGATGGCGCTGGCGAAACAGCTTGAGCGCTGGCGCGACGACGGCAAGCGCGAGGCGCGCTTCCTGATCGGCGCCGCCGACGGCCATGACGATGCGGCGCGGGAAGGCGCCGACCTGCTGCTCAGTTTCGGCGCCGCGACCTGGCCGCACCTCCTCGCCCGGGCGATGCTCGCCGAGCAACTGTTCCGCGCCACCTCGATCCTTGCCAACCACCCCTATCATCGCGAAGGCTAGGCCATGCGCCGCCGCCTGGCCCTCGCTCTGCTCCTCGCCGCGCCGGCGCTGCTCTCCGCCGCCGATCCGCTGGTCGCGGCGCGCGCCGAGGCTGCCGCGGCGGCGCGCGAGCAGCAGCGGCTCGACGGGCTGATCGCGGCCACCAGCGGCACCCAGGCCCGCCTCCGCGCCGAGCAGGATGCCGCCGCCCAGGGCATCGTCGCCGCCGAGGCGCAGCTCGCCCTGTTGAAGTTCGAGGCCATTTCGGCCGAGCGCCAGCTCGTCGGCGTCCGCACCCGCCTCGATGCCGAGCAGCGCCCCGCCGCGCTGCTGCTCGCCGGGCTCGCGCAATATGGTCGCCGCCCCCCGCTCCTGAGCCTCGCGGCGGGCGGCTCGGCGGCGGACATCGTCCACCTCCGCGCGCTGATCGACGCCACCCTGCCCGCGGTCGAGGCGCGCACCGCCGGCCTCCGCCAGCAGCTCGACGCCAGCCGCGCCCTCGCCGCAGAGGCCGACACCGCGCGTCAGGCGGCGCTCCGCCAGCAGGGCGAGCTCCACGCCCGCCAGCAGCGGTTTGCTTTACTCGAAGGCCAGCTCAACCGCCGCCTCGCCGCCCTCGGCGGCGCCGCGCTCGGCGCCAGCGACGTCGCTTTGGCCGAGCTCGCTTCCGCCGACACCGCCGCCGGGCGCGCGCTCGCCGACCAGCAGGCGCGCCGCACCGCCGCCGACCTCGCGCGTTTCGAGCCCGCCCCGCAAAGCCCCTTCGGCGGCACCGGCGCTCCCGCCCCCGCCCTGCTCGCCTGGCGCCTCCCCCTCGATGGCGCGATCCTCGGCGGATTGGGCGAAGTCAGCCCCAGCGGCGTCCGTTCCCGCGGCCTCACCATCGCCGCCCGCGCCGGCGCGCCGGTGGCGATGCCCGCCGCCGGCACCATCGTCTTCGCCGGCCCCTTCCGCAGCCACCTGTCGGTCATCGTCCTCGACCATGGCGGCGGCTGGCTGACCCTCCTCACCGAGGTCCGGACGACGCTGACACCCGGCACCCGCCTCGCCCCCGGCGAGCCGCTCGGCCGCGCGCTCGGCAACGTCACCGTCGAACTCAGCCGCAACGGCCAGCCCCAGCCCGCGGCTCTCATCGCCGGTTCATCTCCCTTGCTGTCAAAGGGGGGATAACCCCGCTAGAAGTGGGCGGATGACCCACAAGGATTCGCGTATGCTTCGCAAGCTTCTTCCGCCCCTCGCCCTGGTCGGCGCGCTCGCGCTGGTCCCGGTCACGACCTCGACGGTCGCGGCGGCGGACGTCGACACCTACAAGGAGCTCGAGACCTTCATGGGGGTGTTCGAGCGGGTCCGCGCCAATTACGTCGACAAGGTCGACGACCATACGCTGATCAAGGGCGCGATCGACGGCATGCTTGCCTCGCTCGATCCGCATTCGAGCTACATGGAAGGCTCCGATTTCCAGCAGCTCAAGACCACCACCGACGGCAATTACGGCGGGCTCGGCCTGTCGGTCACGATGGAGGACGACACCGTCAAGGTGATCGCCCCGACCGAGGACACGCCGGCGGCGCGCGCGGGTCTCAAGTCCGGCGACTACATCACCCACATCAACGGCGAATTGCTCTACGGCCTCAAGCTCGACGAGGCGGTCGAGAAGATGCGTGGGCCCGCCGGCAGCCAGATCAAGCTGACCATCGTCCGCCCCGGCCGCGACAAGCCGTTCGACGTCACCCTGACCCGCGAGCGGATTGTGCTCCGCCCGGTCAAGTGGGAGGTCCGCGACGGCGTCGGCATCGTCAACATCAACACCTTCTCGGGCAACGTCGGCTCCGAGACCGAGGCCGCGCTGACCGCGATCGACAAGGCCACCGGCGGCAAGCCATTGGGCTACATCGTCGACCTGCGCTCGAACCCCGGCGGCCTGCTCGACCAGGCGATTCAGGTCTCCGATGCCTTCCTCGACCGCGGCGAGATCGTCTCCGAGCGCGGCCGCGCCAAGGACGATATCGAGCGCTTCTACGCCAAGGCGGGCGACATGGCCCACGGCAAGCCGGTGATCGTGCTGGTCGACGCCGGCTCGGCCTCGGCGGCCGAGATCGTCGCCGGCGCGCTCCAGGACCAGCGCCGCGCGCTGGTCATGGGCGAGCAGAGCTTCGGCAAGGGCTCGGTCCAGAGCGTCATCCAGCTCGGCCAGGACAGCGCGCTCAGGCTGACCACCGCGCGCTACTACACGCCGTCGGGCCGCTCGGTGCAGGCGGGCGGGATCACCCCCGACATCGTCGTCCCCCAGCTGACCGACGAGGATTACAAGGACCGCCGCGTCGTCCGCGAGGCGGACCTGCGTCGCCACCTCATCGCGCAGAGCACGGTCGACGACAAATTGCTCGAGCGGGACGACACCCCCGACCCGCGCTTCAACCTCACCAAGGCCGAGCTCGACAAGCGCGGGATCAAGGACTTCCAGCTCTATTATGCGCTGCAGACCTTGAAGCGCCTCGGCGCGGCGACCGCGCCCCGGGTGGCCTCGGGCGGCGCTCCGGCGCGCTCGCGCTAGGAGGAAAGCGATGGACGCGCGCACCGGCAGCCTCGGCCTGGGCTCCGACAAAAGATCGCTCGACCGCGCCTTGTGGCTCGCGCTGCTGGTGCCGGGCGGCCTGCTCGCCGGCGCTTATGCCTCGCAGATTTTCGGCGGGCTCCACCCGTGTGAAATGTGCTGGTGGCAGCGCTACGGCCATTTCGCCGGGCTGACCGCCGCGACGCTCGCGCTGCTCCTGCCCCCCGCGCGGCGGCCGCTATTGTTGCTCGCCGCGCTCGGCATCGCCGTCTCGGGCGCCATCGCCGTCTACCACGCCGGGGTCGAGGCGCGCTGGTGGGAGGGCTTCACCACCTGCACCGCGACCGGCGCGAAGACTCTGCAGGACATTTTGCGCACCCCGCTGATCCGCTGCGACCAGGTCCAGTGGAGCTTCCTCGGCCTGTCGATGGCGGCGTGGAACGCCATCTTCTCCCTCTCCGCCGCCGGAGCGATCGCATGGCTGACGCTGCGCCGCCGCTGAGCCCCAAGCGCTGGCAGCCCGGCGACCGCCAGGCCGACCGTGTGGCGATGCTGCGGGTCGACCAGGCCGGCGAATATGGCGCGACGCGCATCTACGCGGGCCAGCTCGCCGTGCTGCGCGGCTCGTCCCCCGCCGCCCACCTCGTCGCCCACATGGCGGGGCAGGAGGAACGCCACCTCGCCCGCTTCAACCAGCTGATGGCCGAGCGGCGGGTCCGCCCGACCCTGCTCCAGCCGCTCTGGCACGTCGGCGGCTTCGCGCTTGGCGCGGTCACCGCGCTCATCTCCGAAGAGGCCGCGATGGCCTGCACCGACGCGGTCGAGACCGAGATCGACCGCCATTACAGCGAGCAGCTCGACCAGCTCGGCGAGCAGGATCCCGAACTCAGCGCCGACATCCGCTCCTTCCAGGCCGACGAGCTCGAGCATCGCGAGACCGCCCGGGCGGCCGGCGCCGCCAACGCCCCCGCTTACCCCCTGCTCACCTTCGCCATCCGCGGCGTCTGCCGCGCCGCGATCGAAATCTCGAAACGCATCTGACGGTTCGGCCGTTGGGGCGATGAAAGGACTATCCTGATGTTGAAGCCGATCCTCACCGCCGCCGCGCTCGCCGGCTTCGCTGTCGCCGCCGCCCCCGCGCAGGCGCAGGACAGCGACACCGGCCGCAAGATCGCCGAGATCATCGTCTACGGTAACGACCCCTGCCCGCGTTCGACCGACAGCGAAGTCGTGGTCTGCGCCCGCAAGCCCGAGGGCGAGCGCTTCCGCATCCCCGAGCGGCTGCGCCAGGGCGGCGCTCGCCAGAGCCGTGAGGCCTGGGCCAACCGCGCCCGCAGCTTCGAGGTCGCGACCCGTCAAGGCGTCGCCACCTGCGACGCGGTCGGACCCGGCGGCCAGAACGGCTGCCTCCAGAAGATGATCGACCAGGCCAAGGCCGAGCGTAACGAGCAGGACGCGGCCGACTCGCCGCCGCCGCGTTGAGCACGGCCGAGCAGCCGAGTTCGCTCGGCGACGTCCTCGCCAAGGTCCCGGCGATCACGCTCGGCTTCTGGATCGTCAAGATCCTCGCCACCACATTGGGCGAAACCGCCGGCGACACGGTGACGATGACCTGGCTCGGCGAAACCACCCCCGACGCCGCCGGAGCCGCGGTCAGCGGCTACCTCATCGGCACGCTGATCTTCGGCATTCCGCTGCTGTTGCTGGTCGCCGCGCAGATCCGCGCGCGGCGTTTCCACCCCGCGCTCTACTGGGCGGCGATCATCGCCTCGACCACCTTCGGCACCACCCTCGCCGACTTCGCCACTCGCTCGATCGGGCTCGGTTACCTCGGCGGCTCGCTGCTCCTCCTCGCACTGGTCCTCGCCAGCCTCGTCGCCTGGCGGCTGACGCTCGGCCGGATCGCCGCCGACGACATCGTCAGCCGCGGGCAGGAGCTGTTCTACTGGATCACCATCACCTTCTCGCAGACGCTCGGCACCGCGCTCGGTGACTGGGTCGCCGACAGCGGGCCCGGCTATGCCGGCGGCGCGCTGATCTTCGGCGCGGCGATCGCGCTCGTCGCCCTCCTGTGGTTCACCACCCGCCTCCCCCGCGCCATCCTCTTCTGGGCTGCCTTCATCCTCACGCGCCCGCTCGGCGCCACCATCGGCGACTGGTTCGACAAGCCGGTCGCCAAGGGCGGGCTCGAGATCAGCCGCCCGCTGGCCTCGCTCATCCTGCTCGTGCTGATCGTCGCCCTGCTGTGGCTGCTGCCCCAGCGCGCCGGTACCCACCGCGCGGAGCCGGCCTAAGCGCAGCCGTTCGGGCGGCGGAACGAAGCGGGGCGGGTTGCGGTTTGACCGCCGACAGGAGCCCCGATGCCGACCGACGCCAGCACGACCCTCACCCTGCTGACCCGCTTCGGCTTCGCCGCGCGCGGCGTCATGTATCTGGTGATCGCCTGGCTGATCATCGCCGTTGGCCGCGCCGCGGACCCCAGCGGCGCGCTCCACTACCTCTCGACCGGACGGACCAAGTGGCTGCTGCTGGTGATGATCGCGGGCTTCGTCGCCTACGGCGTCTGGCGGCTGAGCGACGCCCTGCTCAACATCGAAGGCCATAAACCTGGCCGCAAGGGCTGGGGCCCGCGCGCGGCGGCCGCCTTCAGCGGCGCCGTCCACCTCGCCTTCGCCTGGCAGGCGATCCGCTTCCTGCGCGGCGTTCGCGGCGAGCACCTCAGCGGCGCGAAGGAAGGCGCCATGGTCGCGATGGACCTCCCCGGCGGCGCCTGGCTGCTCCTGCTCGGCGGCGCGGTGCTGGCCGGCGTCGGCATCGCCCAGTTCGTCAACGCCTGGCGCTGCAAATTCTGCGAGCGGCTTGGCGGCGGAGTCCGAAGCGCCCCGTGGGTCCGCTGGACCGGCCGCGGCGGCTATCTCGCCCGCGGCATCGTCTTCCTGATCAGCGGCTATTTCCTCTACCGCGCCGGGATGGACAGCCGCGCGACCGAGGCCGGCGGGATGCAGCAGGCGCTCGCCTGGCTGACCTCGCCGTGGGACGTGATCGTCGGCGTCGGCCTCGCCCTGTTCGGCTGCTTCAGCCTGATCGAGGCGCGTTACCGAGTCATCCACGACGTCCCGGTCGAAGAGGTCGCAAGCAAGGCGCGCCAGCACCTCTCCGTCTGACCTAAGCTGCTCAAATCACCGGAAAAGCTTGCCCGTCCCCGGATAAGAACATATACCGAACATCATGGCGCAGCTCGACACCCGCGAGAAACTGGCGATCCTCGCGGATGCCGCCAAATATGACGCGAGTTGCGCCTCGTCGGGGACGGCCAAGCGCGACAGCAAGGGCGGCAAGGGCCTCGGCTCGACCGAGGGCATGGGCATCTGCCACGCCTATGCGCCCGACGGCCGTTGCATCTCTTTGCTCAAGATCCTGCTGACCAACAGTTGCATCTTCGACTGCCATTATTGCATCAACCGCAAGAGCTCGAACGTCCGCCGCGCGCGCTTCACCGCGCAGGAGGTCGTCCAGCTCACTCTCGCCTTCTACAAGCGCAACTACATCGAGGGGCTGTTCCTCTCCTCGGGCATCATCAAGTCCTCCAACTACACGATGGAGCAATTGGTCGAGGTCGCGCGCTCGCTCCGCGAAGACCACGACTTTCGCGGCTACATCCATTTGAAGACCATCCCCGACGCCGACCCTGAGCTGGTGCGCCTCGCCGGCCTCCACGCCGACCGCGTCTCGATCAACGTCGAGCTGCCGACCGTGTCGGGCCTCGAGAAGCTCGCGCCCGAGAAGAGCGCCCCGCAGATCGAGGGCGCGATGCTCGGCATGAAGGGCGCGATCGAGGACGGCAAGGACGCCCGCAAGAAGTATAAGTCGGCGCCCAATTTCGCCCCCGCCGGCCAGTCGACCCAGATGATCGTCGGCGCCGACAAGGCGACCGACGGCGACATCGTCACCAAGGCCTCGACCCTCTACGACCGCTTCTCGCTCCGCCGCGTCTATTATTCGGCCTTCTCGCCCATCCCCGACGCCAGCGCGGTGCTGCCGCTCCAGCGCCCGCCACTGATGCGCGAGCATCGGCTCTACCAGTCGGACTGGCTGATGCGCTTCTACGGCTTCAAGCCGGCCGAGGTCGTCCAGGCGGCGGGCGACGACGGCATGCTCCCGCTCGACATCGACCCCAAGCTCGCCTGGGCGCTCAAGTTCCGCGAGCATTTCCCGGTCGACGTCAATCGCGCGCCGCGCGAAATGCTCCTCCGCATCCCCGGGCTCGGCACCAAGGCGGTCGACCGCCTCATCCGCTCGCGCCGCCATCGCCGCTTCACCCTCGACGACGTCGCCCGGCTGACCGTCAGCATCGCCAAGATCCGCCCCTTCATCGTCACCGCCGACTGGCGCCCGACCCTGCTCACCGACCGCGCCGACCTCCGCACCCTCGTCGCCCCCAAGGTCAGCCAGCTGGAATTGTTCGCCGCGTGAGTGACGCCAACGGCCGCCACGGCAACAGCGCCGACCTGTTCTCTCCCGCCCACGGCACCAGCGGCAAGACCGGCGTCCTCCTCCCCGACGGCCCGCAGATCGATCCGCTCAAGATCACCCTCGACCGGCCCGACGATTTCGACGGCTGGCGCGAGGCGGCGCGCGAGCTGATCGGCGCCGGCGTCCCGCCGATGAGCGTGGTCTGGCAGGTCGCCGGCGACGATGGCGAATTGTTCGGCAGCGAGGGCGCCTTGCCCCCGGGCGGGGGCGGCCAGCCGATGTTCTCGGTGCCCAAGCCCTTCATCGATCTCGCCAAGGCCGCCGTCTGCCACTCAGACCCGCAGCGCTTCGCCTTGCTCTACGCGCTATTGTGGAAGCTCAAGGGCAACCGCCGCGCGCTCGAGGACCGCGCCGACCCCTTGGTCGACCGGCTCGAGAAGCTCGCCAAGGAAGTTCGCCGCGACGCGCACAAGATGCACGCCTTCGTCCGCTTCCGCGAAGTGGCCGAGGAGAACGGCACCCGCTTCGTCGCCTTCTTCGAGCCCGACCACCACATCGTCCGCCGCGAGGCCGGCTTCTTCGCCCGCCGCTTCGCCAGCATGCGCTGGTCGATCCTCACTCCCGAACTGTCGATCCACTGGGCGCCCGAGACGCAGACCCTGTGCGAAGGCCCCGGCGCCACCCGCGCCGACGCCCCCGACGGCGACCCGCTCGAGGAGACCTGGCGCACTTACTATTCGAGCATCTTCAACCCGGCGCGCCTCAAGATCGGGGCGATGCTCAAGGAGATGCCCAAGAAATATTGGCGCAACATGCCCGAGACCTCGCTCGTTGCCCCGCTGATCGCGGGGGCGCGCGCACGGGAGCTGGAGATGATCGAGCGGTCGGCGAACAATTTCGGCGCGGAAGCCGCCGTCAAGGCCGAGCGCCAGCTCCAGACCGGCGGCAACCTCCGCGCCAGCTGGGAAGCGCTGATGGCCGAAGCCCGCGGCTGCACCCGCTGCGACCTCCACTGCAACGCCACCCAGACCGTCTTCGGCGAAGGCCCGCTCGACGCCTGCATCCTGTTCGTCGGGGAGCAGCCGGGCGATCAGGAGGACGTCGCCGGCCGCCCCTTTGTCGGCCCGGCCGGCCAGTTGTTCGACGCAGCGCTCGAGAAAGCCGGGATCGACCGCACGCAGACCTACGTCACCAATGCGGTCAAGCATTTCAAATTCGTCCTGCGCGGCAAGAAGCGCATCCACTCCAAGCCCGACACCGCCGAGATCGACGCCTGCCGCTGGTGGCAGGAGCAGGAGCGCGCGCTGATCAGGCCGCCGCTGACCGTCGCGCTCGGCGCCACCGCCGCCCGCTCGCTGACCGGCAAGACGCTGACCATCAGCCGCGCGCGCGAAGCTCCGCTGACCCTCGCCGACGGCAGCGAATGCTGGGTCACCGTCCACCCGAGCTTCCTCCTCCGCATCCCTGAGGAAGACCGCCGCGCGGAGGAGCGCGCCAAGTTCGTCGAGGACCTCACCCGCATCCGCGCACGGGCGAAGGAACTGGCAAGCTAGATCCTCCCTGCGCCGCAGGCGTGGGGAGGTGGCAGTGCGAAGCACTGACGGAGGGGCCTGCAAGGTTCGCGCCTGCGATGAGGCTGCAGGCCCCTCCACCGTCAGCCTGCGGCTGAACGGTCCCCCTCCCCATCCTTCGGACGGGGAGGAACCCGGACTAGAAATCCGCCCGCAGCGTCAGCCGCGCATTCCGCGGTGCCCCCGGCGCGATGTTGTTGTCGCTGTTGGCGGTCGGGAAATAGGCTTTGTTCAGCAAATTCTCGACGTTGAGCTGCGCCTCGAATCCCGGCGCCAGCCTGTAGTAAAGCGCGCCGTCGAGCCGGGTGTAGGCCGGCAAGGCGACCAGGTTGCTGATCGTCGCATAGCTCTTCGAGCGCGAGATGATGCCCAGACCCGCGCCGAACGGCTTGCTGAACTGATATTTGCTCCACAGCGAGAGCGAATGGCGCGGGACCAGCGGCACGCTCCGCCCGGCCGGCGCGGCGGTGGTGGTCCGGCGGATCTCCGCCTTCTGCAGCGCATAGCCCGCCGACACCTGCCAGCGCGCGCTGATGCTCCGCTCGAGCCCGAGCTCGAGCCCGCGCGTCCGGGTCGCCCCGGTCAGCACGATATTGTCGAGCGCGTCGCGGCTCTGCGTGTTGCTGCGGTCGAGCCGGTAGAGCGCGGCGGTGGCGAGCAACCCGCCGAGCGGCTCCCACTTGGCGCCGACCTCGAGGTTGGTGAACCGCTCGGGCTCGAGCGCCGCGGTGGTCAGGGTAAGCGCGCTGGACTGGTCGCCCGACTGCGGCAGGAAGGAGCGCGAGAAATTGCCATAGGCCGACAGGTTGCGCAGCGGCTTCAAGACGACCCCCAGCCGCGGCGACACCGTTCGGTCGGTGCGGCTCTGCGTCGCCACCCCCGCGCGCTGGTCGTCGACGGTCAGCGTGAAGCGGTCGAACCGCAGCCCACCGACGATCTCGAGCCAGTCGGCCGGCCGTAACTGCGTCTGGACATAGCCCGCCGCGACCGAGGCACGGGTGCGGTTGTTGGCGTCGCTCGCGCTGGTCGCGAACACCAAGGTGCGGTCGACGGTCGGAGCGCTCACATTGACCGAACCCGGATTGAGCCCGGTCATCCGGAGGTTGCGGCTCCGCTGCCCCGACAGCTCGACCCCGATCAGCAGCGTCTGGTCGATCCCGGCCACCGTCCCTGTCCACACCAGGTCGGTCTGGCTGATCAGATTCCGCCGGTCGTTGCGGTTGTTGTAGGCGCCGAGCGACACCGCGCCGGTGGCGGCATTGACCGCCGAGGCGGCGAAGATGTTCTGATAGAATTTGTCATAGTCGGCGAATTGCGTTCGGTTGCGCAGGGTCAGCGCGTCGCTGAACCGGTGCTCGACGGCCAGGGTCGCGATCTGCACCTTCGCGTTCGAATAGCTGTCGTCGGGATCGCCGAAGAAGGTGCGGGTGAAGCCGGTCAGCGGCACGCCCGCCAGCGACGGCACCCCGCGGTCGCTAGTCCGCCGGTCGTGGAAATATTCGTACGAAAGGTCGATCCGCGTGTCCTGCCCGGCGAGGATGCCGAGCGTCGGATTGATCCCGTAGCGCTTGAGCCCGACATGGTCGCGGAAGCTGTCGCCCTGCTCGTAGACCGTGTTGACCCTCAGCCCGAGCGCCCCCGCCAGCCGCGCATCGACGTCGCCGGTGGTCCGCGTCCGGCCCTCGCTGTCGACGCTGGCCATGATCTGCCGCCGGTCGGTGAAGCCGGCGCGCTTTGTCACGCGGTTGATGATTCCGCCGCCCCCGCCGCGTCCGAACATCATCGCGTTGGGGCCCTTCAAGACCTCGACCCGGTCGAGGTTGTAGAAGTCGCGGAAATATTGCGCGTCGTCGCGCAGGCCGTCGAGGAAGAAGTCGGCGGTGGTGTTGTTGCCGCGCAGGGTCAGCTGGTCGCGGTTGCTCTCGCCAGTGCTGGGCGTCGCGCCGGGCACGAACATCAGCAGGTCGCCGACCGAGCGCAGCGACTGGTCCTCGATCTGCGCCTCGGAGATGACCGAGATTGCCTGGGGCACGTTGCGCAACAGCATGTTGGTCTTGGTCGCGGTGCTGGTCGACTTGACCCCATATTCCTCGCGCTGGCCGGTGACCGTCACGGTCGGCGCCTCGGCCTCAGCCTCGGCTGATGGCGCAGCGGTAACCGCCACCGTCTCGGCGGCGGCCGGCAGCGCCACGGTGCACAGAGAGGCGCCGACCAGCGCCTGACGAACGATCTTCACGGACTTCCCCTCGGACGAGTTTTTCTCGTTTGTGAGGGACGCCACTATCGCTAATGAAAATCGTTCGCAACAGCAGTTCAGTTGTTATCGAGAATCATTATCAGTTTGGCGCGAGTGATTGGGCGCGTCGTTCGACGCGCAGGACGACCCCGCCGCGCGGCCGCATCGTCACCAGCCCGGTGACCGTCACCGGGCGGCCGAGCGTGACGAAGCGCCAGCGGGCGAGCCAGTGCGCCAGCACCGTCAGCGCCTCCACCGTCGCGAATTGCGCCCCGACGCAGATCCGCGGCCCCGCCCCGAACGGCAGATATTGATAGCGCCCCGGCCGCGGCTTCTCCGGCGCAAAGCGGTCGGGATCGAACGCGTCGGGATCGTCCCACAGCCGCCGGCTCCGATGGAGCAGCCACGGCCACACCGAGACGATGTCGCCGGGCGCGATCGCCTCGCCATTGGGCAAGACATCGGCCGCGACCGCCTGGCGATCGAACCGCGGCGCCGGCGGATAAAGCCGCAGCGTCTCCTGCAGCACCGCATGGAGCCGGGGCAGCGCGGCCGTCACCGAACGCCCTGCCAGCCCGTCCCCGGCGAGTGCCGCCTGCCCCTCCGCCGCCACCGCGTCCTGCACCGCCGGCTGCTCCGACAGCAAATAGAGCGTCCACGCCAGCGCATTGGCGGTCGTCTCATGCCCCGCCAGGTAAAAGGTCGCGGCATTGTCGATCGCCAGCTCGCGCCCCTGCTCGGGACCGAACTTGTCGCGCAGGTCCCGGATGATCCCGCCGAGGAAATCATCCCCCGGCGCAGCGTCGCGCAGGCGGTCGTCGACCAGCTCGGCCAGCGTCCGCCGCAGATAGACCCGCCCCTTCCGCGCCGCCCGGCCCTTGGGCGTCAATGGCACCATCGGCAGCCCGAGCAGCGCCTGCAGCCGCGGCCCCGCGATCCCGTCGAGCGCGGCGGCGATGTGCGTGAGCGCCGCCTCGCTCACCAGCCGTGGGTCGGCGCTGAACAAAGTCTCGGCGATGATCAGCATCGTCGCCCGCGTCGCATCGACCGCGACATTGCGGGTCTCGCCGTCGCGCCAGCCGTCGAGCGCCGCTTCCGACGCCGCCCCGAACACCGGCCGCACTCGCTCGACCGCCGCCGGCGAGAAGCTCGCCGCGACGATCTTGCGCTGCTCGCGCCACAGCGCGCCGTCGGCGGTCAGCAGCCCCTCGCCGATCACCGGCCCGAGCAACGTCCGCGCGATCGCCGGCTTCACATAATTGGCCTGGTTGGTGAGCATCACATGCTCGACCAGCGGCGGGTCGATCAGCACATGGACCCGCAGTTTCATGATCTGCCGCCGATAGTAAGGCAGCGCGTACATCTGCTCCGACCAGCCATGGACCGAGGTCCGCGACCGCTCGCCGACGAACCCGCGCCAGACCGGCACCGGCCCCGCGCCGCGCGGCGGGAAAGTGGGGACGAACCGCTCGCTCATTCGGCCGCCAGCAAGGTCTCGGCCCCGCCGAGGTCGACCGACACCAGCCGGCTGACCCCCTTCTCGACCATCGTCACCCCGTAAAGGCGCTGCATCCGGCTCATCGTGACCGCATTGTGAGTGACGATCAGATAGCGCGTCTCGGTCTCGCGCGTCATCCGCAGCAGCAGGTCGCAGAAGCGCTCGACATTGGCGTCGTCCAGCGGCGCGTCGACCTCGTCGAGGACGCAGATCGGCGCGGGGTTGGTGAGGAACAAGGCAAAGATCAGCGCCACCGCGGTCAGCGCCTGCTCGCCCCCCGACAGCAGCGTCAGCGCGGTCAGCCGCTTGCCCGGCGGCTGCGCCATGATCTCGAGCCCCGCCTCGAGCGGATCGTCGCTGTCGATCAATTCGAGATGCGCTTGGCCGCCGTCGAACAGGGTCGTGAACAGGCTGCGGAAATGGCGGTCGACCTGGGTGTAGGCGTCGAGCAGCCGCACCCGCCCCTCGCGGTTCAGGCTCCCGATCGAGCCGCGCAGCCGGTTGATCGCCTCCTGCAATTCGTCGCGCTCGGCGGCCCCGGTCAGTCGCGCCTCGTCGAGTTCGGCAAGTTCCTGCTCGGCGACCAGATTGACCGGCCCAAGCCGCTCGCGCTCGCCGGTCAGCCGCTCGAGCGTCGCCGATTCCTCCACCGCGTCGGTCAATTGCGCCGGATCGAAGCCGAGCTTCTGCGGCAGGAGCGGCGGCGGGCATTCGAACTTCTCGCCGCACACCCGGCCATATTCGATCCGCCGCGCCACCTGCGCTTCGGCGCGGGCATCGGCACCGGCGCGCCGCTCGCGCGCAGCGGCCATCGCCTCATTGGCCTGGTGGAAAGCAGCGGCGAGCCCGGCCAGCGCGGCCTCGGCCTCGCGCTCGGCGGCGAGCGTCGCCGACACCGCCGCCTCGCTGTCACGGCTCTGCTGCTCGAGCCCGGCGATCTGCTCCTCCAGCGCCTCGGGCTCAGCCGCCAGCGACTCACGCTCCTCGGCCAGCGCCGCGGCGCGCGCTTCCGCATCCGCGATCCGCTGCCCGGCCGCCGTCGCCCGCTCGGCCCACGCCCGCTGGTCGCGCGCGGCGGTCGCCTGGCGCTCGCGGTCGGCGGCGGCGGCGCGCGCCAGCGTCGCCTGCTCGGCGCGCCGCTCGGCGACCTGCGTCCCGTCGGCCGCCGCCTGCCCGCGCGCCTCGGCGATGCTTCCTGCCAGCAGCCCCGCGTCGGGCAGCGCGGCCAGCGCATTCTCGGCCTGCGCCACCGCGGCGGCCGCCGCCTCACTCACCGGCCGCGTTTCGGTCAGCCGCTCGTCGAGCAGCGCGCGCTGGCTGTCCAACCGCTCGATCGCGCCCGTCGCGACATCCTCCGCCCGGCTCGCCTCGCGCGCCTCGCGCTCGGCGGCGGCGATCCTGGCCCGGGCCTCGTCGGCGGCGGCACGCGCGCGCGCCACCGCGTCGAGCAGCGCCTGCCGCTGCGCCTCGGCCTCCGCCGCGTCGCGCCGCAGCGTCTCGATCTGGTCGCCGATCTCCGCCAGCCGGTTCTGCCGCACCAGCCGCTCGGCCGCCGCCGCGCCCGAGCCGCTCGCGCGATAGCCGTCCCACCGCCGCAGCAACCCGCCACGGGTCACCAGCCGCTGCCCGACCGCGAGCGGCCGCCCGTCATCCGCCTCGACCACCGCCACCTGGGCCAGCCGCCGCGCCAGCGCCGCCGGCGCCTCGACATGATCGGCCAGGCACTCGCTCCGGGCCGGCAGCGCCGGATCGCCCGCCAGCGCCTCCGCCCCACCCCAGAAGCGCGCGCCTTCATTCCCGACCGGCGCGTCCAAATCGTCGCCAAGCGCCGCCGCCAGCGCCCGCTCATAGCCCTTGGCGGCGCGAACGTCGGCGAGCACCCCGCGCCCACCGCCGGTCGCCAGCGCCCGCGTCAGGGCCCCATGCTCGGCCTCGGCCGCCGCCAGCGCCGCGCGCGCCGCCGCCACCGCCGCCTCGGCCCCATCGCGCCGCTCCGCCGCCGCGCCGCGCTGCGCTTCGGCCACGTCGAGCGCCGCTTCCGCCTCGCCCTGCGCGCTCACCGCCGCCGCCCGCTTGTGCTCCGCCGCCGCCTTCGCCGCGCGCTCGCTCGCGCCGTCGCCGAGGCTCGCCAGCTGCGCCGCCAGCCGCCGCGCCTCTTCCTCGATCCGCGCCGCCTGGCCACGGGCGGCGGTCAGCGCCGCTTCGGCGACGCTGCGCTCGGCCTTCATCGCCGCTTCGCGCGCCAGCAATCCCGCAAGCGCCGCCTCGCTCGCCCGCGCCTGTGCCTCGGCGGCGCCGAGCGCGCGCGCGATCCGCACCGCCTCCGCCTCGCCATTGGCCAGCCGCTCGGCGATCGCTTGCTGCTCGGCGGCCAGCGCCTTGCCCGCCTGCTCGGCATCCTCGCGCAACGCCGTCTCGCGCGCCTGCTCGGCGCTAAGCTGCTGCCCCAGCCGCTCGAGCTCCGCCTGCCGCCGCAGCACCGTGTCGAGCCGCGCCCGCGCGGTCGCCAGCTGGTGCGCCAGCGCCTGCCCCTGCTCGCGGGCCGCCGCCGCCGCCCGCCGCCGCGCCACTTCGCCCGAGCCCGCGACCTGCGCCTCCTGCGCGCGGGTCAGCGTCGCCGACAGCGCTGCCACCTCGGCACTCGCCGCGCTCGCCTCGGCGGCGGCAGCCTTGGCGGCCGCCTCGGCCTCGGCCCAGCGCCGGTAGATCAGCCGCCCCTCGGCCAGCCGAATCCGCTCGGTCAGCTGGCGATAGCGTTCGGCTATCCGCGCCTGCCGCTTGAGCGCCGCGATCCGGCTCTCCTGCTCGGTCAGCAATTCGTCGAGCCGCTGGAGGTTGGTCTCGGTTGCCCTGAGCTTGGTCTCGGCGTCCTTGCGCCGCGCGTGGAGCCCGGCGATCCCCGCCGCTTCCTCGAGCATCTGGCGCCGCTCGGCGGGTTTGGCGGCGATGATCGCCCCGATCCGCCCCTGGCTGACCAGCGCCGGCGAATGCGCGCCCGTCGCCGCATCGGCGAAGAGCAGCGCCACATCCTTCTGCCGCACGTCGCGCCCGTCGAGCCGGTAGGCCGAGCCCGCGCCGCGCTCGATCCGCCGGGTTACCTCATGTTCGGGGCCGTCGCTGGCGTCGAGCAGCAGCGACACTTCGGCGAAATCGCGCGCCGGCCGGCTCGCGGTGCCGGCGAAGATCACGTCCTCCATGCCCCCGCCGCGCAAGCTCTTGGGGCTGCCCTCGCCCATCACCCAGCGCATCGCCTCGAGCAGGTTCGACTTGCCGCAGCCGTTGGGCCCGACAATCCCCGTCAGCCCCGGCTCGATGCGCAGCTCGGCCGGTTCCACGAAGCTCTTGAAGCCGCTGAGTTTCAGCCGGCGAAACCGCACCTGTTCACCCCCCGGCGCTGGCGGCCCTCAGGCCAGCGCGTCCTTGATCCGTTGCTCGAGCGTATCCCACACCTTGTCCTCGGCGATGCCGGGCATCTGCTGGACCCGGTTGTTGATGAGGAAGGTCGGCGTCCCCTCGATCTGGTAATTCGACACCGCGTCGCTGTTCATCGCCACCAATTGCTGCGTCTCGGCCGCATTGGCGAGGCACTGGCTGGTCTTCGCCGAGGGCAGCCCATGCTGCGCGGCGAAAGCGGGCAGCCCGGCATAATCGGCATAGCGCTGGAACTGCTGCGCCGGCGGCAGGCTGGCGAGCCCTTGCAGCGTCGCCTGCGGCACCGCCTGCACCCGCTCGAACATCGCCGTCTGGTCCTTGTACATCGCGTCGGTCAGCGTGAAGAACTGCGCGCTCGCCCCCGCGCAGCGCGTGACCAGCGCCATCGCAATGTCGAGCGGATCGCGGACGAAGTTGCGCAACTCGAACGAGACCTGGCCCGTCTTGACGTATTGGGCGACCAGCTTGGGCGTCCCGTTTTCCGAGAAATGCGCGCAATGCGGGCAGGTCATCGAGGAGAATTCGACCACCTTCACTTTGGCATTGGGATTGCCCATCAGCATCCCGCCCTCGCTCGTCTTGGTGACGGTCTGGGTCCAGTCGCCCCCGTTCGGCGCGGCGATCGGCGCCGGCGGACCTGCGTCCGCCTTGGCACTGTCATTGCCCTTGCCGCCCGAACAGCCGGCCAGCACCGCAACGGCGGCAAGCAACGCGATGATCTTCATGGTGGTTCAGCGGACCTTCGGGATGTTGGTGAAGATAGCGAGCGGGTTGGGCCGCTCCGGCTCGGCCGGCCGCTCGGCGGGGTCGAGCCGCCCGGCGAGCGATTCGAGCACCGCCTTCAGCTCGGGATCGCCGATCTCGCGCAGCCCCGGCCCAAGCTCGCGGGGCGCCGCCGCAGGCGCAACCGCACGGCGCGGTTCGGCCTTGGGCAGGCGACCCTGGCGGAACTGGATGCGCGCCACCGCGGGATGGCCGAAGAAGCGGTTGACCCGCTCGACGATGGTCGGCGCCAGATGCTGCATCACCGGAGCGTGCGAGCCTTCGACCACCAGCGTCAGCGTGCCGCCGTCCTTGCGCCCGGCGGGGAAGCGGATCGATTCGGGCGCCGACACCTTGGCGTAGCGCTCGCCGACGATCTCGGGCCAGCGGCTGACCACCTGCCCCTGGACGAAGCCGAAGCGCTTGAAGGCCATCCCGCCGATCGCGGTCACCATCTCACCCGCCGCCCGCGCGCGATTCTGGCGCGGCGCGTCGCTGGCTTTGCCATGGGGATAGAGGGGTTTGGCCATCGCTCCGGCTCATGCCATAGGGCCCCCATGCACGCAAAGGCGGCGGACCGACTTCTCCACTATTATTCTAAGGCCGCGCGGGACCTGCCCTGGCGCGCCCCGCCGGGCGCCCCGCGCCAGGACCCCTACCGGGTGTGGCTCTCCGAGGTCATGCTCCAGCAGACCACGGTGGCCACTGTCACCCCGCGCTACCGTCGCTTCCTCGAGCGCTGGCCGACCGTCGAGGCGCTCGCCGCCGCCAGCGACGAGGACATCCTCGGCGAGTGGGCCGGGCTCGGCTATTACGCCCGCGCCCGCAACCTCATCGCCTGCGCCCGCGCAGTGGCGGCACGCGGCGGCTTCCCGGCGAGCGAGGCGGAGCTGCGCCAGCTTCCCGGCCTCGGCGCCTATACCGCCGCGGCGGTGGCGGCGATCGCCTTCGGCGAGGATGCGGTGCCGATCGACACCAATGTCGAGCGCGTCGTCGCGCGCGTCTTCGGCCTCGCCGATCGCGGCGCGGTCGCCGAAGCGGCGCGTGACTGGTGGCCCACGGGCCGCGCGGGCGATTTCGCGCAGGCCTGCATGGACCTGGGCGCGACCATCTGCCGCCCGCGCCAGCCGCTGTGCGACCGCTGTCCGCTACAGCCCGACTGCCGCGCCGCCGCGCTCGGCCGCCCCGAGGACATCCCCGCGCGCAAGGCCAAGAAGGACCGCCCGCACCGCTTCGGCCTCGCCTGGTGGATCCGCCGCGACGACGCGCTCTGGTTGACCCGCCGCCCCGCCACCGGCCTGCTCGGCGGAATGGCCGCCTTGCCCGGCCCCGAGTGGAGCGAGGCGCGCCCCGCGGCCAACCCGCTCGCGGTTCATCGGCACGGCTTCACCCATTTCACCCTCGACCTGCTGGTCGTCCCGCGCGGCGAGCCCGAGGGCGACGGCTGGTGGCAGCCACTCGCCACGCTTGCCGAGGCCGGCCTGCCGACCCTCTACCGCCGCGCGGTCGAGGCCGCGCTCGCCGCCGAACGGGAGCCGCGCCTTGCTGCCTGACGCCTTCTTCGCCGGCCCCGGGCTCGACCGCGCCGACGCCCTGCGCGGCCAGCCCGACGAACTCGCCCGCCTCAAGGACGACTCTCGCGCGCTTGAGCTGGTCTGGGCCGACGGCCTCCCCGCGATCGACAATGCCGGCCGTCTGCAGTGGCAGCCGCTGGCCCAGCCCGACCTCTTCCTCGGCCTCGCCGACGGCGCCCCGCGCTACTCGCCGGCGCTCGACTTCGACGGCGACCTGCGCGCCCGCTTCAACGCGCTCGCCCACCTCTCCGCCAGCGACGCGCCCTTGTTCGCCGCCGCGCTGTCGCTGTCGAGCTGGCACCGCCGCCATCGTTTCTGCGCCAATTGCGGCCACGCCACCGACGTGGTCCGCGGCGGCTGGTCGCGGCAGTGCCCCGCATGCCAGGCCGAACATTACCCCCGCGTCGACCCGGTGGTGATCATGTTAGCCGAGCATGACGACCGCCTCCTGCTCGGCCGCCAGCCGCAATATCCGCCCGGCCGCTATTCGGCGCTGGCCGGCTTCCTCGAGGTCGGCGAGACGATCGAGGCCGCCGTCGCCCGCGAGCTGTTCGAGGAGGCCGGCGTCACTGTCAGAGACGTC
Organism: Sphingomonas ginsengisoli An et al. 2013; assembly: GCF_009363895.1. Classification (NCBI taxonomy): domain Bacteria; kingdom Pseudomonadati; phylum Pseudomonadota; class Alphaproteobacteria; order Sphingomonadales; family Sphingomonadaceae; genus Sphingomonas; species Sphingomonas ginsengisoli (ex An et al. 2013). The sequence continues at coordinate 2,620,966 of NZ_CP045434.1, read as the reverse complement.
CGCTACCTCGCCAGCCAGCCGTGGCCGTTCCCCTCCTCGCTGATGATCGGCTGCGCCGCGCGGGCGGAGGGCGACGCGATCACCGTCGACGTGACCGAACTCGAGGATGCGCGCTGGTTCACCCGTTCCGAGGTCGCCGCCGCCTTGGCCGGCGCGCCCGACGCCGCGTTCATCCCCCCGCCGCCCTTCGCCATCGCCCGGACGCTGCTCGAGCACTGGCTGTTGGCTTGAACGATTGGCACGCCCTCTCTAAAGGGGCGCCAGCCATATTCTTCCCCTCTTTTCCGGAACCGCATTCTCCATGAAGGACACCTCGAACACCATCGCTGGCTGGGTCCTCGGCGCTGGCATTGTCGCCCTTGGCGGCTCGCTGCTGGCCGGAGAATATTTCAATAATGAGCGGCCGGAGAAGATGGGCTTCCCGATCGAGGGCGTGGTCCAGGAGGGCGACGCCGGCGCCGCCGCCGAGCAGCCGATCGAATTCTATCTCGCCAAGGCCGACCCGGCCAAGGGCGCCGACGTGTTCAAGAAGTGCCAGGCCTGCCACACGATCGAGCAGGGCCAGCCCAACGGCCTCGGCCCCAACCTCTATCACGTCGTCGGTGAGCCGGCCGGTTCGGGCCGCGGCTTCGCCTGGTCGCCGGCGCTGAGCGGCAAGGGCGGCACCTGGAACTGGGACACGCTCAACCAGTGGCTGACCAGCCCGAAGAAGTATGCGCCCGGCACCAAGATGACCTTCGCCGGCCTCAGCAACCCCGAGGAGCGCGCCAACGTCATCGCCTTTTTGAACAGCAAGAGCCCGTCGCCGCTGCCGATGCCGGCGGCCCCCGCGGCCGGTGCCGACGCCAAGGCCGGCGGCGCGACTCCCGCCGCGGCGGGCGCCAAGGCGGCTGCCGAGAATGCCTCGGCCGGCGCGCAGAAGGCCAAGGACCAGCCGGTGCTCAACGAGCAGCAGGCGGCCACGGCCGGCCAGGGCAGCATCGGTGGCGAAGGCGCCTCCAAGCTGACCGGCCCGTCGCCGACCCAGAAGGCCAGCCCCGCCAACAACAAGAAGTAAGGGTAAAAGCGCCGCCACTTACCGGCGGCGCCGAGACCTATTCGGCCGCCGCGCGCTGCTCGGCCTCGGCATAATGGTCGCACACCGCGGCCCAGCCTTCCTCGGCCGTCTCGCACCAGGTGATGAGGTCGAGGTCGCGGGCGCTGATCACGCCCTCCTCGACCAGCGCCTCGAAATTGACCACCCGGTTCCAGAACTCGCGCCCGTAGAGCAGGATCGGCAGCGGCCGCACCTTGCCCGTCTGGATGAGCGTCAACAGCTCGAACATCTCGTCGAACGTCCCGAACCCGCCCGGGAACACCGCCACCGCCCGCGCGCGCAGCAGGAAGTGCATCTTCCTCAAGGCGAAGTAGTGGAACTGGAAACTGAGGTGCGGGGTCACATAGGGGTTGGGCAATTGCTCGTGCGGCAGCACGATGTTCAAGCCGATCGACTCCGCCCCCTCGTCGGCGGCGCCGCGGTTGGCGGCTTCCATGAAGCTCGGGCCGCCCCCTGAGCAGACCACGAAGTGGCGCTTGCCCTCGTCGTCGGGCTCGGTCCGGCTGACCAGCCGCGCCAGCTCGCGCGCAACCTCGTAATAATGCGACTTGGCCTTGAGCCGCTCGGCGATGACCTTCTGCTCGTCGGTCCGCGCCGCCGCGAGCAGCGCCTCGGCCTTGGCCGGCTCGGGCACCCGCGCCGAGCCGTAGAAGACGAAGGTCGAGCCGATCTTCTGCTCGTCGAGCAGCAGCTCGGGCTTCAACAGCTCGAGCTGGAAGCGCACCGGCCGGAGATCGGGCCGCAGCAGGAAGTCCTTGTCCTGGAACGCCAGCGTGTAGGCGGCGTCCTCCGTCTGCGGCGACGACGGGATATGCTTGGCGGCTTCGGCGTCGACCTTCGCATTGGGAAAGATACGCTTGGGGGGAACAGGATCAGTCATAAGCGGACGGCGCCTATTCCCCTTTGCGCGCGGCGTCAAAGCGGCGCCGCTTCCTCCGCCACCCGCCGCCGCTCCCCGGTCCAGTCGAGCCGGCGGGTGACGTACATCGTCCCCGCCAGCGCGACGAGCAGCAGCAGCGCGCCGATCAGCAGCGCATAGGCCTCGAGGCTGAGCAGGACGTAGAGCACGGCATAGAGCGCGGCGAGGATCGCCCCGATCACCAGCCCGCGCCGCCAGCTCCCCAGCACCGCCGCCGAATAAGCCGTGTTGAGCGCGGCGATCGCGCCCGCGGCGACGACGTAGGCGGCGGCAAAGCCGATCACCTCGGCAAACGCCAGCAGCAGCACGAAGAACAGCACCAGCGCCGCCCCGGCGAGCAGATATTCGATCGCCACCACGCGCACCCCGCCGATGATGTCGAACAGCAGGAACGCCAGGAAGGTGAAGCCGATGAACAGGAAGCCGTATTTCGTCGCCCGGTCGACCTGGCTGTAGAGATCGACCGGCTGCATCAGGTCGACCCCGGCGCGCGCCTGGCTCACCGCCTCGTCGCTCGAATTCCCCTTCTCGTCCCCCTCGATGAACAGCAGCGAGCGGCCGAGCGCGAGGTTGCCGATCCGATAGGCAGCGGTGAAGCCGTCCTTGGCCACCTGGCGCTGCTCGGGGAGGAAGCCGCCGGTGAAGCTCGGGTTCGCCCAGGTCGAGCTCAATTTCCACGCGGTGTCGCCCGCCCGCGGCATGAAGGCGAACGAGCCGTTGCCGCGCAGCGCGAAGGAGAAGTCGACCGAGAAGCGCGCCGGGTCGAGCTGCGTCAGGTCGATCGGCGCATAGAATCCGCCATTGACCATGCTGGTCCCCCCGCCCGGCCCAAGCGGAAGCGCTTTCCCGCCGACCCGCACCAGCGGATTGGCGCTGAGGCCCCGGCTATCGCTGACCCCGAAGTGCAGTTCGGCCCGATTGAGTTCGAGCGACCCCGCCGGCACGCCGAGCCGGGTCAGGTCGCTCGGCAGCGCAAAGGTCGCGCGGCCTTGCGTGTCGGCATGATAGACCACCACCTCATAGATCGACCGGGCCCGGCGCTCGGGCGCGATCCGCGTCGCCGCATCGACCCCCTGCGGCGCGACGATCAGCCGCCGCTCGACCGTCTCGGGCCCGCTGACGATCTTCCCATTGGCATCGGTGGTCGCCGCGCTGATGGTCTTGAACGGAATGCTGAGCTCGGGCCCGGCAATCACCTGCGGCTCGCCCCACCCCGCGGCGATGCTCGAGCGCGCCTCGTCCGATTGCGAGCGGCGGTCGCTGATCATCAGCCAGGTGACGAAAATCCCGATCGACAACAGTGCGGCGATACCGAGCGCGCGAAGCAGTTTTCCGGTCGGGGTGGGCTGATCCATCGGGCGAGACTCCGTCGTTGAAACTCGGTTCGTCTACAGATTTGCACGGTTCGTCGTCAACCCTGCCATTTCGACCGCCCTTGGGCCAAGCCGCGCGTCCTGCTAATCGGCTGCCCGGCCCTGCCTTTTTCCGTTGGAGACCCCATGCCCGAAACCGCCGTCCCGCAGCATTTCGCCGGCGAGGAACTCGAGCATCTCTGGCTGCCGGCCGAGGGCGCCGCGAAGGGCACGGTGATCATCGTCCCGACGGTGATGGGCGTCTCCGACCTCGAGCGCGGGTTCGCCGCGCGGTTGAACGGCTGGGGCTATCACGCCCTCGTCGCCGACACCTTCGGCAAGCAATTTCGCGGCGCCGCCCGCGAGGTGATGTTCGGCGAACTCACCCGCCTGCGCCAGGACCGCGCCGCCCTGCGCGACCGTCTGCTCGCCATCCTCGACGTGACCCGCGCCCAGGGCGGTGTCGACCCGGCCCGGGTCGCGGCGATCGGCTTCTGCTTCGGCGGCCAGTGCGTCCTCGACCTCGCCCGCTCGGGCGCGGACGTGGCGGGCGTCGCCAGCTTCCACGGCCTGTTCGATCCGCCCGGCCTGCCCGCCAACCCGATCAAGGCCAAGGTCGTCGCCTACCACGGCTGGGACGATCCGATGGTCAAGCCCGAGGCCGTCGTCGCCCTCGGCCAGGAACTGACCGCCGCCGGCGCCGACTGGCAGATCCACGCCTACGGCCACACCGGCCACGGCTTCACCAATCCCCACGCCACCACCGAGATCGGCATCCCCGGCGTCGCCTTTAACGAGGCTGCCAACCGCCGCAGCTGGCAGGCGCTCGAGGATTATCTGGCCGAGCTGTTCGGCTGAGCGTGCCGGGCTATGCGGCCTTGCTGCGCGCGGTGAACGTGTCCGGCACCGGCAAGCTGCCGATGACCGAGCTGAAGCGCATGGGCGACGAGTGCGGCTTCACCGGAGTGCGCACCTACATCGCCAGCGGCAATCTCATCTTCGCCAGCCCCGCGTCCGAAGCCAAGGTCGTCGCCCTGCTCGACGCGCAGGTCGAGCGCTGGTTCGGCAAGGCCGTCCCGGTGATGGTCCGCAATGCGGACGAGCTGGCCGCCATCGTCGCCGCCAATCCCTTTCCCGACGTCGCCGGCAACCGCCTCGGCGTCAGCTTCCTCGCCGCCGCGCCCGACCCCGACCTGCTCGACCAGGTGCGCGGGCGGCAGGACGAGCGCACGGCGCTCGGGACCCGCGAAGTCTACATCGCTTATGGGGCGGGCATGGCCGACAGCAAGCTTACCTTTCCGGGCATGGGCACCGCCACCGCGCGCAACATGAATACGGTGCGCAAGCTCGCCGAGCTGGCCGCGGAGGTGGCATGACCGAGGCCGAGGCCGCCAATCGCCTCATGCGGCTGGCGAAGGAGATTGCGCGCCATAACCGGCTCTACCACGACCGCGACGCGCCCGAGATCAGCGACGCCGACTATGACGCCTTGGTCCGCGAGAATACCGCGCTAGAGGCCGAATTCCCCCACCTCGTCCGCGCCGACAGTCCGAGCCGGCAGGTCGGCGCCAACCCCTCGGGCCCGCTCGCCAAGGTCACCCACGCGCGGCCAATGCTCAGCCTCGAGAACGCCTTCTCGGCCGGCGACGTCGAGGAGTTCGTCCGCCGCGTCCGCCGCTTCCTCAGCCTCGGCGACGACGAACCGATCGCGCTGACCGCCGAACCCAAGATCGACGGCCTCTCCTGCTCGCTGCGCTACGAGGACGGCCGGCTGGTGATGGCCGCGACGCGCGGCGACGGCGCGGTGGGCGAGGACGTCACCCCCAACGTCCGCACCATCGCCGACATCCCGCAGGCACTGATCGGCGCCCCCGCGGTGCTCGAGGTGCGCGGCGAGGTCTTCATGTCCAAGGCGGACTTCGCCGCCTTGAACGCGCGGCAGGAGGCGAGCGGCGGCAAGCTGTTCGCCAACCCGCGCAACGCCGCCGCCGGTTCGCTCCGCCAGAAGGACCCGGCGATCACCGCCGCGCGCCCGCTTCGCTTCCTCCTCCACGGCTGGGGCGAATTGTCTGAACCCCTCGGCGCGACTCAGACGCAAGCGGTCGAGCGGCTCCAGGCGCTCGGTTTCCCCGCCGCCGCGCAGTTCAAGCTCTGCGCCGACACCGCCGAAGCGCTCGCCCATTACGCCGCGATCGAGCATCTCCGCGCCGACTTGCCCTTCGACATCGACGGTGTGGTCTACAAGGTCGACCGGCTCGACTGGCAAGACCGGCTCGGCAGCGTCGGCCGCGCGCCGCGCTGGGGGCTGGCGCACAAATTCCCCGCCGAGAAGGCCGAGACCACGCTCGAGCGGATCGAGATCCAGGTCGGCCGGACCGGCAAGCTGACCCCGGTCGGCCGCCTCACCCCGGTCGGGGTCGGCGGGGTGATCGTCGCCAACGTCACACTCCACAACCGCGACGAGATCGCCCGGCTCGGCCTTCGCGAGGGCGACCGCGTCCGCATCCAGCGCGCCGGCGACGTCATTCCGCAGGTGGTCGAGAACCTCACTCGCGACGAGCCGCGCCCGCCCTACGTCTTCCCCGACCATTGCCCCGAATGTCAGTCCGAGGCGGTCGCCGAGGAGGGCGAGGTCGACGTCCGCTGCACCGGCGGCCTCATCTGCCCCGCCCAGCGGATCGAGCGGCTCAAGCATTTCGTCAGCCGCGGGGCGATGGACATCGAGGGTCTGGGCGAAAAGACGATCGAGGAATTCGTCACACTCGGCTGGCTCCACGGTCCCGCCGACATCTTCCGCCTCGCCGATCACCGCGCCGAGCTGCTCGGCCGCGAGGGATGGAAGGAGAAGAGCGTCGACAACCTCCTCGCCGCGATCGACGCCAAGACCGGCTTCGACCCCGCCCGCTTCCTGTTCGGGCTCGGCATCCGCCACGTCGGCAGCGTCACCGCGCGCGACCTGATGAAATGCTTCGGCACGATCGAGGCGCTTGAGGCCGCCGCGCTCAGCGACAATGGCCTCGCCGAGCTTGCCTCGGTCGAGGGGGTCGGGCCGGTCGTCGCCGAGGCGCTCCACGATTTCTTCCACGAAGCCCACAATCGCGCCCAACTGGCCGACCTCCTCGCCCTCGCCCGCCCCGCCGCCTTCGTCAGTTTGGCCCGCGAGACCGAATGGAGCGGCAAGACCATCGTCTTCACCGGTTCGCTCCAGACCATGAGCCGCGACGAGGCCAAGGCCCAGGCCGAAAAACTGGGCGCCCGCTCGGCCGGCTCGGTCAGCGCCAAGACCGACCTGGTCGTCGCCGGCCCCGGCGCTGGATCGAAGCTCAAGAAGGCCGAGGAGCTCGGCATCCGGGTGATCGGCGAAGAGGAATGGCAGCGGCTCGTCGCCGAAGCCTGATCCCGTGCGACATTTGGCGGATCTGAATGCGACATTTGGCGGAAAGTGTAGTGTAACATTACAGTTATTTGACAGTTACTTTGCACGAGCGTTACACCTCCGGGACAAGATCGGAGACCGCCATGCGCCTGCTGTTGACCGTCGCCCTGCTCGCCGTTCCGGCGGCCGCCCTCGCCCAGCCCGCCGACACGTTGGTCGTCCAGGGCACCCGCACCCTCGCCGACAACCAGCAGCTGGTCAGCTATGCCGACCTCCAGCTCGCCAGCGCCAGCGGTCAGCGCGAGCTTCGCCACCGCGTCGACGGGGCGATCGCATCCCTTTGCGATAGCTCGCATTTTTCGATCAGCGATCCGCAGGGCTCGCTCAAGTGCAGCAATCAGGCCTGGACCGACGTCGCGCCGCAACTGGCCCGCCTGACCCCGCGCTTCGCCTCGCGCTAGGCGCTCCGCTCGAGCACGAGGATCCGCCACTCGCCGGTGCCGCCATCGATCAGGCGGCACCCGCGACTCTCATAAGCCGCCGCCACCGCCTCGGCCTGGCTGTCGAGCAACCCCGCCAGCACCACCCAAGCCCCCGGCCGCAACGCCCCCACAAAGTCCGGCGCCAGCTCCACCAACGGCCCCGCCAGGATGTTGGCGATCAGCAAGTCGAACGGCGCCCTTGCCGAGAGCAGCGGCGAGTCCATCCCGTCGGCGGTCGTCAGCAGCAATTCACCCGCGCCATGTCCCAGCGCGATCCCGTTGATGCGCGCATTGTCGCGCGACACGTCGACCGCGATCTCGTCGATGTCGGTCGCGATCGCCTTCGCCGCCGGCCACAGCCGCAGCGCCGCGAAGGCGAGCAGGCCCGTGCCCGTCCCTATGTCGGCGATATTCTCGAACCGCCGCCCCTCACGCTCGAGCCGGTCGAGCGCCTCGATACAGCCCTTGGTGGTCGCATGCTGCCCGGTCCCGAAGGCGAGCCCGGCATCGATCTCGAAACTGATCGCCGCGGGGTCAGGCGCGGCGGTCGGTGTGTGGACAAAGAAGCGGCCGGCGCGGATCGGCTCGAGCCCCGACTGGCTCTTCGCCACCCAATTCTCGTCGGCCAATTGCTCGATCCGCGGCGGCCCGCTCGCCAGGCCGCTAAGAACGGCGAGCGCCTCGGCGTCGGGCCGCTCCTCGAAATAAGCGTGGATGACCCAGTCGTCCGGACGGTGCTCGTCGGGCTCGTCGGCGACGATCACCGGCGGCGAATCGCGGTCGGGGAAGAGCTCGTCGGCGCTGCCCACGGCCTCGCCCTGCGCCCGCGTTGCCGGCAGGGTCACGCGCCAGCTCATTTGCTCGCCGCCTCCTTAGCGAGCCGCGCGTCGAGGTCGCGCCCCTTCTGCGCCGCATAGTCGCGACAGGCGTTGGGATCGAACAAGGGCTTGTCGCCCGCCAGTCGCTCGGCGGTGGCGCTGGCGGAGGGGTGCGGGGTGAGCAGGATTTCGCAGCGCAGCGCCGCCACCTTGACGAAGGACCTGCGGAACGAGGCGACCACCTCGGGATGCGCCGAGAAAAGATAATTGTCGCTGCTGACCGGCGAGAGGCTGTCGGCATAGACCATCGACCGGCACACCGCGCCGTCGCAGCTTTCCCACGACCAACTCAGCGCGCCCGGGGTGTGGCCGGGCGTGGCGTGGGCGGTGATGGTGATGTCGCCGAGCCGCAGCGTCTGCCCGTCGCCGACGATCCGGTCGGCCACCACCTTGGGAAAGGTGCCGAGCGAGGCCGCCTGCGGATCGGCCGGGTCGAGCGCGCCATTGGCCATCGCGCGCGCTGCAGCGGCCGAGGAGATGACGCTGGCTCCGGTCATCTGCTGGAGCTTGGCGATCCCGCCGACATGGTCGAGGTGCTCGTGGCTCTGGAGGATCCAGCGCACGTCGCGCAGGCGAAAGCCGAGCGAGCGAATGTTGTCGGCGATGAGGTCGGCGGCGCGCTCCGGGCCGCCGTCGATCAACACGTCGCCGCCGGGGCTAGTGATCAGGATCGAGGAGATGCCGCAGGTGCCGACGAGATAGACGTTGGCGTGGACGCGGACCGCGGGCGCGGGCTTGGTCCAGCTCGCCTGGTCGGTCGCACCCGCGCAAGTCTGCGCCCACAGCGGGCCGTAGGTCTCGATCGGCGCGCGGATCGGCTCGGGATGGGGCGGCGGCTTGCCGAGCGGGATGACGATCTGCTGCAGCGCCAGCAGGAGGACGGCCGGGCTAACGGACATAGCTTGCTCCATTGGCGTCGATCACGCTGCCGGTCGCGCTGGCCGGCGCCTCGGTGGCGAGCCAGCGGATGATCTCGCCGATTTCCGCCGCGCTGGCGACGCGTCCGAGCGGGATTTCGGCGAGGATTTTCGCGCCGCCGCGGCTGGCGAGATATTCCTCGGTCATCTCGGTCACGGTGAAGCCCGGGCAGACCGCGAAGGCGAGGATGTTGTCGCCCGCATAGCCGCGCGCGATCGTCTTGGTGACGCCGATCATCGCCGCCTTGGACGCGGCGTAATGCCAGTGCTGGGGTGAGTCGCCGCGATAGCCGGCGCGGCTGGCGACGTTGACGATCCGGCCACCGCCGTGGGCGCGGAAATGCTGGACGGCGAGGCGGGCGAGGTCGGACGAAACAGTCAGGTTGATCCGCATCGTCCGCTCCCAGGCGGCGAGCCAGTCGGCGTCGGCGGCATCGTCGGCGACCGCTTCGTAGATGCCGGCGTTGTTGACGAGCACGTCGACCTTGCCGCCAAGTTGGGCGACGGCCGCATCCCACAAGCGGCGCGGCGCGGCGGGGTCGGTGAGATCGGCGCCGAGAAGGCCGTCGCCGCCGTTGGTCGAATGGCCTGCGACCTGGTGGCCGGAGGCGGTCAGCGCGTCGAATGCGGCCTTGCCGATCCCGCGGCTGGCGCCGGTGAGGAGGATGTTCATGGCGGCCGCGTTAGCGACCGCGAGGCCCCGCCGCAAAGCTTCTTCGCTCGTCCTGAGCGGAAGCCCGCAGGGCTGTAGTCGAAGGGCGTCGTGCGAAACGCCCTTCGACTTCCCCCGGATCAAGTCCGGGGTCCGCTCAGGACGAGCGGGAAGCGGGCTGCGTCAGGCCGCGAACTTGCTGACGAATTCGGCGGTCGCGTTGCGGAAGTCGCCGACTTGGTCGGTGAAGCGGCCGAAGCCCTGCTCGACCTGGTCGATGTCGCGCGCGACATTCTCGGTGTCGGAACGAATGGCGGCGATGGTCGAGCTCATCGAGTCGGCGGCGAGCGCCGTCTCGTCGACCGCGGCGGTGATCATCGTCACCGTCTGGGCCTGCAATTCCATCGCCTGGCGGATGCGGTCGGCGCTGACCTGGACTTCCTCGACCGTGCCCTGGATCGAGCCGTTGGCCTCGACCGTCTGGCGGGTCGCCTGCTGGATGGCCGTGATCTTGGCGGTGATGTCGTCGGTCGCGCGCGCGGTCTGGCTGGCGAGGCTCTTCACTTCCTGCGCGACGACCGCGAAGCCGCGGCCGGCATCGCCCGCACGCGCCGCCTCGATGGTGGCGTTCAAGGCGAGCAGGTTGGTTTGGCCGGCGATGTCGCGGATCAGGCCGAGGATCGATTCGATCGCTTCGACGTGCGCCGACAGCATCCGGCTGACCTCGACCGCCTGGCTGGCCTGGTCGCCCGCCTTGGTCGCGATCCCCGCCGCCACCTCGACTTCGGTCCGGGCATCCTCGATCGCGCGGATGAGGCCCGCGGCGGTTTGCGCCGCTTCGCGCATCGCCACCGCCGACTGCTCGGCCGCCGCGGCGACTTCGCTGGTCTTGCCGAGCATGCCGCGCGCCGAACCGGCGGTGCTGCTCGCCTGGCCGCGCAATTGCTCATTTTCGCTGACAACCTTGGTGACGACGCTCATCACCTTGCGGTTGAATTCCTCGGCCTGCTGCTGCTGCTGGGTATCGACCTCGGTGCGGGTGATCGAGACGGCGTGATGGACGAAGACGTCGGTCTCGAGCGCCACCACTTCGGACAGCGTCCGGCACATGGCGACCAGCTCGTCCTGGTCGGTGACCGCGGTGCGGATCGCGGCATAGGCGGCCTCGGTTTCGGCATTGAGGCCCGACAGCAGCGTCGACAGGCTGAGGCCGGCGGCGAGCGCCTTTTCGACATAGCCGCGCGCGGTGCTGACCCAGGTCGGGTCGTTGAGCTTGCCGAACTTGGCGCGCAGATAGGGCACGATGCGGTCGGCGAACTGGTCGACCTGCTCGTCGCTGATCGCGGCGGGGAGCTCTTCCGATTGCCGATAGCGGCGCCAGAATTCGCGCGCGATCTCCTTTTCGGCGTGGCCGATCGCGTCCCACATCGCGGCCGACCGCTTGGGCAGCTCGCCCTCACCGCCGTAGAAGCGAAGGCCCCGCGCGAGATCGTAATCGTGGGCCTTGGTACGCCATGCGCTCATGTATGTCTCACTCGCCTCGAAGTCTGGTCGTTGGGACAGGCTTCTGGCGCGCCAATGGTTAAGGGCGGGTTAGAGCGGGTACGGCCTCCTCGCCGCCTTGCCTCTTCAGCCCCTGCCGCCTAAGCGGCTGGCAGTCCTTTTTGCCCTGCTTTCATGAAGTGAGCTTATGGCGCGCAACACGGCCCGTCCCTTATCCCCGCACCTCTCGATCTGGCGTTGGGGTCCGCACATGGCGACCTCGATCCTCCACCGCGCGACCGGGATCGCGCTGTCGGTCGGAGGGCTGATCGTGCTGACCTGGTGGCTGCTGGCGCTCGCCGGCCCCGCCAGCGGCTCTGCCGACTTCGCCAAGGTCGCGGGCAGTCCGTTCGGCCTCTTCGTCCTGATCGGGTTGAGCTGGTCGTTCTTCCAGCACCTGCTGTCGGGCGTCCGCCATCTCGTCATGGACACCGGCTCGGGCTTCGAGCTCGGCCGCAACCGGACCATGGCGATCGCGACCTGGGTGGGCTCGGTGGTGCTGACCATCGCCCTGTGGGCCTATCTGCTGGGAGTGCGGGCATGACCGGTCCCAAGGAGAGCGGTCGCCACGACCGCGTTTCGGTGCCCGAGGGCAAGAGCCCGCTCGGCCAAGTCCGCGCGCTCGGCAGTTCCCATCATGGCGGCCACCACTGGATCCGCGAGCGGGTCGGCAGCATCGCGCTGCTCCTGCTCGGCATCTGGCTGATCGTCTCGCTACTGCTGCTGCCTGACTTGAGCCAAGCCACCGTCCGCGAGTGGCTGGCGGGGCCGCTCGGGTTCGTGCCGATGGCCCTCTTCGTCTATCTCGCGTTCGAGCATAGCGTCGACGGCCTCAAGGTCGTGATCGACGACTATATCGTCGACGAGGCCGGGCGCGCGATGTGGACCATCGTCAGCCTGTTCCTTCATGTCGGGGTCGGCGCGCTGGCGCTGTTCGCGCTCGCCAAGATCGCCTTCGGAGCTGCTTCCTAAGATGTCCTACAAGATCGTCGACCACACCTATGACGTCGTTGTCGTCGGAGCCGGCGGCGCGGGCCTGCGCGCGACGATGGGCGCCGCGGGCAAGGGCCTCAAGACCGCCTGCGTCACCAAGGTGTTCCCGACCCGCAGCCACACCGTCGCCGCGCAGGGCGGGATCGCCGCCAGTCTCGGCAACATGGGCCCGGACCACTGGACCTGGCACATGTACGACACCGTCAAGGGCTCCGACTGGCTCGGCGACCAGGACGCGATCGAATATCTCTGCCGCGAAGCGCCCGCCGCGGTCTACGAACTCGAACATGCCGGGCTGCCGTTCAGCCGCACCGACGAAGGCAAGATCTACCAGCGCGCGTTCGGGGGCATGACCCAGAACATGGGTGAGGGTCCGGCCGCGCAGCGAACCTGCGCCGCCGCCGACCGCACCGGCCATGCGATGCTGCACACGCTCTACCAGCAGAGCCTGAAGTACGACGCCGACTTCTTCGTCGAGTATTTCGCGCTCGACCTGATCATGGAAGACGGCGTCTGCCGCGGCCTCGTCGCCCTGTGCATGGACGACGGCTCGATCCACCGCTTCCGCGCGCAGGCGGTGGTGCTGGCGACCGGCGGCTACGGGCGCTGCTATTTCTCGGCGACCTCGGCGCACACCTGCACCGGCGACGGTAATGCGATGGTGCTCCGCGCCGGACTGCCGCTCCAGGACATGGAGTTCGTCCAGTTCCACCCGACCGGCATCTATGGCGCGGGCGTACTCATCACCGAGGGCGCGCGCGGCGAGGGCGGCTACCTCACCAACTCCGAGGGCGAGCGCTTCATGGAGCGCTATGCGCCGAGCGCCAAGGACCTCGCCAGCCGCGACGTCGTCTCGCGCTCGATGGCGATGGAGATCCGCGAGGGCCGCGGGGTGGGCAAGGACAAGGACCACATCTTCCTTCACCTCGACCACATCGACCCCAAGATCCTGCACGAGCGGCTGCCGGGCATCACCGAGACCGCCAAGATTTTCGCCGGCGTCGACATGACCCGCGAACCGATCCCGGTCACCCCGACCGTCCACTACAATATGGGCGGCATCCCGACGAACTATCACGGCGAAGTCGTGACCCTGAAGGACGGCAACCCCGACAGCGTCGTCCCCGGCCTGTTCGCGGTCGGCGAGGCGGCCTGCGTCTCGGTCCACGGCGCCAATCGCCTCGGCTCGAACAGCCTGATCGACCTGGTCGTCTTCGGCCGCGCCGCGGGCCTCCGGCTGGGCGAGATCGTCAAGCCCGGCGAGAATCAGAAGGCGCTCCCCAAGGACAGCGCCGACCTCTCGCTCGGCCGGCTCGACAAGTTCCGCTACGCCGACGGCGGCACCCCGACCGCGCAGATCCGCAACGAGATGCAGCGCACGATGCAGGCCGATTGCGCGGTGTTCCGCACCGAGCGAACGCTGGCCGAGGGCGAAGAGAAGATCGACGCCATCTTCAAGTCGATGGCCGACGTGAAGGTCACCGACCGCAGCCTTATCTGGAACACCGACCTGGTCGAGACGCTCGAGCTCGACAATATGCTCGGCCAGGCGGTCGTCACCATGCATTGCGCCGCCAACCGCAAGGAAAGCCGCGGCGCGCACATGCACGAGGACTTCCCCAAGCGCGACGACGCCAATTGGATGAAGCACACGGTCGCCTGGCTGGACGGCTGGGGCGGCGACTTCGGCCGCGGCGTGGCGATCGATTATCGCCCGGTGCACGAATATACGCTCACCGACGACATCGGCTACATCAAGCCGAAGGCGCGGGTTTACTAAGCCGCTTCGAGTAGCCGAGCGGCTTGCGCCCGGGCCTCGTCGGTGACGTCGGCGCCCGAGAGCATGCGGGCGATCTCCTCGCGCCGTTCGTCGGCGGTCAGCTTGTGGACGGTGGTGCGGGTGCCGTCCGCGCCGTGGCTTTTCTCGATCCGATAGTGATGCTGCGCCCTGGCGGCGACCTGGGGCGAGTGAGTGACTACCAGCAACTGGCTCTGATGCGCCAAGCGGGCTAGCCGCTCGCCGATCGCGCTAGCGACCGCGCCGCCGACTCCGCGGTCGATCTCGTCGAAGATCATGGTCGAGGCGCCGCCTGCTTCGGCCAGTGCGACTTTGAGGGCGAGGATGAAGCGCGACAATTCGCCGCCCGAGGCGATCCGCGTCAGCGCCCCGAACGGCGCGCCGGGGTTGGTCGAGACGGTGAACTCGACCCGGTCGTGCCCGGACGGACCCGGCGGACCGTCGCCGAGCGAGGTGCGGAAGGACGCGGCCTCGAGCTTGAGCGGCGCAAGCTCATGGTTGACCGCCGCATCGAGCCGGGCTGCCGCGTCGAGCCGAGCGAGGCGAAGGCCGGTCGCGGCGTCGGAATAGGTTTGTTGCGCCGCACCGAGCGCGCGCTCGAGCTCGGCGATGCGTTCGCCGCCCGCCTCGATCAGTGCCAGCTTGCCCTTCATCTCATCGCCCAGTGCCGCGAGCGCGTCGGCCTCGACCCGATGCTTACGGGCGAGCGCGCGGATGTCGAACAGCCGGCTTTCGACAAGCTCGAGGCGTTGCGGATCGAACGCCATCGCCTCGGCGGCGCGGGCGATCCGGTCCTCGGCCTCGGCGGTCTCGATCACCGCCCGATCGAGCCCGGCCAGCGCTTCGGCAAGCAGCGGATGCTCAGCGGCGCCGCGCTCGATCCGCCGAGCGGCGGCGCGGAGCTGCGCTAGCGCCCCGTCCGACCCGCTCAACAGGTCATCGAGGCCCTGCAGCGCTTCGCCGGCGCGGGCGCCCGCCTGCATCGCCGCGCGCTGCTCCGCGAGGCTGGTTTCCTCGCCTGGTTCCGGCGCGAGCTTGGCGATCTCGTCGGCGGCATGGGTCAGATAATCGCGGTCGCGCTCGGCGGCTTCGGTCGCGGCGCGGGCGTCCGCCAGTTCGCCTTCGAGCGACTGCAGTCGTGCCCAGGCGGCCGCGACCATGGTCGTGTCGAGCCGGCCGAAGGCGTCGAGCAGGTCGCGATGGCCCTTCGGGTTGAGGAGGCCGCGGTCGTCATGCTGGCCGTGGATTTCGACCAGCGTCGACCCCAGCTCGCGCAGCACCGAGGCCGGGACCGGGCCGCCCGCGGCGAAGGCGCGGCTGCCGCCGTCGGCCTTGACCTGGCGGCGCAACAACAGGGGCTCGCCCGGCTCGGCCTCGACCCCGGCTTCGTCGAGGACCGCAAGGCCGGGGTGGTCGGGGGGAAGGTCGAAGGCGGCGGTGACCGCGGCGCCGTCCTGCCCGGTGCGGACGAGGCCGCTGTCGGCGCGTGCGCCGAGCGCCAGGCCAAGCGCATCGAGCAGGATCGATTTTCCGGCGCCGGTCTCACCCGTGAGCACGCCGAGACCTTCGCCGAAGTCGAGTTCGAGCCGGTCGATCAGCACCACATCGCGGATGACGAGTTGCCGCAGCACTCCCCCGCCCCGCTCGCCTACGCTAGCTTCGGCGGGCGGCCGCCGCCTGTCGCGGCGCCTTGCGCTGGATCAGGTCGTAGGCGTGCTTGTACCAGTCGGTACCCGGATAGTTGCGGCCGAGAACGGCGGCCGACTTCTCGGCCTCGTCGGGAACGCCGAGCGCGAGGTAGCTTTCGGTCAGCCGCATCAGCGCCTCGGGCGTGTGGCTGGTGGTCTGATATTTGTCGACCACGGTGCGGAAGCGCTGAACCGAGGCGAGCCAGTTGCCCGACCGCTGGTAGAAACGGCCGACTTCCATTTCCTTGCCGGCGAGATGGTCGTTGATGAGGTCGAGCTTCAGCCGCGCGTCCGAGGCGTAGCGGCTCTCGGGATAGCGGCGGATGAGTTCGTTGAAGCCGTCGAGCGCCTGCCCCGTCACCTTCTGGTCGCGGGTCACGTCGGCGATCTGGTTGTAGTAGCTCATCGCCACCAGATAGCTGGCGTAGGGCGCGTCCTTGTTGCCCGGGTGGATGGTCAGGAAGCGCTGCGCCGAACTGACCGCGTCGGGATATTTCTGCGCCATGTAATAGCTGAACGCGCTCATCAGCTGCGCGCGGCGGGCCCATACCGAATAGGGGTGCTGGCGCTCGACCTCGTCGAACAGCTTGGCGGCGGTCTCATAGTCCTGGCCGTCGAGCCGCTGCTTGGCGACGCCGTAGAGCGTGTTCACGTCGCTCGCGACATAGTTGACGTCGCTCTTCGCGCGATTGCGGGCGCAGCCGGTGACCGGAAGGATGATCGCGCAGGCGACGAGCGCGGTAGCGACCCGGGAAAACTTCAGCATGGGATGGCCTTCTAACGCTGAGGGCGTGGCAGGGAAAGCACGCGTTTAGCCTGCTGGCAGATGAACGGTCGCTGGCTTCGCTCAGACCACCGCGCCGTCGTCGCGGCGGACGACCTTGTCGCCATCGTCGCTCTTGAGGAAGCTGTCGGGCTTGACCCCGAGCCAGACCAGCACCGGCGCCGAGATGTAGATCGACGAATAAGTGCCGATGAAGACGCCGAGGAAGATGGCGATGGCGAGGCCGAACACGACCTGCGGACCGATCACCATCAGGATGGCGAGCGCGATGAGCACGGTCAGCGAGGTGACCACGGTGCGCGCCAGCGTCTCATTCAGGGAGAGGTTGAGCAGCGGAAGGATCGACATCTTGCGATATTTGCGCAGGTTCTCGCGGATGCGGTCGTAGATGACCACGGTATCGTTGAGCGAATAGCCGATGATGGTCAGGATCGCCGCGACGACGTTCAAGTCGACCTCCATGCGGGTGATCGAGAAGAAGCCGACGGTCATCGCCACGTCGTGTGCCAGCGTCAGCAAGGCGCCGACGCCGAACTGCCATTCGAACCGGAACCAGATGTAGAGGGCGATCCCGAGCATCGCCAGCCCGATCGCCAGCGCGCCGTTGAGCGCCAGTTCTTCCGACACCTTGCCCGACACCGATTCGCCCGCGTCGACCCGCGCACCGGGATATTGGGTGGTGATCATCTGGCGCAGCTGGGTGACGACCTGGTTGGCGGCGGCGTCGGGGCCGGGCGGCTTGGCGAGACGGATCTGGTAGGAGCGATCGCCGCCGAGCGACTGGATGAGCGCGTCACCATCGCCCAGCGCCGTGACCCGCGCGCGCAGGTCTTCGACGTGCACCGGCTGGGCGAATTCGGCGTGGACCACCTGCCCGCCGACGAAGTCGATCCCGAAGTTGAGCCCACGGACCACCGTCACCGCGATGGCGGCGATCGTCAGCAGGGTCGAGACGACCACCGCGACGTTGCGCCAGCGCATAAAGTCGATGTTGGTGTTGTCGGGAACGAGCTTGAGCAGCTTCATGGCCGGCCCTTAGAGATGGAGGTCGCGGGGGCGAGTGTGACGCGCCCACTGCGCGACGAGCATGCGCGTGAAGAAGACCGCGGTGAAGAAGCTGGTGACCACGCCGATCAGCAGCACCACCGCGAACCCGCGCACCGGACCCGACCCGAAGTAGATCATCAGCGTCGCCGAGATGACGTGGGTCAGGTTGGCGTCGAAGATCGCGCGGCGCGCCTCGTGGTAGCCGGTCTCGATCGCGTCGAGGATCCGCCGGCCGCGCCGCACTTCTTCGCGGATGCGCTCGTTGATCAGCACGTTGGCGTCGACCGCCGCGCCGATGGTGAGGATGAAGCCGGCGATGCCGGGCAGCGTCAGCGTGGCGTTGAACAGCGCCATGATGCCGAGGATCAGGAAGGCGTTCACGATGAGCGCAATGTTCGCATAGACGCCGAAGCGGCCGTAGGTGACGAGCATGAAGACGATCACAGCGCCGACCGAGACGACCGAGGCGATCGCGCCCTTGCGGATCGAATCGGCGCCGAGGTCGGCGCTGACCGTCCGCTCCTCGACCACGTTGAGCTTGATCGGCAGCGAGCCCGACTTGAGCGAAGTCGCCAGCTGATTGGCCGATTCGGTCGTGAAGTTGCCGGTGATCTGACCCTGACCGCCGAGGATCGGGGTGTCGATCCGCGGCGCCGACAGCACCCGGTTGTCGAGGATGATCGCGAACGGCTTGCCGACATTCTCCTGCGTCACCCGGCCGAATTTCTTGGCGCCGGCGGTGTTGAAGGTGAATTCGATCGCCGGGCGCCCGTTCTGGTCGTTGGTGGCGCGGGCGTTGGTGAGTTGATCGCCGGAGACGAGCACCCGCCGCTGGACCGCGATCGCGCCGCCGCCGTCGACCATCGGCAGCACCTGGCTGCCGGCGGGGGCGCGGCCCTGGGCGACCTGGGCCGGATCGGCGGTCAGATCGACCAACTTGAATTCGAGGCGCGCGGTCTGCCCGACGAGCTTCTTGAGCGCTTCGGGATTGTCGACGCCGGGGACCTGGACGAGCACGCGCTGCGAGCCCTGGTTGATGACGGTGATTTCGCGCGTGCCCGACGGGTCGATCCGCCGCCGCACCACGTCGCGCGCGATGGTCAGCGCATCCTTGAGCGCCGCGGTCGTGCCTTCGGGGGTCGGGGTCATGACGACCCGGTTGCCGTCGAACGCCTGGACGTCCCACGCCCGGCTGCCGGTCAGGCCGACCGGGGCCGCCAGCGCGCGCATCTTCTCCACCGCCGCGTCGAGCTGGGCGGGATTGCGGAGCATGAAGCTGACCCGGCCATTGGCGATCGAGATGTCGCCCGTCTCGATCGGGTTGTCGCGGCGCAGCTCGGTGCGGACATTGTCCTCCATCGAGGCCAGCCGCTGACGGTTGAAGTCGGGCACGTCGGCCTCGAACAGCAACTGGCTGCCGCCGGCGAGGTCGAGCCCGAGGCTGATCTTGCTGTGCGGAAGGAAGCGCGGATAATGGTCTACCACCGATTGCGGCAGCGGCAGGCTCGGCAGCGCGAGGAGCACGCCGACGGCGATCGTCAGCCAGATCGCCCACACCTTCCAGCGGGGAAAGTCGAGCATCAGTCGTTCGCCGGCTTGGTGGCGGGAGTCAGGACCTGCGCGATGGTCGCCTTGACCACCCGCACCTTGACGCCCTGGGCGATCTCGACCTCGGCCTCATTGTCGTCGATCACGCGGCTGACGCGGCCGCGGATGCCGCCGGCGGTGACGATTTCGTCGCCCTTCTTGATCGCCGACACCGCGGTCTGATGGTCCTTCACCCGCTTTTGCTGGGGGCGGATCATCAGCACGTAGAATATAACGAACACCGCCAGCCAGGGCAGCAAGCCGATGAGGAAGCTGGTCGGTCCGGCACCGGTGCCCGCGCCGGTGGCGGCGGTGAGGAAGAGGGTGGTCGTCAAGGTGAGAAATATCCTTGGGCTGCGGCCGAAGATCATCCGGGAAAAGCGCTCTTCGAACACTTTTCTACTTCGAATGATGGTCGGAGCGACAGGATTCGAACCTGCGACCCCCACACCCCCAGTGTGATGCGCTACCAGGCTGCGCTACGCTCCGACCCGGCGGGGCATCTAGGCGGCGAGCGGCGGATAAGCAAGGCGTAGGGGGTGAGACGGGTGAATCGACGGCGCACAAAAGGACGGGGACGGCGGACGCGCTGGCGGCGGCTGGTGGCTGCGGCGCTCGCCATCCCGGCGCTGTACCTGCTGGCGGCGGTGGTGGGGGGTCTCGTCCCGCTGAACGCCGACTGGCGAGAGGCGCCGGCGGGAACCACCGTCTACCTCCGCTCGAACGGCATCCACGTCGACATCGTCATGCCGGCGGTGGCGCAGGGGCTCGACTGGCGGCCTTATTTCCCGGCGGGCGATTTCGCCGCGCCACCCACCGACGCGCGCTGGTTCGGTTTCGGCGCGGGGGAGCGGCGGGTCTATCTGGAGACACCGACCTGGGCCGACATCACCCCGCGCACCGTGTGGGCGGCGACGGCGGGTGGCGAACGCGTGCTCCACGTCGACGAGGTTGCGACGCCGGGCGACAATCTGGTCGCCATCCGCCTCCGGCCCGAGGAATATCGCCGGCTGTGGGCCGCGGTCCGGGCGCAGTTCGTGCTTGGCGGTGCGGGCCGGCCGACCCGCCTGCCTCACCCCGGCTATGGCGGCGACGACGCCTTCTACCGCGCGCATGGCCGGGCGAGCGCGATCAATACCTGCAACCAGTGGGTCGCCGACCAGCTCCGTATCGCCGGGGTCAAGGTCAGCGCCTGGGCGCCGTTCCCGCTCGGGCTACGGTGGCGCTATCGGGCGGTCGATCGATCCGCGCGTCCTGAGCGGAGGGCTGAAGGCCCGTAGTCGAAGGGCGCTTCGCGATAACGCCCTTCGACTTCGCTACGCTCCGCTCAGGACGAGCGACGTTCGCTTTAGAGGACGTAGCGGCTGAGGTCGGTGTCGCGGGCGATGCCGCTGAGTTGCGCTTCGACGAAGGCGGCGTCCACCGTGAGAGTCTCGCCGCGGCGGTCCTCGGCCTCGAAGCTGATCGTCTCGAGCAATTTCTCGAGCACCGTCTGCAACCGCCGCGCGCCGATGTTCTCGACCGCCTCGTTCACCTCGGCGGCGATGCGGGCGAGGCCGCGGATGCCGTCGTCGGCGAAGCTGATCGTCACCCCCTCGGTCGCCAGCAGTGCGCGATATTGCTCGGTCAGGCTGGCGCGGGTGTCGGTGAGGATGCGGACGAAATCGTCCTCGCTCAGTGCCTTCAATTCGACCCGGATCGGCAGGCGGCCCTGCAGCTCGGGGAGCAGGTCGGCCGGCTTGGCAACGTGGAACGCGCCCGAGGCGATGAACAAGATGTGGTCGGTCTTGAGCGGGCCGTATTTGGTCGCGACGGTTGTACCCTCGATCAGCGGCAGCAGGTCGCGCTGGACGCCTTCGCGGCTGACAGAGCCACCGCGGACGTCGCTGACCGCGATCTTATCGATCTCGTCGAGGAAGACGATGCCATTCTCCTCGGCGTCGGCGAGCGCGGCGCGATTGACGTCGTCCTGGTCGAGGCGCTTGTCAGCCTCCTCGTCGACCAGCTTGGCGAAGGCCGCGGGCACCTTCAATTTCCGCCGCTTCTTGGGCGCGCCGCCCATCGCCTTGCTCATCATCTCGGACAGGTTGATCATCCCCATCCCGCCCCCGCCGGGCAGGTCGAACGGCATTGCCGGGGCCTCGCTGACCTCGATCTCGACCTCGGCATCGTTGAGCGCGCCGTCGGCGAAGCGCTGGCGGAAGCTGGCGCGGGTCGCCTCGGACGAGCCCTTGCCGGTCAGCGCGTCGAGCAGCCGGTCCATCGCGGCTTCCTCGGCGGCGGTCCGGACGCGCTCGCGGCGGCGCTCTTTCTCCAGCCGCACCGCTTCCTCGACCAGGTCGCGGGCGATCTGCTCGACGTCGCGGCCGACATAGCCGACCTCGGTGAACTTGGTGGCCTCGACCTTGACGAACGGCGCGTCGGCCAGCTTCGCCAGCCGGCGGCTGATCTCGGTCTTGCCGCAACCGGTCGGCCCGATCATCAGGATGTTCTTGGGCGTGACCTCGCCGCGCAGCTCGGGGCCGAGCTGCTGGCGGCGCCAGCGGTTGCGCAAGGCGACGGCGACCGCGCGCTTGGCGTCGGCCTGGCCGATGATGTGCTCGTCCAATGCAGCGACGATCGCCTTGGGGGTGAGTTGGTCGTTCATGCTTGCTCAAAAACCTCGTTCGTCCCGAGCGCAGTGTAAGGGGCGTGGCCGCACCTGACATTGACGCCCCTCGACTTCGCTCGGGACGAGCGGAGGGGTGAAATTGGGAGCTTAGATCGTCTCGACGGTCAGCCGGTCGTTGGTGAAGACGCAGACCTCGGCGGCGATCGCCATCGCGCGGCGGGCGAGCTTCTCGGGATTGGGTTCGTAGTCGACCAGCGCCTTGGCCGCCGACAGCGCGTAATTGCCGCCCGAGCCGATCGCCGCGATGCCTTCCTCGGGCTCGAGTACGTCACCGTTGCCGGTGAGGATCAGCATCACCTCGGCATCGGCGACGATCATCAGCGCCTCGAGGTTGCGGAGATATTTGTCGGTCCGCCAGTCCTTGGCGAGCTCGACCGCCGCGCGCATCAACTGGCCGTGGTGCTGCTCGAGCTTCTTCTCGAGCCGCTCGAACAAGGTGAAGGCGTCGGCGGTCGCGCCGGCGAACCCGCCGATGACCTTGCCGTCCTTGCCGATGCGGCGGACCTTGCGCGCGTTGGGCTTCATCACCGTATTGCCCATGCTGACCTGGCCGTCGCCGGCGATCACCGTGCGGCCGTCCTTTTTCACGCCCAGGATCGTCGTCCCGTGCCACTGTTCCAAGATGTGCGTTCCTTTGCGCTCTTATGCGGGAGAGGTGGGAAGCGCGGTGGCGGAGCGCAAGAAAGTGACCGCATCCTCGAGCACTGGCAGGCGATTGCGGAACACCCGCGACAGCGCGATCAGCGGGTCGATGTGGTTGGCCTGCGGATAAATGTTGAGCACCACCGGCGCGCCGACGGCCTCGAGCCTAGCGGCGACGGTGCGGCTGTTCTTGGCATAGACCAGCCGGTCGGATTGGCCATGCAGCAGCAGGAGCGGCGGCGCATCGCCGCGGACGTGGGTGATCGGCTGGGTCTCGACCGGATCGGGCCAGTGGCCGAACGCCGCACGGCCGCGGAATTCGCGAAAGGGATGAAAGTCGTAGGGGCCGCTGATCAGCGCGGCGCCCTTGATGATGCTGGCGGGCAATTGCACCCCGTCGAGCCAGCGATGGTCGAGCGCCAGCATCGCCGCGATGTAGGCGCCGGCGCTGTGTCCCGCGAGCGCGATGCGGTCAGGATTGCCGTCGTAGCCGGCGATGTTCTTGACCACCCAGCGCAGCGCCAGCGCGGCGTCCCACAGGAAGCCCGGATAGCGAACCGCGGGGGCGAGGCGGTAATCGGCGATGACCGCGGCGAAGCCCGCTTCGGCAAAGGCCGCCGCGGCCCAGCCATAATCGCCGCGATCGCCCGCGCGCCAGCCGCCGCCGTAGAAGAACATCACCACCGGCCAGCCGCCCTCGGGCGCGCTCATCCGCGCCGGCGGCAGCCAGATGTCGAGGTGATGGCGGTCGTGTGGGCCGTAGCGGACGCCCTTGCCGACCTGGCGCGCACCATTGCGGCCCGCCATCAGCCGGTCGGCGCGGTTAAGCACCGACAGCGGATTCCAGCCACGGGTCTCGAACAGGTTGGCGATGGTTCGCGGCAGGTCCTGCCACGGGCGCTTGACCGGCGGCTTGACCATCAGGCGGTGGCCGGCGCCTTGCGCCGCCGGAAATGCTTGCGGCCCTTCCAGCGCTGGCGCACCGGATCGAACAGGCTGCGGTGGGTCATGCCTTCGAACATCATCGCCGGGCTCTTGGGATCGAGCAACTCGCGGTCGGCGATGAACTCGGCGGCTTCGGACGGCTTTTCGATCGGCAGCAGGACGAGGCTCCGCCCCGGCCCGCGCAGGGCTTCGACCGTCTCCAGCAGCGAGCCGGTCGCGGCGAACCTGGCCGCCACCTCGGCCACGTCCACGCCGAGATGCTCGGCCATCAGGCCGGTGCGGATCGCAGCGATCTCGGTCCGCTCGGCATCGCTGGTGGCGTCGAGCGCGAGGTCGCATTCGCTGTCGAGCCCGAGGCTGCGGTTGTTGAAGTTGGATGAGCCCACTCGCAGGATCTGGTCGTCGACGACCATCAGCTTGGCGTGGACGTAGATGTCCGCGCCTTCCGCCGTCTTGGGAGTGTAGATACGGAAGCGATTGCCCTTGTCGTGATGGCCGATCTGCTGGGTCAGGCGGACCCGCGCAGCGTCCATCGCGACCTGCTCGAGCCAGCCATCGGCGGTGAGCGGCTGGACCAGCAGGAATTCGGGCGGATTGGGCAGCTCGAGCCGGCGAACGATCGCCGCCGCGATCACCGGCGAGGTGAAATACTGATTCTCGATGTAGACGAAGCGCTGCGCCCGCTCGATCATGTCGACGAACAGCGCCTCGACTTCCTTGACCGCGGGCCATTGCTCATATTCGGCGGCGGTCCGCGCCACCGCCAGTTCGACATTCTCGAATTGGGGTTCGAGCTCCTCGGGCCAGACGCTGCGGCAGGGCTCGCACGCCGGCAGTATCTCCCCGGTCGCGCGCAGCCAGCGGTCGCGCGCGATCTCCCCCAGCACCGCCGCCGCCGGTCCGTCGACCGCCATCGTCGCGTCGTGCCAGGGCTCATATTCGCTGCCGTTGGGGCGCACCCGGCCCGGATCGTGGTCGGCGTGTGCGGGCCGGTCCCAGCGATCGCTGGTCATGTCGATCCCGCCGCAGATGGCGAAGCAATCGTCGATCACCACGATCTTCTGGTGGTGGCTGCAGCCGGTCGGATGAGCGTGGTCGAGCTTGAAGCGGATCCCGCGCTGCCACGCCAGCCGCGCGATCCACAGCAGCGCGCTGCCGCGGAACAGCATCTTGAGCGCACCCAAGTCCCACTTGAGGATCAGGATGTCGAGTTTCGGCGAGCGCTTGGAGAGGCCGAACAGCAAGTCGCCGAGCGTCTCCGAGCGGTCGTCGCCGGTGCGGTCGAGCGTGATCCGCGGATCGAAGTCCCAGCCGATGATGAGGATGCGGTGCTTCGCCTTGAGCATCGCCTGGCGGATCACATGATAATAGTCGCAGGCATCGACGATGACGGTCGCCCGCTCGGCTGTCGCCGTCCGCCAGCAATTTCGACCCGGTTCGAACAGCGCCATGCACACCCCCATTTCAGCCCAGGGGAAAGGCCGCAAGGGTCAGCTTCGTTCCATCCGAGAAAATGAGCGGTCTAGCGCGGCGCGAGCTGGATGGTGGTTTCGGTGGTTGTCGCAGGCTTGGCGGCGACGGTTCGGACGGGCGCCGCCTGCGCCACATGGCGGCCCGGCCAGGCGGCGACCGCGATCGCCACCGACATGATTCCCAGCCCCAGCATCAGCAGCACGAACGGCACCAGTCCGAGCATCATCCGCTCGGCCTTGCGACCGTCGTCGGAGCCATGCTGCGCCGGAAAGGCGGTCAGGGCCTGGCCGCCGGTCCCGCGGCGGAGACGGCGCGGCGGCAGATAGTCTTCGGCGCGGGTCCAGCTCCGACGGCTCGGCTGCGTCGGCTTCAACGCATCATGCTTCATGGACGGCACATTGGGACGATGTTCATGAATGCTCAACGCCGCGACTCGGCGAGGGTCGCACCTTCCGTCTCAAAGCCGGCATGCCGCCGCGCAACTCGTCGCAAAAAGCTGGGCAAGCGCAGCGGCGGTGCGCCTGGCTTATCGACGGAAACCGAGCAGCACGTTGCCTTCGGTGCTGAGGTAGTTGCGGCGATAGTCGAACCGCGGGGTGTCGGCGAACAGCAGATAGTAATATTTCATCTGCTCCGACCACCAGTAGCCGGGGCAGTGGTCGGCCTGCCGCTTGGGCGTCGTCGTGACGTCCGCCAAGTCAGTGTAGCCGTGGGGAGCGCGGTTGCTCGCCTTCATCGCCAGATAGTGGCGGCGCCCGATCTCCCGCCAGCGCGGATGCCGGTCGATCAGCCAAAGGGTGAAGGCCGAGTCGGCGAGTTCGGGGCGGAGGGCATTGGTGAGCTGGGTCGGTCGGCCGCTGGCATAGTCATAGCCTTCGGGGAGAACGCCGAAGCGGTCCTGCACTGCCGCCCAGCTCTCGGTATAGGCCGCTCCCTCGCGCATCGCCCCGCCCTGGCCGAGCAATCCACCGTAGAAGGAGGCGAGTTCGTCCTGCTCGGTACTGACGACCTGGCCGGTCTCGAAATCGACGTCGGCGAACCAGAGTTGACCGTCCTTCCACGCCTGCTGGTGCGCGAGGATGGCGGCGGTGCAGGAGTCGTACATCCGCTTGCACTCGGCGTCGCCGAGCAGCTGCCAGCCGTCCCACAGATATTCGAAGAAGCTGTCGCAATAGGAGCCGACCGTCGCGGTGCGCGATTTCCACGCGCCGGTCTCGACGTCGATCTGGGTGGCGACGAGCCCGAGCTTCGAGCGCCGTTCGAACACCGCGACCTGCGCGCGCTTGGCCGCGCGGCGGTAGCGGTCGTCGCCGGTCAGCCGGCTCAGTGTCGCCCATTCGGGCAGGTAGGTGGCGATGTCGGCCGGGCTGGTCACCGGCTGGCGCCGCGCACCGGTGCGCAGGTTGACGAAGCGGGTCGGCATGCCCGTCGGCGTGTCGAAGGCCGGAAGCAATCGATCGGCGAGGTCCTTGCACTTGGCGAGCACTCGGGCGTCGCCGCTGGCGAGGTGCGCGCTGAGCAGGCCGCCGACCAGCCGGATCGAGGTTTCGAAGACCGACACCTCGCCGTCGACATCGAAATCGGCCTCGCGGCGGACCCAGTCGAGCCCCTCCTCGAAGCGGCTGTCGAGACCCATCAGCCACAAGGTGTCGAGCGCCTCGATGAGGGTGAGGCCGAGGTGATGATCCTTGAGCGGGAAGCTCGAAAACGTGCCGCTGACCGGCTTGATTTCGTCCTTGCCCCAGGCGAGCGCGCGATACTGGTCCCACGCCCACGCCATCTCGCGGCGGACGTCCTCGGCCAGCGCATGCCAGTCGGCGCCCGCGCTGCCGGGACGGTCAGGCAGCGCCGCGCAGCCCGCGAGCCCTGCGGAGCCGAGAAGGACGCTGCGCCGCGCGAATTGCATCTGCTCATTCCTCCCCGGACCGAGCGCGAAGGGTAGCGACGTTGCACGGGGCGCGGCAACCGGCTTGCTCGCACGCTCGCGCGCGACCAAGGTTGCGGCCATGTCGATCCCCTCGCCGGCCGCCGCGGCCATCGTCGCCGCTCTTTCGACCACCGCCTTCGCCGCCGCGCCGCCGACCGCCACGCCTTTCCAGGCGGTCGACCCGATGATCGGCACCGGCGGCGAAGGCCACACCTACCCCGGTGCGGTCGCCCCGTTCGGGATGGTCCAGCTGTCGCCTGACACCGACACCAGCTGCACGGTGCGCGAATGCTACGCGCATGCCGCCGGCTATCATTACGAAGACCCGACCATCCAAGGGTTCAGCCACACCCATTTCTCGGGCGCCGGCCATTCGGACCTCGCCGACTTCCTGCTGATGCCGGTCAGCGGCGACCGGGTTCCGCTCGAGCCCGGCAACGCGAAGGTGCCCGGCTCGGGCTATCGCTCGCGCTTCGACCATCGCAGCGAGGTCGCCGAGCCCGGCTATTATGCGGTGACGCTCAGCGATCCCGGTGTCCGCGCCGAGCTGACCGCGGGAACGCGGGTCGGCATCCACCGCTACACCTACCCCGTCGGCAAGGCCGCGCACCTGGTGCTCGACCTGCGCACCAGCCTCTACAATTATCCCGGCAAGGTGCTGTGGTCGTCGATCCGCCTGCGCGACCCGCAGACGCTGACCGGGTGCCGCCAGACGCGCGGTTGGGCGCCCGACCGCATCCTCTGCTTCGCCATGCATTTCTCGGCGCCGATCGCCGCGCAGCAATTCGTCGATACCGAGAAGGACGTCGCCTATCGAGGCTTCCAGGGGCCGGGGCGTGGCACCGACGCGGTCGCCTACAAGGAAGGGCGCCAGCTCGTCGCGCGGCTCGACTTCGCGGCGCTCTCTCGCCCGCTCGAGGCGGCGGTGGCGATTTCTTCGGTCGACGAAGCGGGGGCACTCAACAACCTCGCCTCCGAAGCGACCGGCTTCGACGCGGTCCGCGCCGCGACCCGGGCCCGCTGGTCGCAGGCGCTCGGCGTGCTGGCCATCGACGCCCCCGCGCCGATGCGCATCAGCCTCTACACCGCGCTCTACCACGCGCTGCTCGCCCCCTCGATCGCGGGGGACGCCGATGGACGTTATCGCGGGACCGACAACCAAGTGCATGTCGCCAACGGCTTCGCCTTCCGCTCGACCTTTTCGCTGTGGGACACGTTCCGCGCCGAGCAGCCGTTGCTGACGTTGGTCCAGCCCGAGAAGGTCAATGCCGACATCGTCAAGTCACTGATCGCCAGCCGCCGCGACAGCCCATTCGGGATCCTGCCAGTGTGGCAGTTCCAGGGCCGCGAGACGTGGACGATGATCGGCTACCACGCCGTCCCGATCATCGCCGACGCCTACCTCAAGGGCATTCGCGGGTTCGACGCCAACGCCGCGCTCGACGCGATGGTCGCGAGCGCCACTTACCGCCCCTACGGCGACCTCGGCGATTACATGCGGCTCGGCTACGTGCCGATCGACCGCGAGCCCGAGGCGGCCTCGAAGACGGTCGAATATGCTTATGACGACTGGACCATCGCGCGGATGGCGGCGGCGCTCGGCCGCAAGGATGTCGCCGCCGAGTTCACGAAGCGCGCCGGTTACTGGCGCAACACGTTCGACCCCAACACCGGCTTCGTCCGTGCCCGCAAGGCCGACGGCAGCTTCCGCGTGCCCTTCGACCCGACCGCGATCAACTACGGGTCGGACTACACCGAGGGGAATGCCTGGCAGTACAGCTGGTTCGTCCCGCAGGACCAGGCGGCGCTGTTCGCCGCGCTCGGCGGCGACGCCGCGGTGGTCGCCAAGCTCGACGCCATGTTCGACTATGACAACAGCAAGCTCGACTACAGCCACGCCGAGGACATCGCCGGGCTGATCGGCCAGTACATCCACGGCAACGAGCCCAGCCACCACGTCGCCTATCTCTACAATTACGCCGGCGCGCCGTGGAAGACGCAAGGCCGCCTCAAGCAGATCGTCGACAGCCAGTACAAGCCAACTCCCGACGGGCTGTCGGGTAACGACGACCTCGGGCAGATGTCGGCGTGGCTGCTGTTCACCGGGCTCGGCTTCTATCCCGTCACGCCCGGCAGCCTCGAATATGTGATCGGCCGTCCGTTCGTGAACCGCGCCGTGCTGCACCTTCCCAACGGGCGGACCTTCACGGTCAGCGCGGACGGCCTCGACGACCAGCGTCCCTATGTCGGCAGCGTTACCCTGAACGGCCGCCCCCTCACCCGCAGCTTCATCACCCACCGGGAGATCATGGCGGGCGGAGAATTGCACTTCGTCATGCAGGCCGCGCCCAACCGCGAGTGGGCAACACAGCTCGGGGCGCGACCCTATTCGATGTCGGCGGCGAAAGGCGCCGGACCGCTCAACCAGTGAATGGATGGCGCGCCCCTTGGCAATGCGGCCAAGTTCCTGCGCCGCATTGTGGTGACCCCTACGGGAATCGAACCCGTGTTTCAGCCGTGAAAGGGCCGCGTCCTAACCGCTAGACGAAGGGGCCGTGAGGCGGGGGTGCGCTTAAGGGCAAGGGCCCGCACGGT
Source organism: Sphingomonas ginsengisoli An et al. 2013 (assembly GCF_009363895.1). Classification (NCBI taxonomy): domain Bacteria; kingdom Pseudomonadati; phylum Pseudomonadota; class Alphaproteobacteria; order Sphingomonadales; family Sphingomonadaceae; genus Sphingomonas; species Sphingomonas ginsengisoli (ex An et al. 2013). The sequence goes on along the minus strand of NZ_CP045434.1, from coordinate 2,591,602 downwards.
CAAGCGAGGGCAGCGTCGTCGAGGTGCATCTCGGCGCGCTCGCCGCCGTTCCATTCGTCTCGCTTGACCGAGCCGGCCAGCCAGAACCTCCGATCAGCCCCAGCGGCGAGCAATGCCTGGCCGAGCGGCGTGTCGGCCTGGCGAAAGGCGATCCACTTGAAGCTGGCACCATCGTCGCCGCAGGCGAGGCCGCGGACATGACCGTTGCCGACCACCCCGATCTTGATCAGCCGAACCGGGCCCGAGACCAGGCGCGGGCTTGGCCAACCGGCGCCATAAGGTCCGCCCGCGTCGAGCGCGTCGCACAGGCCCGCCGACACCCCGCGCGGCGCGCAGAGGCTATCGATCAGCAACGCGCGTCCGGCGCGACTGCGTTCGATGTCGGCCGCCAGCCGCTCAGCGAGGTAGGCGCGCAACGGTTCGAGGCCGCCCGGCGGCATCGTCAACCCTGCGGCCATGGCGTGGCCGCCACCGGCGATCAGAAAGCCCTCGTCCTTCGCCGCCAGGACCGCGGCGCCGAGATCGACCCCGCTGATCGATCGGCCCGAGCCCTTGCCGACACCCGCCTCGTCGAGCGCGATGACGAGCGCCGGGCGGTCGAACCGCTCCTTGAGGCGGCTCGAGACGATCCCGACCACGCCGGGATGCCAGCCATTCCCGGCGACGATGATCACCGGTGCGTCGGCCTGATCTTGGGCCTGGGCCTCGGCCTGTTCGAGTACGATCGTCTCGATCGCGCGGCGCTCTTCGTTGAGCCTGTCCAATTCCGCGGCGAGGCTACGCGCCTCCTCGGGATCGGTGGCGGTCAGGAGGCGGACGCCGAGGTCGGCCTTGCCGACCCGCCCACCCGCGTTGATCCGCGGCCCGAGCGCGAAGCCGAGGTCGCGACAGGCCGGCGCGCGGGTCAGCCGCGCCGCCTCGGCCAGAGCGACCAAGCCAAGATTCTGCCCTGCAGCCATTACCTTGAGACCTTGCGTCACAAAGGCGCGGTTGAGGCCATGAAGCTTGGCGACATCGGCGACGGTGCCGAGTGCGACGAGGTCGAGCAGGTCGATTAGCTTGGGCTCGGGGCGATCGGCGAAGCGACCGCGCCGGCGCAGCTCGCGCAGCAGCGCCACGCCGAAGAGGAAGCACATCCCGACCGCGGCAAGATGGCCGTGCGCGGCGCCGACGTCGTTCTCGTCGAGGCGGTTGGGATTAACCAGCGCGTGGGTGAGCGGGAGCGCGGCAGCGCACTGGTGGTGATCGACCACCACGATCTCGATTCCCGCCTGATGCGCGGCGGCGAAGGCGTCGAACGCCTGCGCACCGCAATCGACGGTGACGATGAGGTCGGCGCCGCGCTCCCTGAGCGCGAGCAAAGCGGGCGCGTTGGGGCCGTAGCCCTCGGCCTGGCGGTCGGGGATATAGAGCATCGGCTCAATCCCCAACCGCCGCAACAGCAGCGTCAGCAAAGCCGCGCTGGTCGCGCCATCGACGTCATAGTCGCCGAAAATGGCGATGGTCTGGCCCTGATCGACCGCGTCGGCGACACGGCTCGCGGCCTTGTCCATGTCCTGGAAAACCGACGGGTCGGGGAGGAAGTCGCGGATCGTGGGCGCGCGATGGCGCGGCAGGTCGTCGCGGGGCACGCCGCGCGCCAGCAGCAACTCGTCGACCAGGGCGTCAGGCGTCAGCGGGTCGCCCCCGCTCCGCCGCCAGCGCCAGGGGTTGCCCGCCAGCGAGGCAGCGACATTGCAGGCAAGGTCTTCACGGGCCATTGCCGCCTCCTTAAGCGGCTTTGATCACTTCGTGAATCCCGCGCGGGATCAGCTGAGCTTGTGGTGCTCGCCGGTCACCCGGCGGACGGTGCCCGAGCTCGCGCGCATCACGATACTCTCGGTCGAGACGAAGCTGCGGCGACGCTTCACGCCCTGGAGCAACGAACCGTCGGTGACCCCGGTCGCGGCGAAGATGCAGTCGCCCTTGGCCATGTCCTCGAGCCGGTAGATGCGGTCGAGGTCGTCGATCCCCCAGCGATGCGCGCGCCCGCGCTCGTCGTCGTTACGGAACAAGAGCCGGCCCTGGATCTGCCCACCGACGCAGCGCAGCGCGGCGGCCGCCAGCACGCCCTCAGGCGCACCACCCGAGCCCATGTAGATGTCGATCGTGGTGTCGGGGTCGGTCACCGCGATCACCCCGGCGACGTCGCCGTCGGGGATCAGCGTGATGCCGCAGCCCAGCGCCCGCAGCTCGGCGATGATCGCGTCGTGGCGCGGGCGGTCGAGCACGCAGGCGTTGATGTCGCCGGGCTGGACGCCCTTGGCCTTGGCGAGGCTGCGGACGTTGTCGGTCGGGCTCCGCGCGAGGTCGATGACGTCGTCGGCATAGCCCGGCCCGATCGCCAGTTTCTGCATGTAGACGTCAGGGGCGTTGAGGAGGCCGCCCTGCTCGGCGATTGCCAGCACCGCGAGGGCGTTTGGGCCGGCCTTGGCAGTGATCGTGGTGCCTTCGAGCGGGTCGAGCGCGATGTCGATCTTGGGGCCGCTGCCCTGCGCCGAGCCGACCTTTTCGCCGATGAAGAGCATCGGCGCCTCGTCGCGCTCGCCCTCGCCGATCACCACGGTGCCGTCCATCGGCAGCTCGTTCAGCGCCGCGCGCATCGCTTCCACGGCGGCGGCGTCGGCGGCCTTTTCATCGCCGCGCCCGACCAGCTTGCTGGCGGCGATCGCGGCGGCCTCGGTCACCCGGACCATCTCGAGCACGAGCACACGGTCAAGGATGCTGCTGGCGGAAACCATTTACTCTTCCCCTTTTCGGACGTGGCGCAGCGCTTAAGCGGGGGCGCGGCTCCTGTCGAGGCGATGGCGCGTTGGAGCCGCCATGAAAGCCCTTTTCCCGACCCTCGCCCTCCTGTCGTGCGCCGCCTGTTCGTCGGGCGGCAACATCGCCAACAACAGCGTCGCGCCGCCGGCGGTCGTGACCGAGACGCCCGGTGACTGGTCGGCGCTCGCCGGCATGACCGGCCGCACCCCGGCCGACAGCGGCCTCTTCACCAACAGCGCAATCTCCACTGACCTCGACGCGCTGCTCGGCCCCGCTTCCGCGGCCTATCGCGAGCAGGCGCGGTCGGGATCGCCGCTGACCCGCGACGGGCCGGTGCTGGTCACGATCGGAACCGCCCGCACCAGCTTCCTCGTCATCCTGCCCTCTGACCATGCGCTGCAGGCGGGCCTCAAGCAGAACGGCAAGTGGCGGCTGTGGACCACGCCGGCGGCGCAGGTGCCGCGGCCGGCGGCGATCGCGGCGCTGCTGGCGAGCTGACGCTACTCGGCCTCATGCTCGAGGATATCGCGGTCGATCCGTAGCGCCCGCGCCGCGACCCGCGTCTCGACCAGGAAGATGAAGAAGCCGGCGGCGAGGCTGATCATCGCGCCGATGAACAGCAAGGCGATGGCGGTGCCGACGTGGAGCCCGACCAGCGAGGCCGAGAACAGCAGCACGACCACCGCGCAGACCAGCACCGCCGACAGGACGGTGACGGTGATCGCCCAGCTGACGAGGTGCATCCGCCGGTCGAGGATGCGGAGGTCGCGGACGTGGCCGTCATGCTCGCCGCCGCGGCTGGCGAGCAGCTTGGGGGTCACCTCGCGCGCCCGGTCGACGATCCGCGCCAGACGCGAGGCGCAGACGTTGAGGAAGGCGCCGATGCCGGCGAGCAGGAACACCGGCGCGACCGCCAGCTGGATGATTTGCGCCACTTGCTTGGCGGTTTCGGGCGTCGAATACATCGTGGAGGAGTGGTCCGTTTATCTTTTCTTAGGGTCAAGGGGACAAGGCTGAACGCGACTGCCGGAAAGGCTTTTAGCAGACCGTGACGGACGCGACCGCCACTACTTTCGTTCTGCCGTCCAGGTTGCCCTGGCTGGATACCAGCGGTTTCGTCCCCGATCCCGACGAGACGCTCGACCCGACCACGGTCCACATCGGCCCGGTCGCGCTGGCCTCCGAAATCCGCGAGATCTCCGCGCTCGGCGCAACGCTGCGCGGCTGGCTCGACGTTCCGCTCGGCGCCGCCATGTACCTCGAGCTCGGCAACGGCCAGCGGGTCGAGGCGGTGATCGCCTGGCGCGGCGAGCAGGACGTCGGCGTCCGCTTCACCCGCCCGATCGATGTCATGGCGCTGATCACCCGCCAATTGGTCGCCCAGCCCGCCGACCGCCGCCAGATGCCGCGGGTCGAAGTGCTGGCGAGCGCCTGGCTGCGCAAGGCGGAGAATTTCCTGCCGGTGACAATCCGCAACATCTCGGCCGGCGGCCTGCAGATCGAGGGCGAGGAACTGCCGGCGGTCAACGAGGGCTGCCAAGTATTCCTCGAGGGTCTCGGCATCCCGCCCGGCGAAGTCATCTGGCGCCGCGAGAAGCGCGCCGGCATCCACTTCGAGCGCGAGCTCGGCTGGCAGGCGATCCTGCCGTGGGTCAAGGGCCTCCACGCCTCGCACAAGCGGTAGCCCGCGCCGCCCCATTTGCGTCATCGCGGGACGCGAAGTTTCCATGTTTCCCTGGTGCGGGGGTCGGCGACGCGGAAAGCGTGCCGTGGCGGGACGCGAAGTTTCCAAGTTTCCCTGGTGCGGGGGTTGGAGGGCGGCTCCCCGAACTTCTCGAAACTCACCCATGACGTCGTCCGCACCGCCGCGCGCGAACACACCTGCGTAGGGGGCTGTCGACGATCCAAAGAGCGCAGCGCCGAGGCGGCGCCTGTCGCAAGCCAAGCAGGCGAAATCCTATTGTTCAAGAGATGAGTGGATGTCGGCTATGGGTGGAAAGCGGACGTTCGGACCACTAGCGGTAGGCGTCTTCGATCTCACTTTCGTGGAAAGTCTTATGTGGTTTTGGTTTGCGGGCGTCTCGGCCTTGATGCTCGCAGCGCCGGCAGGAGCCGCGACGGTCGCCCCTTTTTCCAGCGCACGGACGCTCGCCGGCCAGCCCTTCGAACCCGGCCGCCAGGTCACGATCGTCAACTTCTGGGCGACGTGGTGCGCGCCCTGCCGTGCCGAGATGCCGATGCTCGACACTTTCTACCGCAAGCACCGCGCGCAGGGACTGGGGATGCTCGCCATCTCGGTCGACCAGGGGGTCTCGACCGGCCGGCTCCGCGAAGTGACCGGCCAATTCGCCTTTCCGGTGGCGCGCCTCGACGCGGTCAAGATGCCACGGCGAGACATCCCGGTCGCGCTGCCCGTCACCCGCATCTACGACCGTTCCGGCCGCCTCGTCTTCGCGACCAAGGGTGACGGCCGCACGCCGCTCGACGCCGCCACCCTCGAGCGCCTGGTCACGCCCCTCCTTGCCGCGCCCTAGAGGTGGACGAGCAGGCCGAGCGACACCTTCGCTTTGGGGACAAGCTGATAGCCGTTGACCTTGTTGGTGAGGGGAAGCTCGACAAAGCCGAAGCCGACGATCCGCTCGGACAGTTTCGCGGACAGGCCTGGCGCGGCATTGACCTGCGTGCCGCCGCTGTTGGGCCGGTCGGCGTTGGGGCCACTGTCGCGCGCGGTATGCCGGACGCTGACCTGCAGCTGCGGCGTGACATTGCGCCAGTGGGTGACGTTCAATGCCGCCGAGGCCTGGACGATGCGGCCCGGTCGATACCCGTCGCGGCGCGTCAGCGCAGCCTGCCCGCTGAGGTGAAGGAAGTAGCCCAGCTCGGGCAGCACAGACCCGAGGCGATAGGCCCCGACGACGGCCTGGACGGTCCCCGTCCCCGGCTGCAGCCCGCGGTCGACCGCTTCGCCTTCCTCCGGTCCTGACTGGAAGGTCTGGCGGAACTGGCCGGTCGGCAGCACCACGCCGGCTTCCAGTCCGGTCACCGACCCCGGCGTCGAAAGCCCCTGCCAGCGCCCGACGACGCGAAGGTCGCCGATGCCTTTCGTGTCCGACAAGCTCGGCTCGATGCTGTCCTCGGCGATGGTCTTGTGCGGCCGCGTCAGCAGCGGCAGCTGGACGTCGGCGCCCCAGTCGTTGGCGAACTGGTGGTCGAGCGTCGCGGTAAGGCTGTGATTGTAGGTGTATCGCTCGATCTCGCGGTCGGTCGGCAGCGCGATCTGACTGCGGTCGAGATCCCGCGTCCCGCTGCGGAGGACCGTCTGCGGCACATAGTCGTAGCGCAGAGAGAAGGTCGTCCCCGGCTGGGAGGCGAGGCCTTGGCTGAGCCAGTCGGCAGTGAGCGTGCAGCCGCAACTGGCGCAGGCCAAAGCCGGCGAGGTGAACGCGAAGAAAAGAGGTGGCGCGAGCCCGCACGCGAGCGCGGCCCTGATCGTTCTGAGCATGTGATGAATCCCCTTTGCCCGCGCAGCCGCACGGGCACCAAAATCGAAATCGGTGTCGGGTCAGGCGGGGATGGGCGGGGCTCTCGTCGGCGGTCGTTTCCCGACATCCCGTCGCTCGATCCATTCGAACGATCGACCCATCAGGACGATCGCCGCGACGATCACGACGGCGAGAAACTGACCGAGGTCGTGGTCGAGCGAGGCGACCGACGCTGCGGCGGCATAGGGACAGGGCGGATGGTCCGCCTTCTTCCCGCCGCCGTGATGCATCTGGTGCGGCGAGGCGGTTGTGCCGCTGCCATCGTCGCAAAGGACGATCGCCAGCGAAGCGTGCTCGAACGACGGCATGAAGCCGACCGGGCTGAGCAGTCGCAGCGCCAGCAGCAGCGCGAGGAACGCCGGCCCGAGCAAAAGCGCGAAACGCGAAGCAGACCTCACAGGAAACACCGCGGCGACCTAGACGGTGGCTCGCTCATTGTCAGGCACTTTGTGATGTCCGGAAGCGGACACCAGGGTACCCCGGGCACGCGTGAAGCCATGCTGCAGGATCAAGCGTTGGCCGGGGACGACATCGAGGAGCTTCAATTCCGTGCCATTTCTTTCCCCTGCGGCGTCAGGTCGCGTGTTGCTGACCGCGTTGGCCATCGCGGCGATGCCGAGCCTCTCCGCCGCGGCGCCGCCCCCGGTCGCGCCCGAGAACGTCACGCTTCAGTTTGAGCGGGTCCACCGCACTCCCGTCCCGTTCGAGGTGGTGCGGGGCAAGTTCGTGTTTCGGGCGACGGTGGCCGAGCGGCCGGTGTGGGCGCTGCTCGACACGGGTATGCAGGTCAGCCTGGTGGACTCGGCCTTCGCGCAGCAGAACCAACTGACCGTCGCGGGGCCGATGCGTCCGCTGGTCACGCCGACCGGCAACCTCCCGATGGTGCGGCTGGACGGGGTCAAGGTCGCCATTCCGGGACAACTGAGCTTCGCAGCGTCGATGGCCGGCGTCGACCTCGGTTTCGCGACCAAATACCTCGGCCGGACGATCGATCTGGTGATCGGCGAACCTTATACGAGCAGCCTGGCGCTGGTGGTGTTCGGACCCAGCCGCCGCCTCGAGATCAGCCCGAGCGGAAGCCTCGCCGTGCCGGCCGGCACCGCCTTCGCGCCGATGACGCCGGGGGGCGAGGTCGAGGTCAGCATCAACGGCAAGACGGTACGGGCCAAGCTCGACCTCGGGTCGGCCGAGGATCTGGTGCTGACCGACGACGGCTGGGCGCGGGTCGGACTGAACGGGGCGGCGGTCACCGCCGGGACCGCGGCCGGGCTCGACGGATCGGCGCGCCCCTCGGCCCACACCACCGTTAGCGAGATGCGGGTGGGCCCGTTCCAGGCCACCAACGTCAGCGTCAGCCGGCAACTCCTCACCGCCAAGGATGGCGAGGCGGTAGTCGGGCTGGGCTTCCTCGCGCGGTTCAACTTCGCGATCGACCAGCAGGCCGGCAAGCTGTGGCTGTTCCCGCCAACGCCGGGATCGCGGTAGCGGTGAAGTGGGATCCGTACGGAAGAAATGAGTGCTTATGCGGTGCCGAGCCGGCCTACCGGTGACTGTTTGCTTTGGACAAAAGGCGGACGATAATTGGCAGCTTCACCCCGAGACGATCTTCATCGCCAGAATAATCACACCAGCGATCCCGACGCACGAGAACACAGCGACGGTCGAGCGGTAGTGGAACGTCTGAGCTTCGTCTGTCAGGTCATCGAACGGCCAATTGCTCGGGATTTTGCCGGTCAGCCAAGCGGGGATCAGGTGAAAGGCCGAAACTCCAATGAGGGCTGCTCCCACGAAAACCTGTTGGTTCATGTCTCAACTCTGCCGTGTTTTCAGGCTCCGTGCCAGCGTCCGCAATGGGTGGAGAGCAGCCATTCGACAGACCTATTTCGGACAGCGGATTGCGGACCCCTTATCGACAGCGAAAAACTTGTGCCCAGTTAGACGGAAATGCTGCGCGAAGCATGCCGGTCCTACCCCGTCCATCGGCCCAAACGTCACTCTAATCACATTGCTGTCACGCTTCGCGGCAACTTCCCAAGTCGTAACTTTGGGCGGATTTCCTTCGGGCGCTGTGACTACGCCGCCACTCCGCCGGTCCACAAAGAAGTAGGTCCCGCAACCCAGCCCACAGGACACATAGGATCGTGAGAAATGGCCGTTGAAGGTAATCGCCTTCTCCATGTTCTCTCGCACAGCTCGGAGGAGCGAAGCGTTCTCTGGCTCATAGAAGAACCGCGCGGATTGCAGTCGGTAGGGAATAGACTGCTCAGCCTGACTGATGGCGATAAGTGAGGTTATGAGCGCTAACATTCATGAGATCGTAGCGGCCGCGCTAATGTCCGCAATGAGTCGAAAGCAGACGTTGCGAGGCCTACTGCGCTAACGCTTGCGCGCCGGACTTCGCAAGGTGATCGCGATCGCGGTGGCGGTCGCGTGCGCGCCCACAAGTGTCGGGTGGAAGGGGGCGATGCCGGCGTAGCCGCGGGCCCACGGCTGGGTGGCGCAGGCGTTGTGGGCCTGGCCGAGGGCCGTCATGTCGATCACGGTTGCTCCCGCTTTCGTCGCGGCCGCGCGGGTGGTGGCGGCGAGGCGGTCGCCGACCGTGCGCATCAGCGCGGCTTCGTTGGCGGTGAGCGCGAGCGCCGGGCAGGTGCCGCGGGGCGGGAGGATGGCGGGGTAGGTCGCGACCACGACCCGGCCCGCGGGCGCCTGGCGGTGGACGGCGGTGATGGTCGCCGCCAGCTCACGCTCGAGGGTGGTCCAGTCGCGCGCTTCGACGGGCTCGGGGCCGGGCCAGAAACTCCGGACCAGCCAGCCCCACAGGCTGTGCGAATGCCGCGCGGCGAGCAGCGAGAGGTCGCCGATGTAGCCGACGTCGTTGCCGCCGACGGTGATGGTGACGAGGCGGGTCGCGGGGCCGACCGCGCGCAGCTGTGGGCCCTGGAAGAATTGGCCGCCGTGCAGCAAGTGGTGGGTGACCGCCCCGCCGCAGCTCATGTCGGTCAGAGGCAGCTTGAGCATCCGCGCGAGCTGCGGGGGATAGCCGGCGGTGCTGCGCGCGCACAGCCACGGGCTGCCGGGCGCGAGCGAGCCGAGCCCGGCGCCGGCTGCGAAGGAACTGCCCATCGCGACGTAGGTCGGCGGGGCCGGCAAGGGACGACGCGCCTGCCACCAGGCAAGCGCGTCGGCCGCCAGCGCGAGGATTGCGAGCGAGGCCAGCAGGCCGAGGCATCCCGTTCGCATTCGCCGCACTTGCCCGTCCTCCCGATGGCGTGGGAATCCATCAAAGGGGGCAAGCCGGAGCAGTTGCAACCGTCACGGCGCTGGTGGGCCGATCGGCATACTCAAAGTGCCGCGCGACATAGTAGGTGGTCTCGTCCGAGCGAGGGCGGAAGAAGATGGACCCCGGATCAAGTCCGGGGTGACGTATCCTCCTAAGCGGCAATGGCGAGCTGGTCGCGGCCGGCGTGCTTGGCCTGGTAGAGGGCGCGGTCGGCGGCCTTAAGCGTCTCGCTGAAGCCGCGCCGACCGACCGCGGCGACACCGCCGCTGACCGTCACCCGGATCGCCACTTCGCCGACGATGGTCAGCGATCCCGCCAGCTCGGTACGCAACCGCTCGCAGATCGCCTGGGCCGAAGCGACGCTCGTGTCGGCGAACAGGATGGCGAACTCCTCACCGCCGAGGCGGGCGACGACCTCACCCTCGCGCACCGCGGCGAGCGCGAGGCAGGCGAAGTTCTGCAGGACGCGATCGCCCGCATCGTGGCCATAGGTGTCGTTGACGCGCTTGAAATGGTCGATGTCGAAGACGGCGATGACATGGTCGGCGTGGGGGCGGCGGCGGTCGGCGAGGCAGGCCTCGACCGCGGCTTCGAAGGCGCGGCGGTTGGCGAGGCCGGTCAGCGGATCGGTCGAGGCGGCCTTGCTCAGCGTCTCCTCGGTCGCCTTGCGGGCCGAGACGTCGCGGATGATGCTGAGCGTGCCGTCGACCCTTCCGCGATCGTCGAGCATGGCCCGCGAATGGGTCTCGAACCAGCGCCGGTCGCCGCCCGCGACCACTGCTTCATATTCGAAGCAATGGGTGGTGTGGGGCTCGCGCAGGGTGGCTTGGTGGAGCGCGCCGAGCAGCGCGCGATAGGGCGGCGCCACCAGCTCTACCGCCGGCGTGCCGAGCAGCGCGTCGGGCTCGTAGCCGCCCAAGTGGCGGACCGAGGGGGAGACGTAGCGGATCAGGCCTGCGGGGGTCAGCTGCATCAGGATGTCGGACGAATTCTCGGCGAGCAGGCGGTAGCGCGCCTCGCTGGTCCTGAGCTGACGATGAAGCCGCGAGCGGTTGGCGAGGTCGGCGGTCACCGGCCAGGCGGTCAGCACGGTCATCGCCAGGTAGAATTGGAAGAATTGCACCCTCATCCCGTGGGTGCCGCCGACCAACTGCGCCGGGCCCGCACCGAGCATGGTCATCATTCCCCCGAACAGAGCGAGGAAAAGGATGGCGAGGACGGTGCCGCCGCGGCCGAGGCGGAAGGTCACCAAGACGATTGGCAGGATCGGCAGGAAGAGCAGCGGCAGCGCGTGCTGCGAGAAGCACAGCAGGGTGGTCGCCGCGCTGAGGCCGAGGAGGGCGACGGCTTCGACGGCGCGATCGGCCATCTTGCGGATGCTCTTGGCGATCTCTCCCTGGAGCAGGAGCGTGAAAACGGGCGCGAAGGTCAGGTTGCTGAGGGCGTGGCCGATGACGAAGTGGCCGCCCGCGCTAAGCACGTCCTTACCAAGCCAGAAGGCGACCCCGGCGGCGATGCAGGCGCTGAAGATGGGCGGGATGATCGCGGCAAAGAGGGTGTAGCGAGCGAGCCAGCTCAGCGTCGTCAGCGCACCCTCGGGGGCGTGGCGCCGGATGTAGTAAGCGGCGACGAACGCTTCGAGTGAGTTGGCGACGGCCATCGGCAGCGCGGCTGGCCAGCCGAGCCCGAACAAACCCGTCGCGATCGTGCCAGACACGGCCCCCACCCCGAGGAGCAGCGGCCAGCGGCGACGCGGAGCGACGCTCAGCTCGGCGATGAGGTAGGATGTCGCAACCCAGAAGAATGCGACCCCGCCGTCGAAGCGGGTAGTGGCCAGCGCGGCGGCGGCGAGGGCGAAATAAATCAGAAAGACGCGGACACAACGCGCCATAACGGACCCGAGCATGGGCCCGTGCTAAGCATCAATGGTTACCATGTTCGTTACGATGGCAAGCGGGTGAAACATTTTTGTGCTGCCTTGCGGTCGGAACGGTGATGGTTGCGGCGTGACGATGGGTGCGACGGCGATTAGGCTGCGGCTTCACGGCCGCCGGCCGTCAGGAGGATCGCGCGGTTGCAATATCTGAGCGACGACGTCGGGGACGTGACCAGACCGAGTGCCCTTATGCAGTGGCGCCGGTTCAGCAGTCGTCCGGAAATCAAGGCCGCGATCCTTCTCCTGCTGGCCTGTCTATTCTTCGGGTCTTCGCGGGACTTCGGCGCCTTTTTGTTGTCGATCCCCGTGTTGATCGGTCTCGGGTTGCTGGCGCTCGGTTTTGTCATTGCGGCGTGGTTCGAGGGCGAGGATCGACCGTCGTTGTTGCTTTCATGTCTGCTGATCGCCGCCGCGCCGGTCACCTTTTCGCACGCTTATGGCGCTTTCGAGCGGGTGAGCTTCTACGCTTGGGCCATGAACCACCGCGAAGAACTTCGCGCCGCCTCCCGTCGGGACGGTCTGGTGATCCGTTGGGACAGCTGGGGATTTGGATCGGGAACCGATGCCTACCTACTCGTCGACACCAAGGACCGGCTCCGGACCGAAGAGCGGTATCGCGAATGAAGCAAGCTGGTCGGTGAGCCTTGCGGCGTCTGGGAAAATCGGCGGGTCTGGCCTGATTTCTACATTGTGACCGCTTACACCGACTGCGAATTCGGCGGCGCGCGCAAGGCGGGCTGAGGATGAGCGCGCCGTCCAGACGAAACGGCCCCGCCGAACATTCGACGAGGCCGCTGCGTCATTCATTCGACTGCCTAATTAGCGTCCGTCGTGACGCATCCAGCGGATCTGCCGGCTGATCTGGTCGAGCCGCGCCTGCACCCGGGCGCGCTGATCCGGGGTCAGGCGACCGCCTTCCCAGTGCATGCGCTGGATCCAGTTGCGGACGCCGTTGATCTCACCGCTGATCCGGTTGGCTTCGCGGCGATTGAGCGAACCGTCGGACAGACCGCGGGTGACGCGATCCTGCAAGAACTGGATGCGCTCATAGGGATTGTCGGGCGCGCCCTGCCAGAAAGTATTGGGATTCCATGGGCCCGGCGCCCACTGCGCGGCGGCAGGCGCCGCGACGATCGCGACCGCCATCGCCGCCAGATAGATCTTCTTCATCAGTCCCTCCTCGAAAACGAGACGGACTTCAAACGACGGCTCGCTTGTCCCGTTTCCAAGATGAAAGCATCTTCATTTTCCGGTCAGGTCAGCCGGCGCGGGGCGCAGTCGCGAGCAGCTTCTTCACCCCGCGCGCGGCCTGGCGGAGGCGCTGCTCATTCTCGACCAGCGCGATGCGGACAAAGCCTTCGCCTTCCTCGCCGAAGCCGACCCCCGGGGCGACCGCGACCCCCGCCTTGACCAGCAGATCCTTGGCAAAGGCCATGCTGCCGGCGGCGCGGAAGGGCTCGGGGATGGGGGCCCAGGCGAACATGCTCGCCTGCGGCACCGGAATGTCCCAGCCGGCGCGGCCGAAGCTTTCCACCAGCACGTCGCGGCGCTTCCTGTAGAGCGCGCGGTTGGCGGCGACGCAGTCCTGCGGGCCGTTAAGGGCAGCGACGGCGGCGGCCTGGACCGGGGTGAAGGCGCCATAGTCGAGGTAGCTCTTCACCCGCGCCAGCGCCTCGATCAGGGTCGGGTTGCCGACCGCGAAGCCGATCCGCCAGCCGGCCATCGAATACGATTTGGACATGGAGGTGAATTCGACCGCCACCTCCTTGGCGCCCTCGACCGCGAGGATCGACGGGGTCGGCTCCTCGCCGAAGTAGATTTCGGCGTAGGCGAGGTCGGAGATGATCCAGATCTGATGCTCGCGAGCGAAGGCGACCAGCCGCTCATAGAAGGGCTTGTCGGCGACATAGGCGGTCGGGTTCGACGGATAGCCGATCACCAATACCTTGGGCCGCGGCACCGTGTAGCGCATCGCCAGGCGCAGCCGCTCGAAGAAGTCCTCGCCCGGGGCAGCGGGGATCGAGCGGATGGCGGCGCCGGCGATGATGAATCCGAAGCTGTGGATCGGGTAGGACGGGTTGGGCGCGAGGACGACGTCGCCCGGCGCGGTGATCGCCTGGGCGAGGTTGGCGAGGCCCTCCTTCGAACCAAGGGTGACGATCACCTCGCGGTCGGGGTCGAGGGTCACCCCGAAGCGGCGCTGGTAGTAAGCGGCCTGGGCCTTGCGCAGTCCCGGGATGCCGCGGCTGGCGCTATAGCCGTGGGCGTCGGGCTTGGCCGCGACTTCGGCGAGCTTGGCGACGACATGCGCCGGCGGGGCGCCGTCGGGATTGCCCATGCCGAGGTCGACGATGTCCTCCCCCCGCGCCCGCGCCGCGGCCTTCATCGCATTCACCTCGGCGAAGACGTAGGGCGGCAGGCGGTGGATGCGGTAGAAGTCGGTGTCCATGGCGAGCGTTGTGACGCCCTTGCTGCAGTGCGGCAAGGCGCCCGCTCAGTTCCCCAGGCGATAGATGGTGGCCTGGGCCGTGGCTGCGACCGGACGAAGGCGGTCGGACCAGGGATTGGCGACCGGCGGGCCGATCAACACCAGCGCGTCATAGGCGTGGGGCCAATCGGCGAGGTAGGTGCGCCCGCTCGAACCCGGGCGGCGGACCTCGCCAGCGAGCAGCGCGAAGGGTGGCAGGCGATAGTCCAGGCCCTTGTCGATGTGGAGCGGGGCGACCGCGGGGCGCGGGGCGACCGGCTGCACCCCCGGCATCGTGTAGAGCGACGGGGTGAAGGCATGGATGTCGTGCACCGCGAGTGTCGGCACGAAGACGATCGGCGCGGAGGAGTATCGCTCGGCGGCGCCGGGAGCGCGGGCGACGAGGAGGCGGCTGCCCGGCGGCAAGGTGGCGACCGCGGCGCGCAGTTCGGCGGCGTCGCGCGAGACGCTGCGCCAACTGGTCGCGGTCACGGCGAGGTTGACGAGGATGAGCACGGTCAGTGCGAGCGCGGCGTGGCGGCGCGCGCGGGCGCTCCACCCCTCGAGCGAGACGAAGGCGGGGACGATCAGGAACAGCGGGACGAGCAGCCGGATATCGATCATGTCGGTCTCGAACAGCTGCCGTGGCATCGCGACGTAGAGCAGCAGAAGCCCACCGGCCACGAACGCGCCCTCGCGGGTCAGGCTCAGCCGCCGCCGCGCGACGAGTATGCCGAGCCACAGCAGCAGCCCGAGCATCATCGCGGCGCTCAGCATGGGCAGGTCGGCGTTGAGGAGCAGCAGCGGCCACAACCACTTGAAGCCGAACGCCCAGACAGTGGTGGTCCCGCCGATCGCACCGCCACTCAGCCGCGTGAGTGCGAGCAGCAGCGCCACTGGCGCGGCCATTACGGCGAGCAGGGCTACTGTCCGAGCCGGGCGCAGCCGGGTCGCCGGGCGGCTCCACCGCGCGAGCTCGAGAAGGCCGATGGTCACGCCGTAAATGCCGAGCGCGAGGAAGTGGCTGAGGAACAGCGCGCCGACGACGCCCGTGTGCACCGCCGCGCGCTGGATGAGCGGACGGCCGGCAAAGGAAACCCACGCCGCGACGCCCCACAGCGCGACGCCCAGCCCGAACTCGAAATTGACGACGCCCCACGAGAAGGGCCAATTGAACAGCACCAGCAGCGCGAACAATCCGGCGAGCAGGTGCCGGCCGCGTACCACGCGTTCGAGCGCGACGGCCCCGGTGACGATCATCAATTTGGCGGCGACCGCGAACAGCTTCAGCGCCGCCTCGACCCCGATCAGCAGCCCGAGCGGCGGGACGATGAGGTCGGCGGCGAGGTTGGGCAGCATCTGCCAGCGGACGGCGTAGAAGGGATTGTCGACCCCCCGCCACCAGTCGGCGATCAGTCCCATCCGCGCGAGGTGATTGTAGTAATCGACCTCGGCCGGGTAGCGGATCAGCAGCAGCGGCAGCAGCGAGAGGATCGTCAGCCCGGCGACCAGCGCCGACAGCGGTGCGACCGCGGGGCGCGGCCAGGGCTTGGCAGTGGGCAGCGCGAGCGTGGCGGTCGTCGTCGTCAACGCTGTCCGCTCCGCCCTACATCGGCGAGCCCCGCGCCCGCCGTCGCGATGGGCTAGCAGGCGCGGTTTGCTTTTCTCTAAACGTCAGCGAACGGCGGCGACCCGTTCGGCGGCGGTGAGGATGCCGTCGTGGTTGGTGTCCATCGCGTCGAAATGGGCGAGCCAAGCGGCCTCGAACTGGGCGCGGGTGACGAACGGCGCGCCGTCGAACTTCGCGCGGAGATATTGCAGCGTGTGGCCGCCGAGCCCCGGCGCTGAATCGCGCCCGGTGGCGAGGCGGAGAAGGACGAGCTTGTGCCCTTCTGCCACCGCTTCGGCGTGGGTGACGAGCCCGTCGTGATTGCGGTCGAAGCGGTCGAACAACTGGTCGGCGCGAATGAGCGCCTCGGCGCGGGTGAGGTCGGGCTCGAGCGCGGGGTCGTTACCCGGGTTGGCGGCGGCGAGCGCGGCGGCGGCGAACAGAATGAACATCGGCACACTCCTTCGCCGCAGCCTCTGCGCGCGGCGGCCTCACTTGAGGGTTGAAGCCGCGTGACAAGCGGGCAATGCACACCTCAGCCGGAGTAAGCGGGCAGGCTCCAGCCGCGGGCGATGGCCAGCCCGCGCAAGCCGAAACCGGCGAGCGCGGCGACGAGCGCGGCAAGCGGCAGCGGCACCCCGATGAGCGGCAGGCCGACGAACAGCCCGGCGCTCAACGCCGCGGCGGTGACGTAGAGCTCGGGCCGCATCAGGATCGACGGCTGTCCGGCGAGGACGTCGCGGATGATCCCGCCCGCGCAGGCGGTCAGCACGCCCATCGCGAAGGCCGGCACCGGGGCAACGCCCCACGCGGTCGCCTTGGCCGCGCCATAGGTCGCGTAGGCGCCGAGCCCGAGCGCGTCGAACCACAGCAGGGTGCGTTCCGAAATGCGACGGCTGCGGACCAGCCAGACCGCCAGCGCGGCCGCCATGCAGATCAGAAGCACCCCGTTGCGGTGGACCCAGAACACCGGCGCCCCGATCAGCAAGTCGCGCAGCGTGCCGCCGCCGACCCCGGTGACGACCGCGAAGAAGATGAAGGTGACGAGGGTCTGGCGCTTCTCGGCGGCGAGCAGTGCGCCCGAAATGGCGAACACCGCGATCCCGAAATAATCGAGCAGGACGATCGCCTGAGGCAGGCTCGGGGTAGGGAGCGCGGGGGTCACCCGCCCCTTTCGCCCGTCCCGAGCGGAGCGCGCAAGCGTGAAGTCCAAAGGCGGTCGTGGCCGACTTCGCGCGAACCCCGTTTTTTGGTAATAATCCGCCATGATCGGGCGGGGGACACGGGCCGCGCTGGCGCGGCAGGATTGGGTGGCGGTCGGGATCGAGTTCGTGCTGGTGGTGCTCGGCGTGCTGCTGGCGTTCAAGATCAGCGACTGGTCCGAGGCCGCCCACGATCGCGACGTGCGCAACCAGGCGGTCGGGCGGTTGCTCAACGAGGCCCAGCAGGACGTCGCCGCGCTGCGCGATCTCGACGTGGCCCTGAAGGAAAATCTCGACCTGATGGAGGTCAGCGCAAAGGCGATGCGCGACCCCACCGCGCGTCCTCCGGGGTTCGACGAGGGAATCGCGGGGTCTCGGGTGCTGCCCAAGCCCGACGCGCCCGACACCATCTATCGCGAGCTCGTGTCGTCGGGGCTGTTCGGCAAGTTGGGCGACGTCGCCATGCGCGACGCGGTGGCCGATTATGTGCGCAGCTAAGGCTATCTCGAGCAGGGGATCGATTATGTCCGCGCGACATCGGGCGGCGACTGGCCGGGCGACACGATCCATTACCGCTACGATCCGACGACCCGGCGACGGGTGGCGTTCGACATCGACCGCGCACGACTCGCGGCGGACCGCAATGCCCAGGACCTTTTGTTGAAACGACTGACCGGAAAGCTCTTCGTCCGCGACAATCTCGGCGAAACGCTGGCTGCGGCGCGGCGGATGTGCCGCGAGGTCGCGCGCGTCGCCGGACGGCCGTGTCGAGTTCCCGCCGAACCGGTCGACTGAGGTCGCGCGCGGCACGGGGTGACGGCTTCGCGGCGCGCGAGTAGAGTTGACGCCATGTCCGACACCACCGCCCCCACCCCGCCCTTCCCCACCCTCGAGGACTGGCAACACTGGACCTCGGTGATGGGGCGGGCGCAGCAGATGCTGATGGAGAGCTGGGCCGAGAGCCTCAAGTCGGGCCAGCCGCTGCCCGGGCTCGCCGCCCCGGCCGCGCCGGCCGATCCGATGGCGCTGTTCACGGCGGGCGCCGACGCGTGGAGCAAGGGGCTCCAGGCGTGGGGCCAGATGCTCGGCCAGGCGCAGGCCGCGGCGACACAGAAGGACAAGCGCTTCGCCGCTCCCGAGTGGCGCGACAACCCGTTATTCGACACCATCCGCCAGAGCTACCTCGCCATCTCCGACCAACTCCTGTCAGGCGTCGACAAAGTCGAGGGCGTCGACGAGGCGACCCGCCAAAAGCTCAAATTCACCACCAAGAGCTTCGTCGACGCGATGAGCCCGTCGAACTTCGCGCTGACCAATCCGCTCGTGCTCAAAAAGACGATGGAGACGCGCGGCGAGAATCTGCTGACCGGGCTGCGCCACATGCTCGACGACATCCGCTCAGGACAGTTGACCCAGACCCGCAAGGGTGCGTTCGAGGTCGGGCGCAATCTCGCGACCACGCCGGGCAAGGTGATCAAGGAGACGCCGCTCTACCAGCTGATCCAGTACACCCCGGTCACCGACAAGGTGCTGGGGACGCCGCTGGTGATCTTCCCGCCGTGGATCAACCGCTATTATATCCTCGACCTGACGCCCGAGAAGAGCTTCGTCCGCTGGTGTGTCGAGCAGGGCATCTCGCTATTCATGGTCAGCTGGAAGTCGGCCGACGAGAGCCTCAAGGACACGACGCTCGACGACTATGTGCTGCGCGGGCAGATCGACGCGGTCGACACCATCCGCGACCTGCTCGGCGTCGAGAGTGTCCACGTGATCGGCTATTGCGTGGCGGGAACGACGCTGGCGGCGACGCTCGCCTACCTTGCCGCCAAGGGTGAGGCGGCCAAGGTCAAGAGCGCGACTTTCTTCACCGCGCAGGTCGACTTCGAGAGCGCGGGCGATTTGAAGCTGTTCCTCGGCGACGAGACGATGGGGCTATTGGATCAGCTCACCGCCGAGAATGGCGTGCTCGACGGGCGCTACATGGCGGCGACATTCAACCTGCTGCGCGGGCGCGACCTCATCTGGAATTACGTGGTCGGCAATTACCTGCTCGGCGAGGAGCCGGCGCCGTTCGACCTGCTCCACTGGAACAGCGACGTCACCAATCTGCCGGCCGGCTGGCACCGCGACTATCTGGAGACGCTCTACCAGGGCAACCGGATGGTGACGGGCGGAGTGTCGGTCGCCGGCACGCCGATCGAGCTGGGGAAGGTCGAGACGCCCTGCTACATCCAGGCCGGACGCGAGGACCATATCGCCCCGCCCGAGAGCGTGTGGAAGATCATGGACCATTTCCGCGGGGCCAAACGGTTCGTGCTGGCGGGCTCGGGCCATATCGCCGGGGTGGTCAACCCGCCGGCCGCGGGCAAATACCAATATTGGGTCAACGACGACGATGCGGCGAGCCTCGACGCGTTCATCGCCGGGGCGACCGAGCATAAGGGGAGCTGGTGGCCCGATTGGCTCGAGTGGCTAAAGGCGCAGGACCCGAGCGAGGTCCCCGCCAAGGGCGCGCGGGTCCCGGGCAAGGGTAAGCTCAAGGCGATCGAGGACGCGCCGGGGCGCTATGTGAAGACGCGCTGAGGCGTGCTTTTCAGTGCGCCTGCTTGGGCGATTCCATGAACTCGGTCAGCACGCCGCCCATGTCCTTGGGGTGGACGAAGAAGATCGGCGTCCCGTGCGCGCCGATCCGGGTCGGCCCGAGGATGCGGACGCCCTGGCCTTCGAAGTGGGTGCGGGCGGCCTCGATGTCGTCGACCTCGAAGCAGACGTGGTGCTGCCCGCCTTCGGGATTCTTCTCGAGGAATTTGGCGATCGGGCTGTCGGGGCCGAGCGGCTCGATCAGTTCGACCTGGCTGTTGGGCGCATCGACGAAACAGACGCGGACACCCTGCGCAGGAAGGTCGAACGGCTCGCCGTGCGGCTCGGCGCCGAACAGGGTGCGGTAGCGCTCGACGCTGCGCTCGATCGAGGGGGTGGCGACCCCGACGTGGTTCAGGCGGCCGAGTTTCATTGTCCACCGTCATGCTGAACTTGTTTCAGCATCCATTCCTCCGCATTCACGGCGGCCGTGAAGCTGCCGTGCGTTTACATCCTTGCCAGCCAACCCCGTGGGACGCTGTACGTCGGAGTAACCTCCGATCTCGTCGCGCGCCTCTATCAGCATCGCAGTGGCGAGGTGAAGGGATTTACGACGCGCTATGGCGTGATGCTCCTGGTGAGGTTCGAGCCGTTCGAAACCATGCTCGACGCGATTGAGCGGGAGAAGCAGCTCAAGCGCTGGCATCGACAGTGGAAGATCAATCTGATTGAGAGTGAGAATCCGGACTGGCACGATCTCGCAGTGGGACTCGGTTTCGATCCTATGCCTTCACCCTGAACTTGTTTCAGGGTCCTTGTCGTCACGCACGGCGTGGCTCGACCATGGATGCTGAAACACGTTCAGCATGACGGATGGGGGAGCTCAACTCACAAAGGAATGTTGTCGTGCTTCTTCCACGGGTTTTCGAGGCTCTTGTCGCGCAGCTTGCGTAATCCCAGCGCCACCTTCCGCCGCGTATCGCGGGGTTCGATGACGTCGTCGATGAAGCCCATGCTCGCCGCGACGAAGGGGTTGGCGAAGCGTTCCTCGTACTCACGGGTGCGCTCGGCGATCGCCTCGGCGTCGCCAATGTCCTTGCGGAAGATGATCTCCACCGCGCCCTTGGCGCCCATCACCGCGATTTCGGCGGTCGGCCAGGCGTAGTTCAAATCCCCGCGCAAATGCTTGGACGCCATGACGTCATAGGCGCCGCCATAGGCCTTGCGGGTGATCACGGTGATCTTGGGAACAGTCGCCTCGGCATAGGCGAACAGCAGCTTGGCGCCGTGCTTGATGATGCCGTTATGCTCCTGGCCGACTCCGGGGAGGAAGCCGGGAACGTCGACGAAGGTCAGGATCGGGATGTCGAAGGCGTCGCAGAAGCGGACGAAGCGCGCGGCCTTCTTGGATGAATTGATGTCGAGCACGCCCGCCAGCACCATCGGCTGGTTGGCGACCACGCCGACCGTGCGGCCCTCGATCCGGCAGAAGCCGATGATGATGTTGCCGGCGTGCGCGGGCTGAAGCTCGAAGAAGTCGCCTTCGTCGGCGACCTTCCGGATGAGCTCGTGCATATCGTAGGGCTGGTTCGCGCTCGGCGGGATCAGCGTGTCGAGGCTCTCCTCGACGCGGTCCCACGGGTCCTCGGTCGGTCGCTCGGGCACGTTCACCCGGTTCGACAGCGGCAGGAAGTCGAAGAACTCGCGCGCGCCGAGCAACGCGTCGATGTCGTTCTCGAACGCCAAGTCGGCGACCGATGACTTGGTGGTGTGGGTGATCGCCCCGCCCAGTTCCTCCTGGGTGACGACCTCGTTGGTGACGGTCTTCACGACATCAGGGCCGGTGACGAACATGTAGCTCGAATCCTTCACCATGAAGATGAAGTCGGTCATCGCCGGCGAATAGACCGCGCCGCCCGCGCACGGGCCCATGATCAGGCTGAGTTGGGGCACGACCCCGCTGGCGAGCACGTTGCGCTGGAAGACCTCGGCATAGCCGGCGAGGCTGGCGACGCCTTCCTGAATGCGCGCGCCGCCCGAGTCGTTGAGGCCGATGACCGGCGCGCCGACCTTCATCGCCGCGTCCATCACCTTGCAGATCTTCTGCGCGTGGCGTTCGGACAGCGGGCCGCCGAAGACGGTGAAGTCCTGCGCGAAGAGGTAGACCAGCCGGCCGTTGATCGTGCCCGACCCGGTGACCACGCCATCGCCGGGGATCTTCTGCTCGGCCATCCCGAACTCGGTGGCGTTATGCTCGACGAAGCTGTCGAGCTCCTCAAAGCTGCCCTCGTCGAGCAGCACGGCGACGCGCTCGCGGGCGGTCAGCCGCCCCTTCGCATGCTGCGCCTCGATGCGCTTCGTGCCTCCGCCAAGCCGGGCGGCTTCGCGCCGGCGCTCCAGTTCCGCGATGGTCGTCGTCATGGCCCAGGCTCTTCGGCGGCGCGGGCGCAATCGTCAACTTTTCCGCCCACGGCCGGCCATCGTCCTAACTAAAGTTATGAACCGCAACCGCTCGCTTGCGCGATGATTGGACACCCTAAACCTTTCAAGAACAGGATTTTCTCAATCATGCCCGACCAAACCAAGACGAAGCGCGGCTTCGCGGCGATGGACCCGGCCCGCCAACGCGAGATTGCGCGAAAGGGCGGCAAGGCCTCGGGCGGCAATTTCGCCAATGATCGCGATCGCGCGGCCGCCGCGGGCCGCGTCGGCGGCAAGGTCAGCCGCACCCGCGACCCGGCGCTGGCGTGACCCGCTTGCTCGGAACCGCAGCCGTGCAGCGGACGTTCTTCAGGTCGCGCCAACACTCGTTTTGGCGCGTTGCAGCGGCCTTTTGCCGCAATGCAGCAAATTAACGCCGAATTCATCCGCCGTCGGCGGAACCCGAATCGGCGGATTGTTGTTACGTCGTAATCATTCGCCTTTTTTCAAAGGATTCCATTCGCA
Source organism: Sphingomonas ginsengisoli An et al. 2013 (assembly GCF_009363895.1). NCBI lineage: Bacteria > Pseudomonadati > Pseudomonadota > Alphaproteobacteria > Sphingomonadales > Sphingomonadaceae > Sphingomonas > Sphingomonas ginsengisoli (ex An et al. 2013). The sequence goes on along the minus strand of NZ_CP045434.1, from coordinate 2,569,235 downwards.
TGTTCGAGAAAGTTGGCGTTTCCGCTTCGGGCTCTTCGGCGGTCCCTTCCCTCTCGAACGCGCGCACCACGCTGATCTGCTTTTCGCACTTGCGGTGGGAATTCGTTACCCAGCGGCCGCAGCATCTGATGATGCGGTTCGCGAAATCCCAGCCCGTGGTTTTCTGGGAAGAGCCCGTCCCCGCTGCGGCCGGTGAAGCGCCGTCGCTCGACGCGCGCCCGGCCAAGAACGCGCCCGGCGTGACCATCGTCACCCCGCGGCTGCCCGAGGGGCTCGACGGCGACAAGCAGCAAACGATCTTGAAGGGCCTGCTCGACCAATATGTCTCGACCCTGCCGGGCAAGTTCGTGCGCTGGTATTATACCCCCATGATGCTGCCCTTCTCGCGGCATCTCGAGGCGCTGGCCACCGTCTACGACTGCATGGACGAACTGTCGGCCTTCCGCTTCGCGCCGCAGGAACTGCTCAACCTCGAGACCGAGCTGCTCGAAGCCGCCGACCTGGTCTTCACCGGCGGCTATTCGCTTTATGAGGCGAAGAAGAAGCGCCACGGCAACGTCCACCCCTTCCCATCGTCGGTCGACCGCAAGCATTTCGGCGCGGCTCGCGCGGGGATCGCAGACCCGGCCGACCAGGCGGCAATCGCGCATCCACGGCTCGGCTTCTACGGGGTCATTGACGAGCGGCTCGACCTCGAGCTGCTGGCCGAGGCCGCGGACATGAAGCCCGACTGGCAGCTGGTGATGGTCGGCCCAGTGGTGAAGATCAGCGAAGACGAGCTGCCGCGCCGCGCCAACATCCACTACCTCGGCGGCAAGAGCTATGACGAGCTGCCGGCCTATCTCGGCAACTGGGACGTGGCGATGATGCCGTTCGCCATCAACGAGGCGACGCGCTTCATCTCGCCGACCAAGACCCCCGAATATCTCGCCGCGGGCAAGCCGGTGGTCTCGACCCCGATCCGCGACGTCAAGCGCCACTATGAGAAGCTGTCGGGCGTGCGCATCGCCGCTACCGCCGAGCAGTTCGTCGACGCGGCACAGCGCCTGCTCGACATGACGCAGAGCGGCAGCGACTGGCTTGGCGAAGTCGATTTGGCGCTTGCCGACATGAGCTGGGACACCACCCAGGCGCGGATGGCCGCGCTGATCGACGAAGTCACCGAGCCCGCCCGCAAGATCGAGCGCCCGGCGTTCGGCAACGCCGGCGCCTACACCCACCAGCCCAAGGCCAAGAAGTACGATTATCTGATCGTCGGCTGCGGGTTCGCCGGCTCAGTGCTGGCCGAACGGCTGGCGACCCAGCATGGCGCCCGCGTCTTGATGGTCGACAAGCGCGATCACATCGGCGGCAACGCCTACGACGAGCTCAACGAGCACGGCATCCTGTACCACAAGTACGGGCCGCACATCTTCCATGCCAACAGCGACGAGATCGTCAGCTATCTGTCGCAATTCACCCAGTGGCGGCCGTACGAGCATCGCGTGCTCGCGAGCGTCCGCGACAAGTTGGTACCGATCCCGATCAACCGCACCACGTTGAACGAGTTGTTCAACGCGGGGCTCAAGACCGACGAGGACGCCGCGGCTTTCCTCGCCGCGCGGGCCGAACCGGTCGCCGACATCCAGACCTCCGAGGACGTCGTCGTCAACGCGGTCGGTCGCGAGCTCTACGAGCTGTTCTTCCAGGGCTACACCCGCAAGCAGTGGGGCCTCGATCCGAGCGAGCTCGACAAGCTGGTGACCGCGCGGATCCCGACCCGCACCAACACCGACGATCGCTATTTCACCGACGCGCACCAGATCATGCCGCTCCGCGGCTACACCAAGATGTTCGAGAAGATGCTCGACCATCCGCTGATCGACAAACAGCTCGGCACCGACTATCGCGACATCCGCCACGAGGTCGACGCCGCGCACATCATCTACACCGGGCCGATCGACGAATATTTCGACTGGCGCTTCGGCAAGCTGCCCTATCGCTCGCTGCGCTTCGTCCACTCGACGATCGAGAAGGAGCAGTTCCAGCAGGTCGGGACGGTCAACTATCCGTCGGTCGACATCCCCTACACCCGGATCAGCGAGTATAAGCACCTGACCGGGCAGCAGCACCCGCGGACCACCATCACGCTCGAATATCCGAGCGCGGAGGGCGACCCCTATTATCCGATCCCGCGGCCCGAGAACCAGGCGCTGTTCAAGAAGTATGAGGCGCTGGCCGACTCGACCAGCGGCGTCACCTTCGTCGGCCGGCTGGCGACCTACCGCTACTACAACATGGACCAGATCGTCGGGCAGGCGCTCGCCACCTTCCGCCGGATGGACCAGCAGCGCACCGGGCTGGGCGCGTCGCGCCAGGAGCTTCGCCTGGCCATCTAGGCCAGGAGGACGCCGCCATGGAGAGCCGAGAACCTGTGACCACCCCGCTTGAATTATGGGGCGGGGTGGAGTGCACGGTCGTCCGGATCGGCGACGAATATCGTGACCAGCTGGTCGAGACCGGCCACGCCTATCGTCTGGCCGATCTCGACGAGATCGCCCGGCTCGGCATCCGCACGGTTCGCTATCCGATCGTGTGGGAGCGGGTGGTCGGCGACGACCCGCAGGCGCTCGACTTCAGCTGGCACGACGAGCGGCTGCGCCGGCTGCGCGACCTCGGCATCACGGTCATCGGCGGGCTCGTCCACCACGGGTCGGGGCCGCGGTTCACCAATCTGCTCGATCCGAAGTTCCCGCAATTACTGGCCGACTATGCCGCCAAGGTCGCCGAGCGCTATCCGTGGATCGACCACTGGACCCCGGTCAACGAGCCACTGACCACCGCGCGCTTCGCCGCGCTCTACGGCCACTGGTATCCGCACGCCCACGACTGGGGCAGCTTCATCAAGGCGCTGGTCAACGAATGCGCCGGCTCGCTGCTGGCGATGCGCGCCATCCGCGCGGTCAATCCGGGCGCGCTGCACGTCTCGACCGAGGACCTCGGCAAGACCTTCTCCACCCCCAAGCTCGCCTATCAGGCCGAACATGAGAATGAGCGGCGCTGGCTGAGCATGGACCTGCTCGCCGGCAAGGTCGGGCCCGACCACCCCTTCCGCGCGACGCTCGAGGAACATGCTGGCGCCGCGATGCTCGACCTCCTCGCCACCGGCGAGGCGACGCCCGACATCATCGGCATCAACCATTATCTGACCAGCGAGCGCTTCCTCGACAGCCGCACCGGCCGCTACCGCCATGTCGCGCCGGGCAGCAACGGCCGCGACACCTACGTCGACTTGGAAGCGGTGCGGATGCCGCAGCTGGCCGGCAAGGTCGGCCCCGCCGCCCGGCTGCGCGAGGCGTGGGCGCGCTACCGCATCCCGCTGGCGATCACCGAGGTCCACCACGGCTGCACCCGCGAGGAGCAGGTGCGCTGGCTGCACGACGTGTGGAACGCGGCCGAGGAAGTGCGCCGCGAAGGGGTCGACGTGCGCGCGGTGACCATCTGGTCGCTGTTCGGCAATGTCGACTGGCGCTCGCTGATCACCCGCCGCGAAGGCTTTTACGACGTCGGCGCCTTCGATACTCGCGGCGGTACCCCGCGCCCGACGATGGTCGCCCGCGCCGCGGCCAGCCTCGCGCAGGGCAGACCGCTCGACCACCCGGTGATCGCGGGCCAGCCCTGGTGGAAGCGCCCCGAGCGCTTCTACATCGGCGGCGAAGCGAGCAGCGAGGCGCTGTTCGGCGCGCACCCCTTGCTGATCACCGGGGCGACCGGGACGCTCGGCCAGGCGTTCGCACGCATCTGCCATCGGCGCGGGCTCAAGCACCGCCTGACCGACCGCGCCGCGCTCGACATCACCGATGCCGCCTCGATCGACCGGGCGCTCGAGGAGCTCAAGCCATGGGCGGTGATCAACACCGCCGGCTTCGTTCGCGTGCCAGAGGCCGAGCACCGGCAGGACGACTGCTTCGCGATCAACACCACCGGTCCCGAATTGCTCGCCGCCGCCTGCCACCGTCGCGGCATCCCCTTCGTCACTTTCTCGAGCGACCTGGTGTTCGACGGGCAGAAGGGCGAACCTTACCTTGAACCCGACCCGACCAGCCCGGCGACTGTCTACGGGCGCAGCAAGGCCGACGCCGAACACCGTGTGCTGGCGATCGATCCGCGCGCGCTGATCGTCCGCACCAGCGCCTTCTTCGGCCCGTGGGACCGCTACAACTTCCTCCACGACGTGCTTGGCCGCCTCCACCGCGGCGAGGAGGTCCATGCCAGCGACAATAGTGTCGTCAGCCCGACTTACGTCCCCGACCTCGTCCATGCGACGCTCGACCTGCTGCTCGATGGCGAGCAGGGCATCTGGCACCTCGCCAACGAGGGCAGCGTCAGCTGGCACGGCCTTGCCCACGACATCGCCGACCGTGCGGGCATGAGCGCGCGCAAGATTTTCGACAGCGCCGGTCCCAAGGCCGACAACACGCTCGCCACCAGCCGCGGGCAGGTGATGCGCCCGCTCGAGGAGGCGCTTGCCGACTTCATGCTCCACGCCGAGGAACTGCCGGGGCGCTGAGCCACGCCGCAAACGTCATGCTGAACTTGTTTCAGCATCCATCCTCAAACGTATGCTGAGTATTGGACTTGCTCCCGGCCACTCCCACCATGGATGCTGAAACAAGTTCAGCATGACGGGGTTGAGTGGGGATCGAAGGAGCGAGGATGCCGGTATCGCACTGGCCGGCCCGGTTGTGGCTGGTCCGCCATGGCCAGAGCCAGGGAAATGTCGCGCGCGACCATGCCGACGCGCGCGGGCTGGCCGAGATCGGGATCGACGTGCGCGACGTCGACGTGCCGCTGTCCGACCTCGGGCATGAGCAGGCGCAGGCGACCGGGCGCTGGTTTGCCGCGCTGCCCGACGACCAGCGACCCGAGGTCATCCTCTCCTCTCCCTATTTGCGCGCACGCCAGACCGCGCGCCACATCTGCGAGGCCGACGGATTGGCCGGTGGCAAATCACGCACGGTGATCGACGAGCGCCTGCGCGAGCGCGAGTTCGGAGTGTTCGACGGGCTGACTACGCTCGGCATTCGCGAGCGCTTTCCCGAGGAAGCGGCGCATCGCGCGCGGCTCGGCAAATTCTACCATCGCGCACCGGGCGGGGAGAGCTGGGCCGACGTCATCCTGCGGCTGCGCTCGGCGATGAACTCGATCAATCTCCATTATCCCGAGCGGCGGGTGCTGATCGTCTGCCACCAGGTGGTGGTGCTCTGCATGCGCTACATCCTCGAGGAGCTCGACGAAGCGACCATCCTCCAAATCGACAAGCAGTCGGAGATATTGAACTGCGGCATCTGCGCGTTCGACTTCCAGCCGGCCGAACTCGACTGCGTGCCGCGGCTGGCGCTGTGGAACCAGGCGGCGCCGCTCGAGCAGGAGCAGGCGCCGATCACCAGTGCCCCCGACAAAATGACGGGCACCCGCTAGGGCGGATCAGGCGCCCGCGTAGTCGTCCAGCTCGTCGCCGACCAATTGGGCGACGTGCATCACGTTGGTCGAGCCGGTGGTGCCGAAGGGAATGCCGGCGAGGACGACCAGTCGCTGGCCGGCGCCGGCGAGCTTGGTGCGCAGCGCCATGCGCTTGGCCTTGGCGACCATTTCCTCGAAGCTCGAAACGTCGCGGGTGTTGACCGCGTGGACGCCCCACACGAGCCCCATCCGGCGCGCGACGATCCGGCTCGCGGTCATCACCAATAGCGGCACCGGGCCGCGCTCGCGGGCGATCCGCCGCGCGGTCGAGCCCGAGCTGGTGTAGCAGACCATCGCCGCCACCGGGACGGTGCGCGCGATGTTGCTGGCCGCTTCGGAGAGCGCGTCGGCGGTGGTCGCCTCGGCCGGGGTGGCGGTGAAGTGGACCCGCGCGGCATAGCCGGCATCCGCTTCGACCGTGCGGCCGATCCGGTCCATCATCTGCACCGCTTCGCATGGGAAATCGCCCGCCGCGCTTTCGGCCGACAACATCACCGCGTCCGCCCCGTCGTAGATGGCATTGGCGACGTCGCTGACCTCGGCGCGGGTCGCCGTCGGCGAGTGGATCATGCTCTCGAGCATCTGGGTCGCGACCACCACCGGCTTGCCGAGCTCACGGCAGCGGGCGACGATTCGCTTCTGGATCGCGGGCACCGCCTCGGGCGGCAGCTCGACGCCAAGGTCACCGCGCGCGACCATCGCCGCGTCGGCGATGGCGAGGATGCTCTCGAGCCGGTCGATCGCCGAGGGCTTCTCCAGCTTGACCATCAGCGCGGCCTTGTCGCCGATCAGCGCACGCGCTTCTTCGACGTCCTCGGCTCGCTGGACGAAGCTCAATGCGATGTAGTCGGCGCCCTGCTCGAGCGCGAACTGGAGGTCGCTGCGGTCCTTTTCGGTGAGCGCGGGGATCGGCACCAGCACGTCGGGGACGTTGACGCCCTTGTTGTCGCTGATCCGGCCGCCGACCTCGACGATGGTCTCGATCCGGTCGGCGGTCATGGCGGAGACACGGAGGCGGATCTTGCCGTCGTCGATCAACAGCCGGTCGCCCTCGCCGACCGCCTCGAACAATTCGGGATGGGGCAGCTCGACCCGCTCGGCAGTGCCCGGAGCGGACGAGCGGTCGAGCACGAAGCGGCTGCCGGTCGGAATCTCGACCCCGCCGTCGGCGAAGCGGCCGACCCTGAGCTTGGGCCCCTGGAGGTCGAACAGGATGGTCGAGGGCCGCTTGGTCTGCTCCTCGAGACCGCGGATCGCCTGGACGAGCTTGACCTTGGCGGCCTGGTCGCCGTGGCTCATGTTGATGCGGAAGGCGTCGGCGCCCGCCGCCATCAGCTTGGCGATCTTCTCGCGCGTGTCGCTCGCTGGCCCCAGTGTCGCGAGAATCCGGACCTTGCGCCCGCGCGGGCCGACCGCCTGTACCAAATGCCTGCTCCTTGTTGCGCAACGGCCATAGCCGCAACGCCGCGTGGTTCAACCGCTTGAAACGGTTCGCGCGGCTGGCCTACAGCCCCGCCACAACAAGAATCCGACACTCGGGGAGGAAATCATGGCGGACGGCAACGTCTCGGCGGAACAGCTGCGGCTGTTCATCGAGCGCATCGAGCGGCTCGAGGAAGAGAAGAAGGGCATCGCGGACGACATCAAGGACGTCTACGGCGAGGCCAAGGCGACGGGCTACGACACCAAGACGATGCGGACCATCGTCCGGCTGCGCAAGATGGAGAAGAACGCCCGCGACGAGCAGGATGCGCTGCTCGAAACCTACCGCAACGCGCTCGGCCTCCACTAGGCCGGGGGCGTCTGCCCCGCCAGCATCAGCGTCAAGAACACCGCGTTGCTGCTGGCGTGGAGCAGGATGTTCGCCCACATCCCGTAGCGCACCCGGGCGAAGCCGAAGATCAGCCCGGCTAGCAATTGCGGCAGGACGAACGGCACGAGCAGCCATAAGCGGTCGAGCGGGTAGTTGCCGAAGTGCGACCCGGCGAAGGCGACCGCCTGCAGGTAGAAGATCGCCGGAAAATAGCGCGCGAACCAGCGCGGCACCGACGTCTCGGCGTGCCAGACGAGCAGCGCGCCGACCACCAGCAGCGCGGCCGCCACGCCGATCGCCAGCAGCGGCTGGGCCTGCACCCCGAATTTCCAGAAGGCGCCAAAAGTCAGCAGCACCATCAGAAAGAAGGTGATGTGCCGCCGCGTCCCGTCGAGCCACGAGCGGAACAGGATTTCTTCCAGCACCGGCGCCAGCAATGCGCCCATCAGCAGAGTGAAGACCGGCCCGTGGGTGGTGAGGTCGGAGAATTGCGGCGGCGCCAACGTCTCGCGCTTGCTCAGCCAGCTCAGTAGAGCCGCAAGCGGAACGTTGAAGGCGATGTCGAGCACCAGCAGCCAGCAGACCGCGGCGATGGCGGCGAGGCCGAAGCGCTGGCGCGGAACGGCAAGGGTAGGCTTGCGGAGGAAGGCGAACCAGTCGCGCCAGGCGACCGGACCGAAGCCGTCGGCGGGGCGCACGCTTGTCGTCGGCTCACTCATCCGTCTAAGGGTCCCGCACCGTTTTTCACTTGCACAATCAGGTCAGGAGCCCCGCCAGAATGGCCGGCCATTCCAAATTCAAGAATATCATGCATCGCAAGGGGGCGCAGGACAAGAAGCGCTCGGCGATGTTCAGCAAGCTCAGCCGCGAGATCACCGTCGCGGCCAAGTCGGGGCTGCCCGATCCGGACATGAACGCACGCCTGCGCGCCGCGGTGCTCGCCGCCAAGGCGCAGTCGATGCCCAAGGACAATATCCAGCGCTCGATCGACAAGGCGTCGAGCGCGGACGCCGAAAATTACGAGGAGATTCGCTACGAGGGCTTCGGTCCCGGCGGCGTCGCGCTGATCGTCGAGGCGCTTTCCGACAACCGCAACCGCACCGCGACCAATGTCCGCACTGCGTTCAGCAAGAACGGCGGCAACCTCGGCGCGAGCGGCTCGGTCAGCCACGGCTTCGATCGTCTCGGGCTGGTCGAATATCCGGCGAGCGCGGGCGACAATGACAAGGTGTTCGAGGCCGCGATCGAGGCTGGTGCCGACGACGTGGAGAGCGACGAGGACGGCCACCGCATCTGGACTGCGCAGGACAGCCTGCACGAGGTCGCCAAGGCGCTCGAGGGCAGCCTCGGCGAAGCGGAATCGTCCAAGCTCGCCTGGCGTCCGCAGACCCCGGTCGAGGTCGGCGAAGACGATGCCGGGCAGCTGATGAAGCTGATCGACACGCTCGAGGAGGACGACGACGTCCAGACCGTGTGGGGCAATTACGAGATCAGCGACGCGGTGGCCGAGAAGCTCGGCTGATGTGGTGGCTGGCGGTCAAGGCGCTGGTGAGCGGCGCGATCGTCGCCGCCGTGTCGGAGATCGCCAAGCGCTATCCAGGGTTCGGTGCGCTGGTCGCCTCGCTGCCGCTGGTGTCGGTGCTCGGCATGCTGTGGCTGTGGAACGACAAGCCCGACGCGGCGAACATGGCGGCGCATGCCCAGGCGACCTTCTGGTTCGTCCTGCCGAGCCTGCCGATGTTCCTGCTGATCCCGGCGCTGCTGCGTAATGGCGTCGGATTTTACCTCAGCCTGGCGCTCGGCTGCGCGCTGACGGTGCTGCTCTATCTGCTGATGGTCTGGGCCGGGCCGCGCTTCGGGCTCAAGCTGTGATCGTGCTCGGCCTCGACCCGAGCCTCAGCTGCACCGGGTGGGGCCTGATCCGGGCCGAGGGCAATCGCCTGGCCCACCTCGCTAACGGGCAGATCCGAACCAAAGCGTCGGCGCCCTTCGCCACGCGGCTGGTCGAGCTGGCCGACACGCTCGACCGGCTGATCGCTGAGCACCGTCCCGAAGCCGCGGCGGCGGAGGAAGTGTTCGTCAACCAGAACCCGGGCTCAACTCTCAAGCTGGCGCAGGCGCGCGGGGTGGCATTGCTGTGCGCCGCGCGGGGCGGGCTGGCGGTCGGCGAATATGCCCCGACCTTGGTCAAGAAAGCGGTGGTCGGGACCGGCGGCGCGTCCAAGGACCAGGTCCACGCGATGATCGCACGGCTGCTGCCGGGAGCGGTGATTGCCGGTCCGGACGCGGCCGACGCGCTGGCGGTGGCGGTGACCCATGCGCATCATCTGGCAAGTGCCGGGCGCGGGGTACGCTGATATCCTCCGTCATGCTGAACTTGTTTCAGCATCCATCTTTGCGACCGAGCCGTGGCTGACGACATGGACCCTGAAACAAGTTCAGGGTGACGGGTCGGGAAAGCGCGCTAAACAATCGCCATGATCGCGCGCCTCGCCGGAACACTGATCGAAACCTCGTCCGACACCGCCGTCGTCGACGTGGCCGGGGTCGGCTATCTCGTCCTCCTCTCGGGCAAGACGCTCTCCGCCCTCCCCGCGCCTGGCGGGGAGGTCGTGCTGCTGACCGAATTGCAGGTGCGCGAGGATAGCATGACTTTGTTCGCCTTCGGCTCGGCGGCCGAGCGCGAGGCGTTCCGCCAGCTGACCTCGGTGCAGGGGGTCGGCGGGCGACTGGCGCTGGCGATCCTGACGATCCTCTCTCCCGACGAACTGGCGCGCGCCGTGTCGGCGGGCGACAAAGCGATGATTTCGCGGGCGAGCGGGGTCGGCCCCAAGCTCGCCCAGCGGATCGCGCTCGAACTGCAGGGCAAGCTCGGGCTGGCGGTCGGCGTCGCGGGCGGCCCGGCGCCGGTCCGCGGCGGCGCGGCCAATGATGCGCTGTCGGCGCTTGCCAACCTCGGCTTCAAGCCGGCCGAGGCGAGTGCGGCGGTGGCGGCGGCGCAGGAGGAATTGGGTGCCGACGCCGGCCTCGACGCACTGGTCCGGCTGGCGCTGCGCAAGGCCGCCAAATAGCGGACATGAAAAAGGGCGCCGGCACGCGGCCGACGCCCTTTTCACAAGGTTGAGGCCTTAGAAGCCGAGCTTGAAGCCGAGCTGGGCGTTGACCTCATTGCCTTCCTTCTTGCCGACGGTGGTGCCGAGCTGGACGTCGAGGCTGGCCTTGCCGCCGAGCGGCGCGCTCGCCCCGCCGGTGATGCGGCCGTAGACCTTCTTCGAGCGGTCGCCGAGCTGCCAGGTGTCGACGATGGTCGGCGAGGCCGTCTGCGCGAACTGGACGAACTGCGCATCGCCCGACAGCAGCTTTTCTGCGCTGGCGGCGATGAACGGGTGGACGATTACGCCGCTGGTGTCCCAATTGGTCCGCGCCTCGAGCCCGAGGTTGCCGACGAACGCCTTGGCCCGCTGGCGGCTGACGCTCAGGTTCAGCGCCTCGTCGCCGGTCTCGGTGTAGCCGTCGAGCTTGATCTTGGCATAGTTGGCGGCGACGAACGGGCCGACCTTGAGGCCACCCAGATCGGCGAGATAGCCGGCCTTGGCGCCCGCGACCCAGTGATGCCCCTTGGGATCGGCGGTGATCGGGAGGACCACGCCGACGCGGTCGATATTGTGACGGGTGCGGCCGTAGCCGAGATGACCCTGGACGAACAGGCCGTTGGCGGCGACGCCGCCGTAGACGCCCGCCTGGAGGGTCTTGCCCTTGTCGGTGAGGCCGCCGCCGTCACGGACGCTGGCGCGGTCGCGGTCGTAGTTGACCGCGACGCCGACCACGCCGCTGTCGCCGAGGCCCGCTTCGGCCCCGACGGTCACGCCGTAGCCGCGCAGCTCGAAGCGGTCGCTCTGCTCGGTTGCCTTGGCGTTGCGCTGGAAGCCGTCGCCGGTGATGTAGAGGTGCAGGCCCTCGGCGGGCGCGCCGGCGCGCGCGGCGCTGATGTCGACCCGGTTGTCGAGCGTGCGGCCGAACTGGCGCGCGGTGTCGAGCTGGAGGTTGATCGGCGCACCGAGCACCAGCGGCGCGCGCAGCTGCGCGGCGACATACTGACCGACCACCGCGAAGCCGTCCGAGCTCAGGTGCAGCCCGTCGACGTAGAAAAGATAGCCCTTGCAGCCCGACAGGACGTTCGCCTGGGTCGGCGCGCAAACCACGCCGTTGCCGAGGCCGTAGGCGGTCGGGTTGGTCTGGATGCTGGTCAGCACCTTGGTGAGGTCGAGATAGTGGACCATCACGCCGTTGGCGGCGAAGCCGGCGAGCTGCGCCTGTACCGCATTATTGTAGCTGGTCGAGAAGGCCGCACGGGTCGCCTGTGCGGTCGGGTTGGTGGCGACCTCGGGTAAGAGCGCGGTGTTGCCGGCGAGCACGCTAATCGTCTGTGCGCCCGCGCCGACCAGGCGGCTGAACTGCGTGGTCGTCGCGTTGATCGAATCGGTCAGGGTGCGGCCGTTGTTAAGGCCTTGCTGGAAGTAGCGCGCATCATTGCCGCCGATCGAGACGGTGACGAGATCGTGCGGGCCGAAGCTCGGCGTCCCGTTAGGAAGCACCGGCGACTGGGTGCCGACGTTGAGGAACTGGTCGACCTCGAACTGGAGGTCGAAGGACGAGCTGCTGCCGCGCACCGCGGTGGCACCGCCGACGGCGAAATTCTCGACCGGCGCGTTCAAAATCTGCGACAGCGTGTCGATGTAGTTGGTGCCGCCCGAGAAACGCCCGGTCGAATAGATGCCGTTCTGGAAGGTCAGCGGGTTGAGGCCGGTGAGAGCAAACAGGTTGCCGGTGTCGGCATAGCTGTCGCCGAAGGTGACGATGCGGGTGACCCGCTGTGCCGACGCGGGCGTGGCGGCGCCGAGCGCGGCGAGACCGAACAGACTGGCGCCCAGCAGGGCGCGGCTGAACTTCGACATGGTGTTATTCCTCCCCAGGCCGCGACGGCGCGGCCGTTGGGGCGGTTATGGCCTGTGGCCGCGGTGACTGACAAGTGACTGGGAGGTCACAGTTTGCGGCCGATTGGCCCTAATCCAGGAGGTGAGCCGAGGCCGGATCGAGCAGGCCGCGGGTCTCGGGATGCCGCTTCATGTAGGCGCGGAAGAAGGGGCATTGGGGGACGACCTTGAGTCCATGCTCGCGGGCGTAGGCGAGCCCGGCCTCGACCAGCTTGGTGCCGTAGCCATGACCCTCGTGGCCCTCGGGCACCACCGTGTGTGGGAAGAGGATGCGGTCGCCGGTCAGCAGGTGATATTCGGCGAAACCGACTTCGCCGTCGCCGAGGTCGAGTTCGAAGCGGTGGTGGGCGGGGTTGATGACGACCTTGGTCATCTGGCGCGGCGCTCGCTGCTGAGGCGGCTGATGAGGATCGCGGCGCGGGTCGCCTGCGGCCACAGCGAGGGGAGGTCGACCCGCTCGGCGGGAGTATGGTCGCCGCTGCTCGATGGCCCGAGGCCCGCCAGGCCGTCGACGTCGGCGGCGACGAAACTGATATCGCCCGCGCCGCGCTTGACCGGGTCGAGCGCGGGCATGGCGGGCAAGCCGAGGTCGGCGTTCACGCCGTTGAGGCGGTCGAGCACGCGCTGGTTGCCCGGCGTCGGCGCCATCGGCGGATAGCCGTCCTCGAAGGCCAGCTCGACGCCGGTGACGCCCGCGAGCCGGCCCTGATCGACGATCTGCTGCATCCGTTGCTTGGTCTGCGCGATTTGTTCGTTGCTGAGGGCGCGCAGATCGCCGCGGGCGACCGCCTCGGCGGCGATGATGTTGGTCTTGCCGGCGACCTCGGCGCGGATCTTGCCGGCGTCGAGCGTGGCGCTCTGCCCGCCGGCGATCAGCCCGACGTTGTAGGTGAGGTTCGGTTCGCGCAGCTCGCGGCGGAACTGGTCGAGGATGCGAATGAGCTCGTAATTGGCGCCGTAGGAGCTGCTGCCAACCCCGCTGCTGTGGCCCGGGCGGGCGTGGACGGTGAGCGTCCAGTCGGTCACGCTACGCCGCGAAATCGAGCCCATGTCTTGCCCATTCTCGCGCACCAGCCCCTCGAAATCGAGGTCGACGTCGGCGGCCTTGCCGGCGGCGATCAGGTCGCGGCGGGCGAGGCTCAGCGGCGTGCCCGGATCCTCCTCGTCGCCGGTCATCACCACCGTGATGTTGGCATTCTTGAGCGTGCCCGCGGCCTGCATCGCCCGCAGCGCGGCGATGATCACCACGTCGCCGCCCTTGTCGTCGGCAGCGCCGGGCCCGTGTCCGAAATCGCCCTCGCGGACGAATTTCTGGAAGGGCGAGTCCGGCTCGAACACGGTGTCGAGGTGACCGATCAGCAGGATGCGCTTGGTTCCCGCCCGCCCGCGATGGGTGGCGACGAGGTGGCCCGCGCGGCCGGTTTCGCGGAGCGGGATGAAGCGCACGTCGAAGCCGAGCGGCTCCAATTCGGCGCGGACCATCCGCCCGACCGCCTCGACCCCGGCAATGTTTTGCGAGCCGCTGTTCTGGTTCACCAGCCGCTCGAGCAGCGCGAGGGTGCGGCCCTGCTCGGCGTTTATGGTAGCGGCCATCCGCAGCTCGGCGGGGGTCAGCGCGGCGGCGGCGGGCGTGGCTGCCAATGCGGCAGCGGCCAACAAGGCCAGGCGCATCAAGCGACCACCAGCCCGCGGCACTCGCCAAAACCGATCGGCACCGCGCCGTCCGCCTCGGCGCGCGCAGTGAGGATCAGCTCGTCGCCATCCTCGAGGAAGCTGCGCGTCTCGCCACCCGGCAGCGTCAGCGGCGCCTTGCCGCCCTGACTGATCTCGAGCAGCGAGCCGAGGCCATCGCCGTCGGCGGTCGACAGCGTGCCGGTGCCAATGAGGTCGCCGGGCTGGAGGTTGCAGCCGTTGGCGCTGTGGTGGGCGACGATCTGGTTGACGGTCCAGTACATCGCCGCCGCGACATCGCCGTGGCTGAGGCGATGCGCCGGCTGGCCGGCGGCGCGCATCTTTTCGGTCGACAGCAGCGCCTCGACCGTCAGTCCGAGACCCGGGTTCGGCTCGGCATCGGCGAGATAGTCGAGCGGCGCGGGATCGCCTGCCGGCCGCGCCATGGCGGGGACACGGAAGGGCTTCAACGCCTCGGCGGTCACCACCCACGGCGAGATGGAGGTGAGGAAGTTCTTGGCGAGGAAGGGGCCGAGCGGCTGATATTCCCAAGCCTGCAGGTCGCGCGCGGACCAGTCGTTGAGCAGGCAATAGCCGGCGATATGATCCGCCGCCTCCCCGATCGGGATCGGCGAGCCCAGGCGGTTGCCGCGCCCGATCCACACACCGAGCTCGAGCTCATAATCGAGCCGACGCGAGGGTCCGTAGACGGGCGCCTCGGCCTCGGGCGGCTTGCGCTGGCCGCTGGGGCGGATCACCGGCTCGCCCGACACCCGCACGCTCGACGCGCGGCCGTGGTAGCCGATGGGGACATATTTATAGTTGGGCAGCAGCGGCTGGTCGGGGCGGAATTGCTTGCCGACGTTGGTCGCGTGATGGATGCCGACGTAGAAATCGGTGTAGTCGCCGATCAGGCACGGCAGGTGCATCGTCGCTTCGGACTGGCCGATCAGCAGCGGCTCGACATCGTCGCGGTAGCGCGCGTCGCTGAGCAATTCGGACAGACGGTGGCGGAGCGCACGTTGATCCTCCGGCCCGCGCGCCAGCCACGCATTGAGCACCGGGTGCGCCAGATCCTCGCGCCACTCCTCGTCGAGCAGCTCGGCCGCCTGGGTCAGGTCGAGGATGAAGTCGCCGATCGCGACGCCGATGCGGCGGCCGGCACCCTCGGCGCTGAACACGCCCAAGGGCAGGTTCTGCACCGGGAAATCGCGGTGGCCGTTGGCGCTGTCGACCCAGCTGGTCAGCGTCGGCGCGTGGGTGTGGTCGAGGTCGCTCACGGCAGTTTCGCTTTCGGGAAATCGGCCCAGGCCTGGTCGTAATCGGCATCGAGCGCCGAGGTGTCCTGCGCGAAGGCGGTCGGGGCGAACACCCAGCGGCTTTCGATCATGAAGGCCATGGTGCCCTCGATCTTGTGCGGCTGGAGCGCCGCGTTGCTCGCCCCCTGCCAGGTGGCGAGATCGGGGCCGTGACCGCTCAGCTGGTTGTGCAGGCTGATCGCGCCGGGACGGAAGCCTTCCGCCTTGGCGTCATAGGCACCGTAGAGCAGGCCCATGCACTCGCTCATCACGTTGCGGTGGAACCACGGCGGGCGGAAGGTGTCCTCGGCGACCATCCAGCGCGGCGGGAAGATGACGAAGTCGACGTTGGCGGTGCCGGGCACGTCGCTCGGTGAGGTCAGCACGGTGAAGATCGAGGGATCGGGATGGTCGAAGCTGACCGTGCCGATGGTGTTGAATTTCTTGAGGTCGTAGCGGCACGGCGCATAATTGCCGTGCCAGGCGACGACGTCGAGCGGGCTGCGGCCAAGCTCGGTCCGCCACAGCGAGCCGCGGAATTTTTGCACCAACTCGTAGGGGCCTTCGACGTCCTCAAACCAGGCGACCGGCGTCTCGAAGTCGCGCGGGTTGGCGAGGCCGTTGGCGCCGATCGGGCCGAGGTCGGGCAGCCGAAACGGCGCGCCGTGGTTCTCCGCGACATAGCCGCGCGCCGGGCCGTCGGGGAGCGTCACCCGGAAGCGGATTCCGCGCGGAATCAGCGCGACTTCGCCTGGGCCGACGTCGATCCGGCCGAGCTCGGTCAGCAGGGTGAGCCCGCCCTGCTCGGGCAGGATCAGCAATTCGCCGTCGCCGCTGACGAACGCCCTCTGCTCCATGTCCCGGCCGCAGCGATAGACGTGCATGGCGACGCCCGCCTGCGCCTGCGGGCCCTCGCCGGCGACGCACATGGTGGTGAGGCTGTCGAGCCAGTCCTTGTCGGCCTCGACCTCGAGCGGGCCCCAGCGAAGGCGGTTGGGCGCGAACGGGTGACGGACGGTGCCGGGGGCGAACAGCTCGGCGCCCTCATAGCGGGTGAAGGCGGGGTGCGCCGCGCTCGGCCGCAGGCGGTAGAGCCACGAGCGCCGGTTCTCGTGCCGGGGCGCGGTGAAGGCGGTGCCGCTCAGTTGCTCGGTGTAGAGTCCGAAGGCGGGCTTCTGCGGGCTGTTGCGCCCCTGCGGCAGCGCGCCGGTGACCGCCTCGGTCGCGAAGTGATTGCCGAAGCCGGTCTGGTAATCGCAAGGATCGTCGTTGGGCATGGACGCCGCTCTACGCCCGGCGCGGAAAAGAGAAAACCCGCCCGTGCCAGGCACGAGCGGGCTTTCCGCGCGACGAACCGAAGGTCGTCAGTTGACGTTGACGTTGATCTGGTCGGGGATCTTGACCTCGGTCTTGTGGCTGCCGAAGCCGAGGCTGTCGCGGAACACGTAGGCGAGCAGCAGGAGCACGAGCACCAGCAGCACTACCGCGATCACGCCGCCGCTGCCGCCGCCGCCACCCGTCTCGACGATGGTGGTGCGCTCGACGGTCGGGCCGGTGTCGTTGACACCGTCATTGTTGAGATCGGCCATGAAAGTCCCTCCTGTTATACTGGCGTAACGAACCAGCGAGCGGGAGCGCGGTTCCGTAGCGTCCCGCGTCCGGTCAATCAGGAGAGGTCAGTCGTTGGCGGCCCGCCGTCGCCGCGGCGCCGCCGGGCTGGCGAGTTCGTGGCACAGGAAGCGGCCCTTGATCGCCTGGTTGAAGAAGCGCCCCTTGGACGGCGCATCGACGAAACTTTCCGCCACCCGCGGCGGCACGCCGAGATAAAGGAAGCGGCGCCCGGTCGCGAAGCACAGCTCGAGCGCCCGCTCCTCCGGCCAGTAGCGCGCATCGCGGATCGGGCTCGACGCCATAATGGCGGGAACGCCAACCGAGCAGAAACGAATGGTCATTGCGACCGGACGATTCAGATGCGAGTCGAGCCGAAATCCATAACGCTTTGGTAACCTTGACCTGCCACACGATCATCCCGGAATTCTTGGGAAAAGGGCGTGGGGTACCGATGGACAGTTTTCGCGATTTCGCCAGCGAGCTCGAGCCGGCGTTCGGCAGCCATGCCGCGGACACCCCCGAAGTCCTCGACGATGCCGAAGAGCGGCGGATGCAGGTCAAGGCCTACAACTACTGGACCTCGCTCCTCAACGGACGCGATTTTCCCTCGATCGAGGACCTCGAGCCGTCGAGCATCGCCGAATTCGCCAAGCATAGCGTGCTGATCGACTTCACCAGCGGCCCCGCCAGCGCGACGACCGCTTATGTCGGCGCCGCGCTGCGCCGCGAGTGCGACCTCGATCCCGACAGCGACCGGCTGGCCGATGCCCCTGCGGGCTCGCTGGTGGCGCGGCTGCCTTCCTATCACGACCAGATCCTCGACAGCCGCGCGCCGGTCGGGTTCGAAACCAGCTTCCGCAACCAGCGCGGCCAGGGCCACGCCTATCGCGGCATCCTGATGCCCTTTTCGTCGGACGGCGACACGATCGACTTCGTCTACGGCGTGTTCAACTGGAACGAGGTCGACATCGTCGAGGAAGCCGCTGCGCCTGCCGACGATGTGCTCGAACTGTCTGACGAGCCAGCGCCGCAGCCGGTCGCCGGGCTCGATCACCTGATGGGCCGCAGCGCGTTCGGTGAGGACGACGCGCCGATCTACGGCGAAGAGGCCGAGGACGAGCAGCCCGAAGCCGCCGCGTTTGAGGACGAAGTGTTCGAACTGGCCGAGCCCATCGAGACCCCCGACGACGTGCTCGAACTCGACATGGCCGCCTACGAGCCCGAGCCGCACGCTGCCGAAACCGCTTCGGAGAGCTCGGCCGAGGACACGATCAGCGCGGTGCCGTTCGGCGGCTTCGACCAGACCGAGGACACCCAGCCCGAGGCGTGGCTGCAGGAATTCGCCGGCTACAGCGCCCCTGAACCAGTCGTGCAGGACTTCGTCGCTGACGAAGCGCCGACGCCCGTCGCCGACTTCACCCACCAGCCCGCCCCCGAGCCCGCGCCCGCGCCGCTGCCCGTCGCGACGATCACCTCGGTGTCGATCGGCGACGTGCCGGTGCCGATCGAGCCGGTCGCCGACGAGGAGCAATTGTCGGCCTGGCAGCAGGAAGCCGAAAGCGACCATGCCTTCGCCGACGAGGCCGGCGAGGCGAGCCTCGACGAATGGCTGACCGCCGCCCGCGCCACCGCCGAGGACGCCAAGGCGGCCGACGGCCGTAGCCGCCAGGCGCTCTACCGCGCGCTCGCCGAAGCCTATGATTTCGCCTGCGCCGCGGTGAGCGCGCCGGTCGAATATGATCGCCTGCTCGAGGACAGCGGCATCTCGGTGCAGGCGCGCGCGCCGATGACCGCGGTCGCCAAGCTCGTCTTCGGCGTCGACTATGACAAGGCGCGGCTGACCGAATATGCCGCGGCGCTGTCCTACGGCGCGCGCCAGGGCATCGAGGCGGGCGAGTTCCTGCCTTTCATCGACAGCATGGAAGGCGGCCTCAAGGCGATGGTTGAGGCCGAGCGCCGCGAACGCCGCCCGACCGCCCAGCCCGCCCCGACCTGGCGCGACCGCGCGATCAGCCGCCTGCGCAGCGCCGAGGCGCAGCCGCTCGGCCAGCTCGCCGGCAATGGCGAGTTCGCGCTGGTGCTGGTGCGCCGCGACGCCGACGGTTCGGTCTCGCCGGTGGCAGCGGTCACCGACGAAGCGCTGCTCGAAAAGGCGATGAAGAAGGCGGCGCACTGACCTTCTGCCCGGCGGGTAGGGTTGTCCCCCTGCCCGCCCGGGCCTAAAGCCCCGGCCATCCTTCACAGACCGGGCACGACAAAAGCATGTTGGCAGGTGAGCGCGTTGCGCCGTCCCTCGAAGACCAGTTGCGCGAGGCATTGATCCGCGGCGCCCTCCCGGGCGAGACAGCCGAATTCACCCCCGAAGAACAGGACGAGGCCGCGCGCTTCGTCGCCGAGGTGTCGGCCAAGCGCGAACCCGGCCATGTCGCGCTCAAGCTCCAGTCGCTGGGTGGCGAGGCCGGGCGGCGGACGATGCGGCTGGCAGTAGTCAACGACGACATGCCGTTCCTGGTCGACAGCGTCGCCGGGGTCATCGCCGGGCACGGGCTGACCGTCCGCCGCCTGCTCCACCCGATCCTCAAGATCGGCCGCAATCCCGACGGCAGCCTCCAGGCGATCGGCGAGGGCAATCCTGAGTCGCTCATCTACGTCGAATTGGACCGCGCCGACGCGCGCGGCCGGCAGGAACTGGCGCATGACGTCGAGGCGGTGCTCGACCACGTCCGCAGCGCGGTCGCCGACTGGCAGCCGATGCGCGCGCAGATGCAGGCCGACGCCGCCGCGCTCGAGGCCGACGACCCCGAGAATGCCGCGCTGCTCCACTGGTTCGCGGCCAACCATTTCACCTTGCTCGGTCACGCCGACCTCGCCCCCGACGGCCGGATCAGCAACGGTCTCGGCATCCTCCGCGACGAAAAGCTCGAGCTGTGGGACGGCGGCCTCGGCAGCGCGGCCGTGGAGCATCTCGCGGGCGAGGACCGACGCGTCCTGATCCTCAAGGCCGACCGCATCTCGCCGGTCCACCGCCGGGTCCCGCTCGATGTCGTCATGGTCCGCCGCGCTGACGGCAGCGTCTCGCTCCACACCGGCCTGTGGACCAGCGCCGCACTGCGCTCGCCGCCGCTCGACGTCCCGGTCCTCCGCCAGCACCTCGCCGCGCTCGACGAGGAGTTCGGCTTCGCCCCCTCGAGCCATGGCGCCAAGGCACTGGCGCACGTCATCTCGACTCTGCCCCACGACCTGCTGGTCTCATTCGGCACCGCCGAGGTGCGCGCCGCCGCGCTGACCGCGATGAGCCTCGCTGACCGCCCGCGGCCGGCGCTGCTGCTCCTCCCCGGCGCGCTTCGCCGCCATCTGTTCGCGTTCGTCTGGCTCCCGCGCGACGAGCTCACCACCAGCCGCCGGCTGGCGATCAGCCGGATGATCGAGGAAGCCGTGCTGAGCTCGGTGCAGAGCTTCTCGATCGAGCTCGGCGACGGCGACTTGGCGCTCATCCGCCTGACCCTTGGCTTCGACCCCTCGCGCCCGCTCCCCGACGTCGCCGCGCTCGACCGCCAATTGGTCGAGATGGTTCGCGGCTGGGCCCCGTCGGTCGAAGCGCAATTGGTCGAGCAGGTCGGCAGCGGCCGCGCCACCCGCCTCGCCTTGAGCTACCTCCCCAGCTTCCCCGAGGGCTATCGCCTGCGCACCGCGTCGGACGAGGCGGCGGCGGACATCCTCCGCCTGTGCGCGCTCGACGGCGACACCCACCGCGGCGTCCGCCTGCTGCGCGGCGGCAGCGAACGTCCCGGACAATTGCGGCTCAAGGTCTATCGCCAGGGCTCGATCGTGCCGCTGTCCGACGCCGTCCCGGTGCTCGAGAATTTCGGTTTCCGCGTGCTCGAAGAGCAGCCGACCGCGCTTGGCGACGGCACCCTCGGCCACATCCACGACTTCCTCGTCGCCCTTCCCGACGGCCACGGCACCGAGGCGCTGCTCGCCCGCGCCGAGGTGATCGAGACCGCGATCGGCGCCGTCCTCGAAGGCCGCGCCGAGAATGACGAGTTCAACCAGCTCGTGCTGCTCGCCGGGCTCGACCCGCAGCCGGTGGTGTGGCTGCGCGCATGGTTCCGCTATCTGCGCCAGACCGGCGTCGCCTACGGCCTGCTGACCATCGTCGAGGCGCTGCGCCGCTCGCCCGGCGCGACCCGCGCGCTCATTCGCTGGTTCAACGCCGCCCACGATCCCGCCAGCCGCGCCGACCGCGACGCCGAGGTCGCCAAGGCCAACGATTCGTTCGACGACGCGCTGACCACGGTCAAGGCGATCGACGACGACCGCATCCTGCGGCTGTTCCGCGCGGTGGTCGCCGCCACGCTCCGCACCAACGCCTTCGCCCCGGCGGCGGCCGAAGCGCTGGCGTTCAAGCTCGACCCGACCAAGGTCCCGGGGCTGCCGGCGCCGATCCCCTACCGCGAGATCTGGGTCTACTCACCCCGCGTCGAGGGCATCCACCTGCGCGGCGGCCCGGTCGCCCGCGGCGGCCTGCGCTGGTCCGACCGGCGCGACGATTTCCGCACCGAGATCCTCGGCCTGATGAAGGCCCAGCTAGTCAAGAATGCGGTCATCGTCCCGACCGGGGCCAAGGGCGGCTTCTATCCCAAGCAGCTGCCGCCGTCGGTCAACCGCGACGCCTGGCTGGCCGAGGGGACCGAGAGCTACCGGATCTTCATCCGTTCGCTCCTGTCGGTCACCGACAACATCGTCGACGATAAGGTCGTCCACCCCGAGCAGGTCGTCATCCACGACGGCGACGATCCCTATTTTGTGGTCGCCGCCGACAAGGGCACGGCGACCTTCTCCGACGTCGCCAACCAGATCGCGCTCGAGCACGGTTTCTGGCTCGGCGATGCCTTCGCCAGCGGCGGCTCGAACGGCTACGACCACAAGGCGATGGGAATCACCGCAAAGGGCGCGTGGATCTCGGTCCAGCGGCACTTCCGTGAGATGGGCACCGACATCCAGTCGTCGCCGGTGCGCGTGGTCGGCTGCGGCGACATGTCGGGCGACGTGTTCGGCAACGGCATGCTGCTCAGCAAGTGTCTCAAGCTGGTGGCCGCCTTCGATCACCGCCACATCTTCATCGATCCCAATCCCGATCCCGCCGACGCCTGGCGTGAGCGCCAGCGGTTGTTCGAGCTGCCGCGGTCGAGCTGGGACGATTACAACCGCAAGGAACTGAGCCCCGGCGGGATGATCGTCCCGCGGACCGAGAAGTCGATCCGTCTCAGCAAGGAAGCGCGCGAGGCACTCTCCATCGAGGCCGAGACGATCGACCCGACCAGCCTCATCAACGCGATCCTGAAGGCGCCGGTCGACCTCATCTGGTTCGGCGGGATCGGCACCTATGTGAAGGCCTCGACCCAGGCCAACAGCAGCGTCGGCGATCCCACCAACGACGCGCTTCGGGTCGACGCCAGCGAGATCAAGGCCAAGGTCATCGGCGAGGGCGCCAACCTTGCCATCACCCAGGCCGCGCGGATCGAGTTCGCATTGGGCGGCGGCCGCTGCAACACCGACTTCATCGACAATTCGGCGGGCGTCGATTGCTCGGATAATGAGGTCAACATCAAGATCCCCCTCAACCGCGAGATGCGCGAGGGGCGCCTGTCCGAACACGACCGCAACCTGCTGCTCGCGCGGATGACCGACGACGTCGGCCAGCTCGTGCTCGAGGACAACCGGCTGCAGACGCTGGCGATCTCAATCGCCGAGCATGGCGGGGTGGCGGCGTTGCCCAGCCAGGTCCGCACGCTCGAACTGCTCGAGGCGAGCGGCCGGCTCGACCGCCGGGTCGAAGGGCTCGACGGGTCGGAGCAATTGTTGCGCCGTGCCAGCGACGGCCGCGGGCTGACCCGCCCCGAATTGAGCGTGCTGATCAGCCTGTCCAAGATCGCGCTTCAGGCAGCGGCCGAGAAGAAGCCGCTGGCCGACGATCCGTTGCTCCAGCCGCAACTGCTCGAGGCCTTCCCGTCGGCAATGCGCCGCGCCCACCGCGAGGCGATCCTCGCCCACCGACTGCGTCACGAGATCGTCGCGACCAAGGTCGCCAACCGCTTCGTCAACCGCCTCGGGCCGAGCACCGCGCTCGACATGACCGAGGAGGAAGGGGCCAGCCTCGCGCAGGTGGTAGTGGCGTTTCTCGCCGCCGAACATCTGCTCCAGCTGCGCGTGCTGTGGGACCGGATCGACGGCGCCGACCTGACCGAGAACGCCCGGCTCGAGCTGTTCAGCCTCGCCGCGGTCAGCATCCGCGCGCACATCGCCGACATCCTCCGCGCCGGCGGCGGCGAGACCAGCCTGTCGAAGCTGGTCGCGCTGCTCGAACCGGGGATGAGCAAGGTCAATTCGGCCGCGCGCTACATCATCCGCGAGGAAGTGCGGCACGAGGCCGGGGAGCGGCGCGAGCGGCTGCAGGCCCTGGGCGCGAGCCCCGAGATCACCCGCGGGATGGTCAAGCTGTTCGAATTGGACGGCGTGTTCGGCATCGCCGCGCTCGCCGCCCGTAAGGACACCGACGAGCTCAAGATCGCCCACGCCTACGTCCGCCTGGGCGAAGCGCTGGGGATCGACTGGGCGACCGGGCAGATCGGCCGCTTCGCCCCCGCCGACCAGTGGGAGCGGCTGCTCGTCGCCGGCCTCGCGCGCGAGTTCGAGCAGCTCCGGCTCGACTGGCTGTCGCGCAGCCGCGGCGACGATCCCGAGGCGGCGGTCGAGCGCTGGTGCGAGCGCCATGCTCCGCGGATAGAGCAGTTCCGCGAAGTCGTCGCCCGCGCCCGCGCCAGCGCCAATCCGACGGTGCCGATGCTCGCCCAGATCGCCAACCAGGCGCGGATCCTGCTGTCGCGCTGATGCCGCATTTGCTGCTGCTGACCCCGGACCCCGCCTATCCGGAGGAGTTCGGCTGGGCTTTCGACGTCCAGTCAGGCGCGCTGCGCGAGGCGGGGGCGGAGGTGACCGCGCGGCCGTGGTCGCAGGCCGGCGACCTTGCCGGCTTCGACGCAGTGCTGCCGCTGGTCGCCTGGGGCTACCATCTCCAATATCCCGAGTGGCTCGCCTTCCTCGACCGCGCCGAGCGTGAGGCGAAGCGGGTGATCAATCCGGCGGCGCTGCTGCGCTGGAACAGCGACAAAGTGTATCTTAAACAGCTCGGCGCGGCGGGAGTGCCGACCGTGCCGACGCTCGAGGTCGATCATCTGAACGAAGCGGCGCTGGCGGCGGCGTTCGGGACGCTCGGCACCGATCAGGTGGTGATCAAGCCGCCGGTCTCGGCCGGCGCGTCGGGTACCTATCGGTTGCGCGAGGGCGAGGCGGCGCACGTGCCGGAGGACGTCCACGGCCAGCGGATGCTGATCCAGCCGTGGCTGCCGACCATCCAGACCACCGGCGAATATTCGCTCATCCTGTTCGGCGGCGAGCTCAGCCACACGGTCGTCAAGCGCCCGGTCGGCGGTGACTTTCGGGTCCAGCCCAACTTCGGCGGTGAGACGCTGGCGTGCGACCCGCCCGCGGGCGCGCTCGCACTGGCCAAGGCCGCACTCGCGCTCGCGCCGGGCGAGGCCACCTATGCGCGGGTCGATCTGGTCGAAGGGCTGGACGGCGCGCTGCAGGTGATCGAGCTCGAGCTGATCGAACCGGCGTTGTTCCTGCATTGCGCCGAGGAAGCGAAACCCCGGTTCGCCGAGGCGATCCTGCGCGCAGCAGGCTAAGTGTCGCTCGTCCTGAGCGAAGCGTAGCGAAGTCGAAGGGCGATTCGCGATGCGCCCTTTGACTACGGCCTAGCGGCCTCCGCTCAGGACGAGCGGGTTTTCAGTCTCTCAATTCCCGAGCGCGCGTCCGAATAGCCACTGACGCAAGGCCGACGTCAGGTTGGGCGGCTCGCTCACCTTCAGCCTTTCCTCGTCGATCAGCGCGACCAGCGCGTTGACCGGCAATGCCATGTCCGCCGCCGCCACCTCGAGCGCGCGCCAGAACAGAGGCTCCAGGCTGACGCTGGTCTGGTGGCCGGCGACGAGCACGCTGCGCTTGACCGGCGGGGCGTAGGTGAGGGTTTCGGGCAAGAGTTCATCCTAGCGGGCCGCAGCGGAGTAAATCCGCTGCGTCGGTCCTGTCGGCGTTCAACGCCGCAGGCCGGCCGGCGCTCCGCGTCTCTCGCGCAGCTTGCCCGCCGTGGCGGGCTTCGCTGCGCTCGGCGCGTCGCTCAGTACATGTGCTGCCCGCCGTTGATCGACAGGGTCGAACCGGTGATGAAGCCGCCGTTGACGTCGCACAGGAAGGCGACCCCGCGGGCGATCTCCTCGGCCTTGCCGAGCCGGCCGACGGGAATCTTGGCGACGATCTTGCCCAGCACTTCCTCGGGCACCGCGGCGACCATGTCGGTGTCGATATAGCCCGGGGCGATCGCGTTGACGGTGATGCCGCTGCGCGCACCTTCCTGCGCCAGCGCCTTGGTGAAGCCGTGGATGCCCGACTTGGCGGCGGCGTAATTGACCTGGCCGTATTGACCCGCCTGCCCGTTGATCGAGCCGATGTTGACGATCCGTCCGTAGCTGCGGCTGGTCATCCCTTCCCACACCGCCTTGGCCATGTTGAAGCACCCGCCCAGATTGGTGTCGATCACCTCCTGCCACTTGGCATGGTCCATCCGCTTCATCGTCGTGTCGCGGGTGATGCCGGCGTTGTTGACCAGCACGTCGACGGGCCCGAGCTCCTCCTCGATCTGGCGGACGCCGGCCTGGCAGGCGTCATAGTCGCTGACGTCCCACTTGAAGGCGCGGATGCCGGTGCGCCCGGTGAACGCCTTGGCGCGCTCGTCATTGCCGGCGTAATTGGCGGCGACGATCATCCCGGCATTCTTGAGCGCGATGCTGATCGCCTCGCCAATGCCGCGGCTGCCGCCGGTCACGATTGCTACTCGGGCCATGCTGTATCTCCTCCAAAGGAGGGGCTTAGGCAGGCGGCACCCAGCCCGCAAGTTCACGGCTGAGGATGGTGTCGAGCATATCCATCCCTTCCGCACTGTCGTTGAGGCAGTCGAGCCGCGCGAAGTGGGTGCCGCCGGAGGACGCGAACGTCTCCTTGCCGCGGATGCCGAGCTCCTCGATCGTCTCGATGCAGTCAGCCGAGAAGCCCGGCGCGGCGATCGCCAGCTTCCTGACCCCCTGCCCCGGATAGGCGGCGAGCACGGTCTCGGTCGCGGGCTCGAGCCACTTGGCGCGCCCGAACCGCGACTGGAACGCGGTGTCGGTCGGAATGGAAAGCTGCTCACCCACCAGCCGCGCGGTCTTGCGGCAGTGGCAATGATAGGGATCGCCGAGCATGAGCGTCCGCTCGGGCATCCCGTGGAAGCTCAGCAGCAGCCGGTCGGGAGCGAAGTCGAGCGCGCCGAGCTGCCGCTCGAGGCTCGCCTTCAGCGCGCCGATATAGGCGGGGTCGTCATGATAGGGCGGAAGCGTCCGGAGCGCCGGTTGCCAGCGCAATTCGGCAAGATAGCCGAACAGGCTGTCGTTGGCGGTCGCGGTCGTGGCGGCGCAATATTGCGGATAGAGCGGCGCGGCGAGGATCCGGTCGCAGCCGGCGGCGAACAGTTTCTCGACCGCCGGGCGGATGCCGGGGTTGCCATAGCGCATCGCCCAATCGACCATCACCCGCTCGCCCCAGCGCGCCTGCAACGCCTCGGCCTGGCGGCGGGTGATCGCGGCGAGCGGGCTGCCCTCGTCGGTCCACACCTGCTGGTAGGCGTGCGCCGACTTTTTCGGGCGGGTGCGCAGGATAATGCCGTGGAGGATCGGCTTCCACGCGAGCGGCGGGATCTCGACCACCCGCCGGTCGGAAAGGAATTCGGCGAGGTAGCGGCGGACCGCCGGCGCTTCTGGCGCATCTGGGGTGCCGAGGTTGATCAGCAGCACGCCGACCTTGCGCGGGAGAATGGCGGGATGATCGGCGGGCGGGTTCATGCCGCCGCCATCGGGTCGAACGGAAGCGCGCGCAAGCGCCTGCCGCTCGCCGCCGCTACGGCATTTGCGACAGCTGGCGCGAGGAGAGGAACCGCAAGGCCGCTCAGCCCCCCAGGGGTGGCGGCGCTCGGAATGACCTCGACCCCGATGCGCGGCACCCCGGCCATTCTGCCGGCGCGGCCGCCACCGCCGCGAAGCAGGCCGTCGCTGAAGCTCGGCACCGCCGTGCGGGCGTAGGCCAGTCCCGCGAGGAGCGCGGATTCGACTTGCTGGCCGACAAGCTGCGGATTGACGACCCGCCCGCAGTCGACCGCACAGACCAGCCGATCGACCGCCACCTGTCCGTCGCTGCCGACCGTCGCGCTGGCGAGCAAAGCGGCGTGGCTGCCGTAGGCGCTATGCACCGCGAGGCCGAGCGTGCTGCCCGCCCCGCCGCCGTCCCAGCCGCCCAGCGCCGCGGCGGTGGTCAGCACCCGCGCCAACCGCGGATGGCCGCCGAGCATCGCGACCCGGAAGGCGAGCGGCTCGAACCCGCTCTGCCGCGCCAGTTCGTCGACGAAGCTTTCGCGGGAGAATACGCCGAACAGTTCCTCACCCCCGCGCAAGGGTCCTGTGCGCAGCTTGAGCGCCGGGTCGACCAGCCGCAGGTCGACCTGCGGCACCGTGTAGGGGATCGCCACCGCCGCGCTCCCGACCACCCGCCCAACCCAGGCAAGCAGCCGGTTGTCGGGGCCGAGCTGGGCGCGGAAACGAGCCTGCGCCGGCGCAAGCACCGGGTCGATCGCGCGGGCGTGCGCCGGGCTTAGCGTCACCTGCACCGGGCGTCCGAGCGTGCGCGCCAGCGCGGCGGCGATCGGCGCCGCCTCATTGCTCCACAGCCGATGGTCGGGACCGCCGACCGGCAGCGGGTAGAGGTGCGAGCCGGGCGCCGAGCCGCTGCCCGCCAGCGTCTCGTCGGGGCGTTGGGTCCCCGCCCATAGTTCGAGCCGACCGTCGGTCCACCGTGCGGTGGCGCTTGGGCTCTCGAGCGCGAGATGGGGGACGGCGGCCATCCGATAGTCGGCGGTGACAGTGCGGCCGGTCAGCGGCGGCAATTCCTCGCCCTCGAGCGCGGCGGCCATGGCGAGCTCGATGCCGCGGTCGTCGAGGCGGGTGGTGCGGAACGCCGGCGCCGCCTTGGCGAGCATCAGCCGCGCCGCCCAGCTCGTCGGCCCGACCGCCGCGACCCAGCCGTCGCCGCTGTGTAGCCCGGGGATGTCGCGCTCGACCCGCTCGCCGATCAGCGCGGCGGCATAGACCATGCCGGGGAGGCGGATGTCGGCGGCGAAGCGGAGGCTGCCGTCACTCTTGGGCGGGCCGTCGAGGCGCGGCAGCGGCTGCATCGCCAGCCCGGCGGGACGGGCACGCAACATCGGAGTGGTCGGCACCCTTTCTCCCGCCGCCGCTTCGGCCAGCTCGCCGAATGCCAGCCTGCGGCCCTCATGGACGACATATCCGTCGGCGGTGTCGCAGTCCCTGGCGCTGACGCCCCACCGAGCCGCCGCCGCGGCGCACAGCATCGCCCGCGCAGTCGCGCCTGCTTGGCGCAGCGGATCGCCAAAGGCGCGGACCGAGGTCGCGCCGCCGGTCACGCGCCCCTTGCCGAGCGACCCCGCCAGCGCATTGTCATAGGCGTGCCCCGCCGGCGCCGGGATCACCGCGACCCGCTTCCAGTCGGCACCCAACTCGTCGGCGAGCGATTGCGGCAAGGCGGTCCACACCCCCTGCCCATGCTCGACCTGCGGCACGGCCACCGTCACCAGCCCCGAGGGCGCGATCTTGAGGAAGGCGTTGAAGGCGCGTTCGCCCTTGGCCAACGGCAGGTCGGGCGTGAAGCGCCGCGGCCACAGCCCCCAGGCGACGACCAGCCCAACTCCGGCCCCGCCGCCGATCAGCAGCGTGCGGCGATCGACCTTCATGCGCGCATCAGGCGGCGAACTGCGCTTTCAGCGCGACACGGTCGATCTTGCCGGTGCCGAGCCGCGGCAGCGGCTGGTCGGCGATGATGAAGCGGCCGGGAATCTTGAAGCTCGCCAGTCGCGGTTCGAGGAAGGTGCGCAGTTCGTCCGCGCTCAACGCCGCGCCCTCGGCCGGATGGACGATCGCGATCGGCACTTCGCCCAGCCTTTCGTCGGGCACCCCGAACACCGCTGCCTCGGCGACCCGGTCGGAGCCGTAGATCGCCGCTTCGACCTCGGCCGCGCTGATATTCTCGCCGCCGCGGATGATGATGTCTTTCTTTCGGTCGACGATGAACAGATAGCCGTCGGCGTCGAGATAGCCGATGTCGCCGGTCTTCATATAGCCGTCGGCGCTGAAGGCAGCGGCGGTCGCCAGCGGGTTCTTCCAATAGCCCTTGATGTTGGCGGCGGCCTTGATCCCGACCTCGCCCCGCTCGCCCTGCGGCAGCGGCGCGTCGCCGGCCCCGAGGATAGCGACCTTGACGAACGGCAGCGAACGCCCGGTCGAGGCCGGCTTGGCGATGTAATTGCCCCAGTAATTGCCGCAGCCGACCGCGTTGGTCTCGGTCAGCCCGTAGCCGAGCGCCGGCTGGGCGGTGTCGAAGCTCTCCTTCAAGCGCTGGACGTGCGCGACCGGGCGCGGCGCCCCGCCGGCGGCGATGTCGGTCAGCGTCGAGAGGTCATGCTTGTCGCGCTCGGGATGGTTCATCAGCTCGAGGCTCATCGTCGGGACTCCGACGAAGTAGGTGATCTTCTCCTTCTCGATCAGCCGCAGCGCTTCGCCCGCGTCCCATTTCGGCATCAGTACCATGCCGCGCCCGATGACGAAGCTGTTGAGCAGCACCGGGATTTCGCCGGTGACGTGGAAGAAGGGCACGCTGACCAGCGTCCGCGGCGGGTTCTTGGGGCCCTCGCCCAGGCTCTCGAGGATGCCGAGCAGGCACATCAGGCTGGTCGCATAGGTGTAGACCGCCTGGGTCACCGCGCCGTGCGTAGACACCGCGCCCTTGGCCTCGCCGGTCGAGCCCGAGGTGAACAGGATGGTCGCGTCGTCGGTCGGCGACAGCTCAGGCAGCGGGGCGTCGGCGGCGACCTCATCGCCGAGCAACGGCGCCAGCGCCTCGCCGATCGGCTGCTCGATCGGCAGCGCCACCGTCGGCCACTTGCCGCACGCCGCCGCCATCCGCGTCGCACGCTGGGTGTCGGCGATGATCAGCCTGGGCTCGGTCAACTCGAGCGCATGGGCCATCTCATGTCCCTGCCACCAGCCGTTGAGCAGGGTCGACACGCCGCCGGCCTTGAGGATCGCCATGTGGCTGACGATCCAACTCGGGCAATTGCGCATCGCAATGCCGACCCGGTCGCCCTTCTCGATCCCGTGAATGTGGACCAGCGCCCGCGCCAGTTCGTCCGAGACGCGGTCGAGCTCGGCGAAGGTCAGCCGCTCGTCCCCCGCGACCACCGCCTCGACCGCACCGTTCAGCCCGCAGAAGGCCTTGAAGAAGCCCGGCAGCGTCGGCGGGAAGTTGGTGACCACCGTTCGCCCCAGCGCGTCCTCGCCCGTGACGATCCGCCCGCCCGGACCCGTGACCGCCGCCAACACCGCATCGTAGCGTTGGTCGAGTTCACTGGGCATCCGGCTCTCCTTGGCACTTGCTTGCGCCCTCCTTATGAGGCGGGCACCTGCAACGGGGAAGAGCTTAAACGATGACAATGATGGCGGCGGCGACCAACGGCATTGCCTGGACCAGCCTGCACCTTTCGCCCGTCGCGCTCGACCTCGGCTTCTTCCAGCTGCGCTGGTACAGCCTGGCCTATCTCGCCGGCATCTTCCTCGGCTACTGGTACATGCTCCGGCTGATCCGCGAGCCCGGCGCGCCGATGGCCCGCCGCCACGCCGACGACCTCGTCTTCTACGCCGCGCTGGGCGTGATCCTGGGCGGGCGGATCGGCTACATCCTCTTCTACAACCTCGACAAATATCTCGCCGACCCGATTGAGATGTTCAAGCTGTGGGACGGCGGGATGAGCTTCCACGGCGGCGTCGTCGGGACCAGTCTCGGGATCATCTACCTCGCCTGGAAGAACAAGCTGAACTGGCTGCGGCTGCACGACTATGTCGCCTGCGTGGTGCCGATCGGGCTATTCTTCGGCCGCCTCGCCAACTTCGTGAACGGCGAATTGTGGGGCGCGCCGACCACCGTGCCGTGGGCGGTCCGCTTCCCCGAGGTGATCGGCGGGATGACGGTGATCGGCCCGCCGCGCCACCCCAGCCAGCTCTATGAAGCCGCGCTCGAAGGCCTCGCTTTGTTCGCCATCCTCTGGGTGATGTTCTGGAAGACCCGCGCCCGCTACGAGCCGGGCAAGCTGGTCGGCACCTTCCTGCTCTTCTACGGCATCTTCCGCTTCGGGGTGGAGTTCATCCGCGAGCCCGACGAGCAACTGGTCGGCTTCGCCCGCGCGACCGGGCTGCACATGGGCCAGTGGCTGTGCGTGCCGATGATCCTCGGCGGCGTCTACCTCATCGCCACCGCCAAGGGCCGCCGCCACCGGGTCGAGCCGATCGCGGGCACGGAGAGCGTGGCCTGACTCCGTTCGAGCGCGCCGTCCGCGAGCGGATCCGGGGCGCCGGCGGGCTCCCGCTCGAGGCCTATATGGAGGCCTGCAACGACTATTATTACGCCACCCGCGATCCGCTCGGCGCGGGGGGCGATTTCACCACCGCGCCCGAGATCAGCCAGATGTTCGGCGAGCTGGTCGGCGCGGCGCTGGCGGACGCCTGGGCGCGCGCCGGCCGGCCGGAACAGGCGCGCTACGTCGAGCTCGGACCGGGGCGCGGCACGCTGGCGAGCGATGCGCTGCGGGTGATGCGTTCGGCCGGGCTGACGCCGCCGGTGCATTTCGTCGAAACCAGCGAGACGCTGCGCGCCGCGCAGCTCGCAGCGGCGCCGGGCGCGTCGCATTATGACAGCATCGCCCACCTACCGAGCGACGGCCCGCTACTGATGGTCGCCAACGAATTCCTCGACGCCCTCCCGATCCGCCAGTTCGCCGACGGCATGGAGCGCAAGGTCGTGCTGACTGGCGGGCACCTGGCGTTCGATCGTGACGGGGCGATCGTCGAGGATTCGCCCGCACGCGACGGGGTGGTGCGGGCGTTGAGCGAACGGCTCGTGGCGCAGGGCGGGATCGCGTTGGTGATCGACTATGGCCACGAGCGGACCGCGCCGGGCGACACGCTGCAAGCGGTGCGGGGACATCGCTTCGCGCCGGTGCTGGCCGACCCGGGCGAGCAGGACCTCACCTCCCATGTCGACTTCCAGCGCGTCGCCGAGGTGGCGCGCGCGGCCGACGCCGCGGTCGACGGCCCCGCCGAGCAGGGCGGCTGGCTCGAGCGGCTCGGGATCATGGCCCGCGCCCGCGCACTGGCCAACGCCGCCCCCGACCGCGCCGAGGAGATCGAGGCGGCGCGGGCGCGGCTGTGCCGTCCCGACCAGATGGGCAGCCTGTTCAAGCTGCTTGCCATCCGCGCGCCCGACTGGCCAAAAGTCGCGGGCCTATGACCACCGCCCTCACCGTCCGCCCCGCGACCGCCGCCGACCTGCCCGCGATCGACCACGTCTTCCGCACCAGCTTCTGCGACACCTTCGCGCACCTTTATCACCCGCGCGATCTCGCGACCTTCCTCGCCGAGTTCACGCCGGAAGCCTGGGGCGCCGAGCTCGGCAACCCGGCCTACGCCTTCCAGGTCGGCGAGCGTGACGGTGACATCGTCGGCTACGCCAAGGTCGGCCCCAACAAGCTGCCCCACGTGCCCGCCGACGGGACGATCGAGCTCAAGCAATTCTATCTGCTCAAGGCCGCCCACGGCTCCGGCCTTGCCCAGCGGCTGATGGCGTGGGTGATCGACGAGGCCCGCCACCGCGACGCGGAGCGGATCGCGCTGTCGGTGTTCGGCGAGAACCACCGCGCGCAGGCGTTCTACGCGCAATATGGCTTCGTGGACCGCGGGCCCGTCACCTTCATGGTCGGCGAGCACCCCGACGAGGACCGGGTCTGGTCGCGCGAGCTTGGGCCGGCGCCGCGGGTGTGGCGTGCGCCGGCGCTTGGCGGCGTGGCGCACGGCTTCCTCGGCCGCATCGGTGGCCGCAGCACCGGCGCGATGGCGAGTCTCAATTGCGGCTGGGGCAGCGGCGAGGATTTGCGGATCGTCCGCGCCAACCGCCGGATCGCCGCCGACGCGGTGCTGCCCGGCGCGCGGATCGTCTCGCCGCACCAGGTCCATTCGGCCGTGGCGGTCGTCGCGGGCGACTGGCCCGATAGCGACCGGCCCCACGCCGACGCGCTGGTGACCGACCGACCCGGCATCCTCCTCGGCATCCTTACCGCCGATTGCGCGCCGGTGCTGTTCGCCGATGTCGAGGCCGGCGTGGTCGGTGCCGCGCACGCCGGGTGGAAGGGCGCGCTGGCCGGAGTCACCGATTCGACGATCGCGACGATGGAGCGCTTGGGCGCCCGCCGCGAGCGGATCGCTGCCGCGGTCGGCCCGTGCATCGCGAGAGCCAGCTACGAGGTCGACCACGCCTTCCCCGAACCGTTCCTGCGCGACGATCCCGCCGCCGAGCGCTTCTTCGCCGAAGGGCCCGCGGGCAAGCCGCACTTCGACCTCGAAAGCTACGTCGTCGCGCGGTTGGCGACCGCGGGCATCCGCAAGGTCGAAGCGCTCGGGCAGGACACCTATGCGCAGGAGGATGCTTTCTACAGCTACCGCCGCGCCACCCACCGCGGCGAGCCGAGCTACGGCCGCCAGATCAGTCTGATCGGACTGCCGGGCTAAGCCTCACGCCGCCTTCTTGCTCGCAATCCAGCGGTCGATCTTCTGCTCGAGGATCGTGAGCGGCAGCGCGCCGGTCATCAGCACCTGCGCATGGAATTCGCGGATGTCGAACTTGGGCCCGAGCTCGGTCTCGGCCTTCTTGCGCAGCCGCTGGATGGTCAGCGCGCCCAGCTTGTAGGCGAGCGCCTGGCTGGGAATGGCGATGTAGCGCTCGACCTCGGCGGTGGCGTCGGTCCGGCTCATCCCCGAATGGCCAAGCATGTAGGCGATCGCCTGGTCGCGGGTCCAACCCTTGGAATGGATGCCCGTGTCCACCACCAGCCGCATCGCCCGCAACATCTCGTCATTCAAGGTGCCGAAGCGCTGATAGGGGTCCTTGTAGAAGCCCATCTCGTAGCCGAGCGTCTCCGAATAAAGCGCCCAGCCTTCCACATATGCCGTGTTGCCACCGAAGCGCATGAACTCGGGCAAGTCCTTGTTCTCCTGCGCTAGGCTGATCTGGAAGTGGTGGCCCGGCTCACCCTCGTGGAGGAACAGCGTCGTCTCCTCCCACGTGCTGCGCGACGGGAGGTCATAGGCGTTGAAGTAGAAGGTGCCGGGCCGGCTGCCATCGACCGTGCCCTGCTCATACGAGCCGCCGGCCTCGAACTTCTCGCGGAACGGCTCGTAGGGGCGGATCACCAGCGGCGCCTTGGGCAGCGTGCTGAAGAAGCGCGGGGTCTGCGCCTCGACCGCCTTGCCGATCCGGTAATAGTCCTGCGTCAGGCTCTCGCGGCTCTGCGGCTGGAAGCGCTTGGCGGTGCGCATATAGTCGAAGAATTGCGGCAGCGTGCCCTTGAAGCCGACTTCCTTGCGGACGCCTTCGAAGCCGGCGGTGATCCGCGCGACCTCGGACAGGCCGAGCTGGTGGATCTCCTCCGGGCTCATGTCGAGCGTGGTCGTCGACTTGACGAGGTAGCGGTAAAGCTGGTCCCCGCCCTTCATCTGGCTGAGCCCGACGCTGTCGCGCGCGTGCGGCAGATATTCGTCGCGCAGGAAATTCCGCAGCTTGGTCAGCGCCGGGTAAAGCTCGGTGACGATCGCCTGCCGCGTCGCCGTCCGCAGTCGCGCCTGGTCGGCGGCGCTGATCCCGGCGGGGAATTCCTTGACCGGGCCGTAGTAAGGCGAATCCTCGGGCCGCTGCTTCAGTTGCGTGTCGAGCTGCTCGATCATGTTGCGGACGGTCAGCTTGGTGTCGACCACGCCGCTCGCCAGCCCCTCGCGCCAGCGGCCGATCGCCCGGTCGATATAGACCACCGCCTGGTGGTGGCGAGTGAGGTTGTCCTCATAATCCTTGAGCGTCTTGAACGGCGCCGCGCCCTTGCCGCTCGCGAAGGTCGGGTAGAAAGTGTGGAAGCCGTAGAAGTGGTTCATCGGCCGCACCTTGGTCAGCGCCAGCAGGTCGGGCTGGAGCCCGCGCAGCGTGTCCTCGGTCGAAAATTTGAAGGTATCGTAGGCGAGCTGGTCGGTCTCATCGAGCACCGCCCGGTTCACCGTCTGCAGCGCCGCCAGATCATGCTCGGCCGCCGCTTTCTCGCCGGCGTAATAAGCGTCGGTGATGCTGTCGCCGAGCTGGTCGGCATAGCGCATGTCGCCGCGGAACAGCGCGTTCAATGGATTGCGCTTGAGGCTCGCCTCGTCGCTGGCGGTGAAGATGGCGAACAGCTTGGCATGCTCGCTTTGCGCCGTCGCGGCCGGGGCCGGGGCCGGCGGCGGGGTGACGATGTCGGTGAGGTTGTCGGGTGCGAGCGGCGCGGGCGCCGGCGCGGGCGTCGTCGCGCAGGCGGCGAGCGACACGAGGCTGGCGGACAACAGGAGCAGGCGGGTCATCGGCAAACCTCGATTGAGTGAATTGGGGTTGTCGATACGAAAACGGGCGCTGCCCCTCAAGGCAACGCCCGCTTCGATGAGGGGGGTGTCCCGCTCTACCAGAAGAAGGACTGGATCGCGTCGACCACCCGGCCGTCGCGCACGTCGATCAACAGCGCGTCGTCGTAATATCGCACCCAGCGATAGGGCCAGCTGACCGGCGGCAGGCTGTAGTAGCTCGGATCGCTCAGCCAATATTGGTCCGAATAATAGTTCGGGTAGAGCTGATAGCCGATCCCGATCTGCTGATAGCCCCAGCCGAACGGATCGATGTAGGCGCCGATCCGGAAGATCGAGCGGTTGGCGTTGCGATAGCGCTGCCAGTCGTAGCGCGGGTCACGGCGCCAGTCGCGGCTCCAGTTGCCACCGTTGCGGCCGTCACGACCGGTCCACGTGCCATTATAACGCCCGTCGCGCCCGGTCCACGTGCCGTTATTGCGTCCATCGCGCCCATCGCGGCCCTGCCAGCGGCCGTCACGGTTGGGATCGCGCCCGTCGCGATAGCCGTAGGTGCCGCCGTCGATCCGCACCACCGGGCTGGGGGCAGTCGCGTTGGGACGGTCACCGCCGCGGCGATCGCGCGAACGCCAGTCGGCGACATTGTTGGGGGTCGGCTGGCCGGGCGCGCCGTTGAACACCGGCGGCTGCGGCTGCTGACCGCCGCGGCCCTGCCAACGCTGGCCGCCATTGGGATCGGCTGGACGCCCGCCGTCGAAGCGGCGCTGCGAGCGATCGAACTGCGGCGCCGGCGCGTCGACGCGCTGGACCTGGGGGGCCGCCGGAGCGGGCCGCTCGAACCGCGGCTGCGGGCGCTCGGCGCGCTCCTGCCGCTGTTCCTGGCGCTGCTCGACACGAGCGGCGCGGGCGTCGCGATGATCCTGATCACCGGGGTCGGCCAGCGCCGGAGTCGCGGCCGAAAGAAGCAGCAGGGGAATGAGAAAACGCATGGTTCACACTCGCTTAGCTAAAGGTCGTTAGCCGCCAATTGCGCCTTTGCCGATGAGCGGCGGCTTAACGCTTCGGTAGCGCAACGTTCACCGACGGGGCGGGCTGGGCGAGCGCCGCCGAAGCGCGCGCGATCGCCTTCAGGATTCGCGGTTGCGCCCCGCAGGCGCAGCGATTGGGCAGCGCCTCGATCTGCTCGCGACTCGGCCGCGGGCTCGCCTGCAGCAGCGCCGCGATCGCCATGATGAAGCCCGGCTCGCAAAAGCCGCACTGGGTGACCTGCTCGGCCAGCCACGCCTGCTGCACTGGATGCGCGCGATCCGCCGACAGCCCTTCGATGGTCGTCACCACCGACCCCTCGAGCGAGCCGAGCGGTAACTGGCAGCTGAGCTGCGCGCGCCCGTCGACGATCACCGTGCAGGCGCCGCAGCCGCCGTCGTCGCAGCCGTGCTTGGTGCCGGTGAGGTTCGACGCCTCGCGCAGCGCCCACAGCAAGGGCGTCTGCGGGTCGAGCTTATATTCGAGTGCCTGGCCGTTGACGGTCATCCGGGTCATTCCCCACGGCTAGCCGCCGCGACCCCGACCTGCCAAGAGCAGGCCGATGGGAGCGATCGACACGGATGCCGGCCGGATTGGCCTGATCGAACAGGGCCATGGCGGAACATCGCTGGTGCTTCTCCACGGGGTCGGCTCGGACAAGAGCGTGTGGCAGCCCCAGCTCGACGCCTTCGGTGGAGAGCGGCGGACGGTCGCGCTCGACTATCCCGGCTATGGCGACAGCGCGCCGCGCGCCGGCGCCGGGCTCGACGACTTCGCCGCTTCCTGCTGGGCCGCGCTCGACGCGCTCGGCATCGAGAACGCGCACCTGTGCGGCCTGTCGCTCGGCGGGGTGGTAGCCATCGCGATGTATGCCGCGGCGCCCGAGCGCTGTGCCTCGCTCATTCTCGCCGACAGCTTCGCACGGCATCCCGACGGGCAGGCGATCCACGATCGCTCGGTCGCCGCCGCCGCCAATCTCGGCATGCGCGGGCTGGCCGAGGCGCGGGTCGGCGCGCTGGTTGCTCCGGGAACCTCGGCGGTGCTGCAGGCCAACCTGATCGAGACGATGGCGGCGATCGACCCCGCGGCCTACGTCCAGGGCGCAGCGGCGGTGTGGCTCGCCGACCAGCGCGAGCGGGTTAGTCTCATTCGCTGCCCGGTGCTGATCCTGTGCGGCAGCGAGGACGCCATCACGCCCCCGGCGCTGAGCGAGGACCTCAAAGACCGCATTCCCCATGCGGCGCTGGTCGAGATCGTCGGCGCCGGCCACCTCAGCAACATCGAGCAGCCGGCGATCTTCAACCGCGTACTCGCCGGCTTCCTCGCCGGGGTCGAGGACGCACGCTGACACCCGAGCCGGCAACGTGCGTTGATGGCTGCGTCATGCCTTACCGCACCGACCGCCGCGACCGCGCCAAGTCCCTCGGATTGGTGCTCGGCGTGCACCTCGCGCTCGGGCTGGCGCTGATCGCCGGCTTGCGCGGCCCCGCCCTCATCCGCGCCGCGCGCGACCAGCTGACCACCTTCGACGTCGCGCCGCCTCCGCCGACTCCACTCCCACCGCCGGCGCGCGAGACGCAGGCCGCGCCCAAGGAAGCCGAAGGGGCGACCGACCTCGCGGCCAAGCCCGCGCCGGTCATCCTGCCGGTCCCGCCACGCCCGCTGCCCACCCCGCTACCGGTCGCGCGCGAACCCGCGCCAGTGACGGGACGCGACCAGTCGAGCGGCGCCGGGCTCCAGTCCGGTACGGGCAATGGCGCGGGCGCCAACGGTGCCGGGATTGGCGGAGGCGGCAACGGCGGGCAGGGTGACGGGGTCGGTCGCGGCACCGGGGCGCGCTGGCTCGGCGGCGGGTTGGCTCGCCCCGACTATCGCGTGATCCGCTCCTACGACGTTCCCGCCGGCAGCGCCGCTTATGCGATCAGGGTCGACGCGAGCGGCCGCGCGACCGACTGCCGGGCGCGACAGAGCAGCGGCGACTCCGAACTCGATGCGGTCATCTGCCAGATGCTGGTGCCCCGCCTGCGCTTCGCCCCCGCGCGCGACTCGGCGGGCCGCCCACGCCCCGACGAGATCACCTACATCGCCAACTGGTCGCGCCGCTAGCGCGCGGCGACTGCCCGCGTCGGCGCGGCACTGCCGCCGAACAGCACCACCATCCGGCTCGCGTCGCGTTTGTAGATGTCGTCGTGGACCGCATAAACGCCGTCGCCGCTCGGCACCGCGGTCAAATAGGTAATGTAGACGGGGACGGGCCGGTCGAGCGGCACTTGCTGCTCGGGCGTCGCCCCGGCGGCCTTGAGCGAACGGCCGTAGAGCCACTGCGCCAGCCGCGGCGCGGCTTCGAGCCGGACGCACCCGCCAGAGAACAACCGCGACGCCTCGCCGAACAATTCGGTCGAGGGCGTGTCGTGGAGGTAGATGCCCTGCTCGTTGGGGAACATGAACTTCATCACCCCCATCGAATTGCCCGCGCCGGGTTCCTGCCGCAGCCGGACCTGGATTCGGCCCGCGGCCACCCCCGCCCAGTCGACCTTGGTCGGATCGGCGATCGTCGCATTGTCCGACCAGTCCGACAGCAACCGGTAGCCGTGCTGCCTGAGATAGCCGACGCCCGACTTGACCACGAACGGCGCGACCCGCTCGGCGGCGAGGTCGGCCGGGACGTTCCAATAGGGCCGCAACACCGTGTAGCGGATCAGCCCCGCCATCATCGGGGTCGGGTAGATCGGCTTGCCGACCACGACCTTCATCGAATCGACGGTGGCGCCCTGCTCCCACATCGTCAGCCTTTGCTCGGCGGCGTTGACGAGCACATACCGGCCGGCATCGGGCGCGGGCAGCAGGCGCGCGCGCTCGAGGTTGACGGCGAGGAGCTGGCGCGCGGGCTCGTCGGCCGCCTGCAGGATGTCGCGGCGAAGCGCGGCGTAATAAGGATGCATCCAGCCCATCGCCTGGAGATAGGCGGTAAGCGAGGGCGCGGCGGCGGCGGCCTCGAGCGCGGCACGCGGGCTGGGCGCCGCTGGACGCAGCGCCGGATCGACGAAGATGGTGCCAAGGTCGTTGGCGCGGAACTTGAGGTCGCGGACGTAGGCGCCGAACGCGCGGCTCAGCAGCACTTCCTGCGCGCGCCGATCGCGCTTCCAGAAAGAGCGTTCGATGTCGGCGACATGATAGGTGGCGGGGTCGAGCCCGTCGACGCGGGCGTCGCGCAGCAACGTGAGCAGGGCCTCGGCCGCGCCTTCATTGCCCGGCGCCAGCCACAGCGGCTGGCCGCCGCGCGCGGCATAGAAATCGTCGACCGACTGACCGGTCGCAGATGGCGCCACCGTGGCCGGTCGCGCGATCGCCGCCGCGGCCGGCGCGCTCGCCAGCAGCGCGGGCAACGCCAGCGCGCAGAACAGACGTGCCGGCCGCGCGAGGCGACCGGCACGCGAAAACGACTTCGGATACGCGAAGCCTGTCACGGGAACGCGGACGCTTAGCCGCGCTCGCCGCTGCGCACGGGGGCGCTGTAGGTCGGAGCCGGGGCCGGAGCCGGCGCCGGGGCGGCCTGCGGCGGCGCACCCTGATAATATTGGCCGTTGTAGACGTAGCCGTCGACCTGGCCGTCATTGTTGTTGTCGGCCCAGACCGCGCCGGCGAGACCGCCGACTACCGCGCCCGCGACCGCACCGGTCAGGACGCTGACGCCCGGGATCACCGCGCCGGCCACCGCGCCCAGCGCCGCGCCGCCGATCGCCCCGGTCGCCACGCGGCCGGTGGTGCTGTCCCAACCCGACGGAGCACCCTGATAATATTGCCCGTTCTGGACGTAGCCGTCGGCATAGCCGTCGTTGTTGCGATCGGCCCACACCGCGCCGGCGAGACCGCCGACCGCGGCACCGACCGCGGCGCCCGCGATCGTGCTGACACCCGGGAGCGCCGCACCCGCGACCGCGCCGACGCCTGCGCCGACCGCGGCGCCCGTGGCG
Source organism: Sphingomonas ginsengisoli An et al. 2013 (assembly GCF_009363895.1). Classification (NCBI taxonomy): domain Bacteria; kingdom Pseudomonadati; phylum Pseudomonadota; class Alphaproteobacteria; order Sphingomonadales; family Sphingomonadaceae; genus Sphingomonas; species Sphingomonas ginsengisoli (ex An et al. 2013). The sequence goes on along the minus strand of NZ_CP045434.1, from coordinate 2,528,648 downwards.
GCGTCGGCCATGCCGTCATTGTTGTAAGTGCTGCACGCACCCAGCGAAACGGATCCGGCCAGCAAAATGGCCAGTGCAGTCTTCTTCATCATGCCTTCTCCCGATGAGTCAGTGGCAGACCGCGCGCGAAAGGACCGGACAGGCCCGATCGCACCTTGCGCACGCAGTCAGCGGGAGTTGGAACGCAACCGTCACGGCCAAGGTTCCGGGCCAGGTTCGGCGGCGTTGCGGAAGGGGCGAAGGCGCTGGCGGGCAGTGCCCGACGAAGATGAGCACTATGAAGTCGTCATAAGCATCTGATTACAGATATGAAAGTTTAGTCTGTGCGGCGATCGGCAGCTATAGGTGCCGATCGCGCGCCTTTGGGTAGCCATGGAGGGGTTTCGGCTATCCTTTGATGTTGCGAGGATCATTTCCATGCGAGTCTGACTGTCCGATCCGGCCATCCCGGTTATGGATTTTCAGTTCCGTCTCGGCATTTCTGCTGATCTGACGACCACGATCCACTGCATCCTGTTTGATGTTGAAATGGCCGCTCGATCGGTCGCTGCCTCCGCGACGGACGTCCCATCCGCCTTTCGGGTTCGGGACCACGTGATGGGTGCCCCCACTGCTCTTACCTTTGGACATTGGCGAATTCCTTTCGTTTTGCCGTGATCCACGCCCGGTTTTGCAACAAGCCTCACTTCATGTGCAACGGATGGCTAGTGTTACGCATCGAGCAAGAAGGCAGATACAACAATTTTGATTGACATGCAACATTTGTCGCATTATATGCACCATACGACATTAAGCATGCATCAAATCACGGATTTAGCGCACATGGAGCACTTCTCAATCATACAGGCCCTTTGCCGGGCAGCCATGGCGGAGCCGTCGCCAGCATTGCGCAAGCAGGTCGAGCGATTGCGTGATGCCTTGAGTAAGGATGGAGAGGATAAGCAGGCGGCGTCGCTTGGCGGCATACTGGCTGCGGCGGAGCGCCTGAAAGAGATGGCTCCCAGCCGTATCGAGCGCTCTCGCGCAACGCTTCCCGGTGAAGTGCTGGGCCGTAATACGCCAGTGCCCGTGGACCGTGAAACTGCGGCACCGCTGGCGGAGATTATCTTTCCCGCAGAGATCAATGCAGATTCGCCATTGTTCAATCCGACCGTTGCTCAAGCGGTCAGCACGATCATTGATGAGTGGACAAACTTTGAAGCACTGTCAGCCGTCGACATTTCGCCGGCGAAAACCTGCTTGGTTTATGGAGCACCAGGCACCGGGAAGACGCGCTTGGCTCTCTGGATCGCGCGCAAGCTGGATTTGCCAGTGATACTTGTTAAGTTGGATGGGCTGGTCTCTTCGTTTCTTGGGACGACAGCCAGGAACATCGGGAATCTGTTTACGTTTGCCAACCGCTATCGCTGTGTTCTTCTGCTCGATGAATTCGACGCAATTGCGAAGGTGCGGGATGATCCGCAAGAGGTCGGCGAAATAAAGCGTGTTGTAAATGCACTTCTTCAAAACTTGGATGTGCGTCAGAATATTGGTCTCACCATTGGTATCACCAATCATCCTAAGCTTCTTGATCCTGCGGTCTGGCGCCGCTTTGAGATCCAGCTAGAGATTCCGAAGCCCGATTTTGCTGTGAGAAAGGCGATAGCGCAGCACTTCATGCCGCCGGTCCAGGCACCGGACAGTCATCTCCGATTAATTGCGTGGTTTACCGAAGGGTCAACTGGCGCGGAAATCGAAGCGCTTGTTCGTACTTACAAGAAAGCCACGACGGTTCGAGAGGAGGATCGTCGCGGCTTGCTAGATACGCTCCGGCAATTCGCAACGCTCAATGCAGCGCGCATTCAAAGCGAGCGGCGAGCACTTTTGTTTGACGATCCGGCCAACCTCTTTCGAGCGATGCATGAGGATCCCGCACTTGCGTTTTCCATGGGCGATATTGGGGATATCGCCGGGAAGGATAAATCCACAATCAGCAGATGGCTTGGTCGTCAGGGCGGAAAATCGGGTGATGGCGAGGTGACGCATGGCTAGTCCTATTCAGATCGTCCTCAACCCGGAGAATTTCGAGGAGGCGCGCGAGGCCGGCGGCGGCGGCGGGCGCAAGGATTTCTTCGCCAACCGGGATCGCGATTTTGGCGCACACAAGGCTGCGCTTATGAGCCAGCTCGACACGATAGCCGATGTCCTTTCTGCGCAATCGCAAGGTCCCATTGGTTATGTGAAGGTAATCCTGAAACGGGAGGCTTGGGCCAAAAGTCATCGTCCCGTCGGGGCGCTGTTCCGAAATGACCGCGCACCAGTCGTTGGAGGTGGCGACCTTGGCGTCATGATTGTCGAGGGGCATCCATCCGCGCTTGCGAAGGTCAAGGCTGAGATCGGGAAAGCCGAAACGCTGACGCGCATGAAGTTCGATGAAAACAAGGGGAAGGACGTTCCCAACCCTTCCGCTCAGAAGAGCGAAACCGGGGCCATCGAGCGGATTGAACTCTATGGGGCATCCGATAAGCGCAGGTTTTCCGTCGAGGAGGCCGTTGCCTGGCTTTCAAACCCCATGACCGGCAGTGGGTATGAGGTTGAGTTGTTTGACGTGGTGCCTCCGCGATCTGAGTGGGATCGTCTTGATGACTCCCATCGTCGTCTCGTCGAATCCTTCGTAAACGGGTTTAACCGTCTTGGTTACAGCATGTCGGTCGAGCGCTTGCCCATTGGGCGAAACAAGTTGCCGATGCTGGCAGTACGCCTTGATCAAGCTGGTGATGGCGCAATTCTGCGCCTCACTGGAACGCCGACCAAAGAGCGACGTGATCTGGCTCCCTTCGATCCAGATATTCAGCGTCACGGTAGACTGCTGGATTTTCTCGACAAGCACCCGCTGGTGAAGCGCATTGAACTGCCTGGTATCGTCGTGCGTTCGGCCCGGCCTCCGGCACCTGCGCGTGTCCGTCCGGATAATGTCACCATGCCCGTTCGCGACAGTCGGCGTTCCCATCCGAAGCTGGGAATCATTGACGGAGGTCTCAGCCCGACATTGGCAGATTGGGTTATCGATCGATGGGATGTTCTTGCTGATGAAGACATGGACCTGTCTCACGGCACGTTTATTGGCGGCCTTGCGGTGGCGGGTTCCAGCCTCAACGGTGCAGCCACATGCCCGGAGGCAGATGGGACGGAGCTTGTCGATCTCGCGATTTTTCCCAACGAAAGGAAAGCGGGCGCTTTCGCATCCTATTATTCGGGCGGACTTCCACATTTCTTCGATGAAATGGATGCTGCTGTGGCGGATGCCCGTGCGCGACATGGTGTGCGCGTATTTAATATGAGTCTGAACATTCTTCAGCCTGCTGCGCCTGACAGATATAGTCCGCACGCCGTCCGTCTGGATCGTCTCGCGGAGGAAAATAACGCTGTGGTGTTCGTGTCGGCAGGCAACATCCAGCCGCAGGATCTCCGAGCGGAGTGGCCGTCTGACGCTGCGGCAGCTTTGGCTAACCTGGCGCTTGCTCGTAACGATGGTCTTCTCACTCCGGCAGAAAGCGCCCGGAACGTCGCTGTGGCGGCTGTTAACCCGCCTGACCATGCGGGTTGCCTGCCATTCGCACCCACCCGCTTCAGCCGCAGGGGGCCGGGGCTTCGTTCTGGCGTCAAGCCTGATCTCGCTCATGTCGGTGGCTCTGGCACGCTGCATCCGACATTGGGACATGGCCTATTCTCCATTTTGCCAGATGGCACGGTCACTGATGGTTGTGGGACCAGTTACGCCTCGCCGTTGGTCGCAAAAACAGCGGCGGCCCTTGATCATGCAATCGAAGGGGAAGTATCGCGAGAAACGTTGATTGGTTTGCTGGTCCACCATGCGGAGATACCTGAGCCGTTACGCGCCAAGGAGTTGGGGGCTGTAGCTCGCCATTTGGTCGGCTTTGGAATGCCACCTTCTGCAGAGCGAATTTTGGAGACTGGCGATCACTCCATCACTCTGGTGTTCGCATCTCGTATTCAGCACGGCCAGCAGATTAGTTTCCGATTTCCGTGGCCGGCGTCACTTGTTGGTCCAGGAGGAAAGTGCCGGGGGCGTGCGAAGCTCACTCTTGTAACTACACCTCCGCTGGACGCGAGATTCGGCTCGGAGTTCGTTAGGATCAACATCGATGCCGCCCTTCAACAGGAGCAAGCCAAAGGTTGGAAGGGGCGATTGGACCCATTGTACCTCCCTTCTTCTCGTGGTGCCCATGCGGTAGAAGCTGAACGTATCGAGCATGATCTCAAGTGGAGCCCGGTCAAGGTCTTTGGAAAGACATTCCCACAGGGCGTTGGACCATCATCGAACTGGCGTCTGTTCATTGAATACCTGACACGAACCGGCGAAGTTATGCCTGATGAAGGCGTTCCTTTCACAGCGATCCTGACGATCAGCGACCCTGATGCGGAAAAGCCGGTCTTTAATGATATGCGCCAAAGCCTTCAGGCTATTGGTACGCAGATCGCGGACATTCGCACCGCAGCCCGTATCACGCCGCGCATCTAGCCGTCTCATATAGGAGAAATTACTTGGCTCGTTCGAAAGAGAAGCGAATTGGTTATCTCAGAGGAAAGGGGCCTGATGGAACTGAGGTCGTGGTCAGCGTTTCCAAGATTGGTCGCGACTACAGGATAGGATGTGGATTCAAAGATCACCTCTGCCACCCATCTGTTCGAGATATTGAAGGCGTAAGGCGTGAGGCATTGCTCGTCTTCGACGTGCGCGATGCGACTTACCAGTCAATTTAGATGGGCCGCAAAGCGCAAAAATATGATCCGCGAGTTGGCGGAATGACGAAGGAGAGGAAAAGACATGGCTAGATGCACTGCACCATCGAGGGGGCACCGTTCAGCAGCCGCCGCAGCCGACTGTCCTGCATGCGGGAGCCGGTACGGTCGTTACAGCGGTTACGGTGGCTACGGCAGCGGATATGGCAGCTCTGGATCATACTCAGCACCTTCATATTCGCCCTCAAGGAGCACTGGCGGGTCGGGGCGGCGCACCTCAAAGCCGCGTTGGTCAGGAACTGGCTCGGCTGTGTGGTACACGCCCGAACAAGTGCAGGCGCTTACGCCCGTTCGAGAGAACGTTGAGAATCTGGCAGCCTCGCAGCCTGACCTTCGAGACGTATTTCTTTGCCACGCATGGGATGACAGGCAGGGCTCCGCCAAAGAGCTGCATGATCTGCTCGAAGCGCGCGGTGTCCGCGTGTGGTTCAGTGAGAAGGATCTTGGCCTCGGGGTGCCGATGATGCGGGCGATCGACAAGGGCTTAGTGAATTCGCGCGTCGGTATCGTTTTAGTGACCCCGGCTATGTTGCGACGCCTTCCGGCGGAAGGCATCGCCGACAAGGAACTTTCGGCGCTCCTTCGGCGTGAGCGGCTGGTCCCGGTCGTTCACGGAACGACCTATGACGAGCTTGAGCAGGTCAGTCTTCTGCTAGCCTCCCGAGCCGGGCTGAGCACTGCCGAAGAGTCGATGGCAGATGTCGCGACTAAGATAGCCGAGCTGGTCGCCATTTAGTCGCGCCGGGGTTAAACCGGGGGCCGCGCGGTGTCTTCGCCGAATACGGCAAGTTTGACGTTTCATCGTCCAAGCCCTCCGACTACGCGCGGACGCATGAAGTCTCGACGATCCGCCCGCCAGGAATCGAATGAGCGGGAGTTCGGTGCCTCAAACATCATGATACCGCTTGGCCCCGCGACTACCGGCCTTACCACTTTGAGCCGGCCCTCACCGTCAAGTTCGACATAAGGGTAGAGGCCCAGAAATTCTCGTCCACGATAGTAGCGCTCGTGTTCCTCCAGCACTGGAAGAACGCCGACTGTGCCCTTTGCCGCATCGAACCATCCTAGCTCCCAGCACATCCAGAGTGATTGGACCGCGCCTTCGGTATCGAGAAACAAGAGGGAATCGCTCACGCCCATCGTCGCTCGCACAAACGCAGCGTTTGCTGGTGTGACCTGGCTGCGATCGGCTGCCGGAGCTTCAATCCAGTCGCAAAAGACCTTATAACCCGCGGAGGTGAGGAGGTCATAAACTCCAAGCACGATCTCGGCGTCGCGTATCGTTTGGGATAAGAAGATGTCGTAATGCCCAGACCGCTGCCGAGCCGCACGACCGAGTGCCTCTTCAACCGTCGCCCCCTGCGCTGCGGCGCGACGCTGGGCACGTGCGCGCATCTCGCGTTCCCTTAGAAAAGCCATTGCTCGCGTTTACTCCTTGGCACGAGGTCTCCAGAAACGTTCATCCTCGGCGGCTGGCTGCTCGGCGGGACTTCTGAAACGCTCCTCCTTAACCGATACGCCAAGATGGCGATGAAGGAGTGCCACATAGTCTAGTTCATTGGTGAGATCGGCGGGCAACGCGCCGATTCGTTGCGCCACCTCCAAGGTCGCCCCTCCCGTTGATATGATTGGAATCACGGAGGCTTGCGGCTGCAAGCGACGGAACAGTTCATACTCTTGAATGATTCCACCCATGCCGCCGATAAACACGGCAGCCTTGAACACATGTTCTGAGAACATGCGCTCTCGCATAGCCAACAGGCTTTTCTCACGGTCGCCCTCAATGTCGTCCGTGTAGGTGACGTTCCGGAAGCGTTCGTTGTCTTCAGGGAACTCGTCCTTGAAGTGTCTCGACTGATAGAGTTGAACCCAGCTCCCATAATCGACACCAATGTCATGGGCGACCACCCAAATCATTGGCGTGATGGCTGGCTGACCGCCCCAGACCAGAAGGCGACGTCCTAGCGTAATATGGACCAGAGCAGACACGGCGGCCCCGATCGCCACACTATCGGCTGTGGCAGCATATTCCGGCCCCCGCTTCGGGTCGGGAACGCCGGCAGAAAGGAAGATAGCATCGGCCATGCTCAGTCCTCCCATGCCGCGAGCGCCCAGCCTGCTTCAGACACCTTTATCGCGCGGACGGATAAGATCTGTTCATCCAACCATCGTAGGTGAGCGCTCCAAGCGTCGCGAATGCCGAGATGATCGTACACGAGAACCGGCACTTCGCCTTGCTCGGCGCGTCGCGCCTTCTCCGCAACATCGTTCAATATCTCGGCGGTCGGCACGCCAACAATCGGATAGGCCCAAACCTTGCGATCCCCGATCAACCGCACAGCGATTGCACGATGTGCGCCCACACCTTCGACCGAAGCGTCAATCTTCTCGACATCAGCGCGAAGCTTGCCGGTGATCGACATATAGCGGGCCGCGATGCTCCGGCTCCGCAACCGCTCCACCCGAAGCACTATCGATTCGGCCGTATCATTGATTATCGGACCGTCAGATGCTGTAAGCTCAGCAGGGTCGAGATAAACTGTCTCGGCCATATCGGTCAGCTTGCTTGGCACATGTTCAGGCCAGATCACACGAAGAACTTGGATGTCCTTCGCTCGCGCCCGACCGATCTCTTGTCGGGTCCAGCGGCTATCAAAATAGCCAGGGGTATCGAGCATGACCATCACGTCAGAGTCGACTAGACGGTGCCATAGCACGTCCTGAAAGGGATCGCCCGGACGTATATCATGTGTGTCGAGAAAGACGTCAAAGCCGCGAGCGTTGAGCAAGTCATGAAGCTGAAGCGCCGCGGCGCGAGATTCAACCCGCCGATAACTGACGAATACGCGGCGCTGCCTGCGTAGCAAACCAACGCACTCAAGCATCGCCGCCGCGAGTTCGGTCATTGCTGGATCGTCGGCACGACGTTTCAGACCGTTAGCTGACTGTAGAAACTCTGGCACATGCAGGGCGAAGTCGCCATTGGCAGCGATAGTTGGGATGATCGGCGCGCTCGCAAGCACCAGTTCGTGCGCGGCCTCTATGTCGGTGGGTGCCGCCGCACCGAAAAACACGGCGGCAAAGGCGGCGCGCTTGTCGCGACCCGACACCGTCCCTCCGTCATAAACGAGCACGTCGGTGCCTAACACGAGACCAAAATCCTCGACCATTCCGTGCAAGGTCGCGGTTAGGGCATCACGCTCCTCGGTGGCTGGGCTTCCTAGGATTGCAAGCTCGTAAAGGCTCATGCCTCGCCTCAGCGCCCCGCTGCCACGGCCGCAGCCTCAATCCAGGTCGACATATTATTATAACCATCATCATTGACCCAGTCATAGGTCCTGTAGAGACTGCTGAACGGAACCTTTTTGCCATTCTGCTCGACATGCCAGTAATCGAGAGGGTTCTTTCCTTGAACGTCAGCTCCGAGTTGCGGATCTTTGATACGGTGGATGTCGATGGCGAGGATGCCTTTCTTGAGTTCGTAGCTCCGCTTGATTTCGTGTCGCACCCATTCGCGGTCGTAGGTTTCGGCACCGAACAGCACCACCGTGACCGACGTACCCTTGAGCTGTTCCTCAATCCACTTCTCTATGCCACCGGCGCGCTTCTTGGCCTCCTCAAACTCGGCGGCATCATAGAAGGGCTGCGCCTCACCTTTTGCGCGAACGACCCAGGAATTGCGCACCTGAACGATGCGGCGAACGTCACGCGCATAGTGAAAACTGAAAAAAACTTTCCGGGCCATGCATTACCTCCTTATTTTCTTAGACTATGTTGGTGCGCTTGGGCCGCGCCAGCTGTCGGAATGTGCGTTCCTCATCTGAAAACTGCCATCCCGAAAAAAGAGACAGAATCGCCGTAGTCTATCCTAGCAGAAAATGCGGCGATCAGGATGCACGACTTCCAGCTTCCGAGGCTTTGCCATCCTGATCCGGTTCTCGTGCCCGGCGCCCGCTGGCGCTCATGCCGGGCGGGTGGCTTGTGGGCTCCGCCCCCCGGCGCGGCGCAAGGGATCGCTGACGCTCGGCCGGGACGGTTTCCCCGGCCTTCCGCGCGAATGCGTGTTTCACACTCTCAGTTATGACTTCGATCCGCTTGTGCAGGCCGGGTGATCCCCCTCCGTCCCGGCCGCCCTTGCCCCTTGCACCCCCCGGTCTCGGCGACGGCCAGGGTTTCAGCGCGGCGCTTCGCTGCGCGAAACCCAAGCCAAAGGATCAAGACCATGACCAATACTGTCGAAACGACCGCCACGGTTTCCGAAGCCCCCGCCAATGAGAACGGCGCGGTGCTGTTCGTGCCGCTGAACAAGTTGAAGAAGTCGCCCCGCAACGCCCGCAAGACCCCGCACAGCGAAGCCCATATCGAAGCACTGGCGGCCAGCATCGCCGCCAAGGGGATGCTGCAAAATCTGGTGGTGGAGCCGGAGACGAACGCGGAAGGCGAAGCGACCGGCTTCTATCTCGTCACCATCGGCGAAGGCCGCAGGCTGGCGCAATTGCTGCGCGTCAAGCGCAAGCAGATCAAGAAGTCGGAAGCCATCCGTTGCGTTCTGGATACCGAGAACGACGCAGCGGAAATCTCCCTCGACGAGAATATCACCCGCGAGGCGATGCACCCCGCCGATCAGTATGAGCGCTTCCGTGAACTTGCGGACAATCGTGGTTGGGGCGCGGAGGAAATTGCCGCCCGGTTCGGCGTGACCCCGCATGTCGTCAGGCAGCGGATGCGTCTCGGCGCGGTCAGCCCGAAGTTGATGCAGGTCTATCGCGATGGCGGCTTGTCGCTGGACCAGTTGATGGCCTTCGCCATCACCGAGGATCACGACCGGCAGGAACAGGTGTTCGACAACCTGTCCTATAACCGTGAGCCGTGGATTATCCGCCGCGACCTGACCAAGATGAACGTGGAAGCCAGTGACCGGCGCGCGCGTTTCGTCGGCGCGGACGCATACGCCGAGGCGGGCGGCACGATCATCCGCGACCTCTTCACCGAGGATCGGGGCGGCTATTTCGAGGATGCCGCGTTGCTGGACCGGCTTGTCATCGACAAGCTGGAAAGCATTGCTGCCGAGGTTCAGGCGTCGGAGGGGTGGAAGTGGACTTCGGTTCACATCGATTTCCCCCATGCGCACGGGATGCGCCGCACCTATCCGCATCCGGTGGAATTGTCGGCGGACGATGCCGCCGCCTACACCGCCGCGCAGGAGGAATACGACCGCCTGTCGTCGGAATACGAAGGCTACGACGAACTCCCGGACGAAGCGGATCAGCGGTTCGGGGAGTTGGAAGCGGAGATCAAGCGGATCGACGGCAAGCGTCATGCCTATGATGCCGACGAGATCGCGCGTGGCGGTGTGTTCGTCATCCTGAACCATGACGGCACGGCCCGCATCGAACGCGGCTTCATCCGCGCCGAGGACGAGGCTCCCGAACCGGAAGCGGGCGAAGACGGCGAAACCGTCATCGACGGTGTGCGCGTTAACGGTGATGGCGAAATCATCGAAGATGAGGACGGCGGCGAGGATGAGGAACCCGAACCTCACCCGGAGGACGAGGATGCCGGGGATGCGGGAAAGCCGCTGTCGGACGCGCTCGTCCGCGACCTGACCGCGCATCGCACCCTTGGCCTGCGTCTCGCCCTTGGCGAGCAGCCGGACATGGCGCTTGTCGCCGTGGTTCATGCACTGGCGGCGCAGACCTTCTATCGCGGCGGGGAAGCGTCCTGCCTCGAAATCCGCCTGACCAGCGCGTATCTGGCTTCTCACGCGGACGGGATCGAGGACACGCCCGCCGCGCAGGCGCTGGCGGATCGTCATGCCGGATGGGCATCGGATATGCCCCGCGAGGTGGCGGACCTCTGGGCCTTCGTCGCCGGTCTGGATCAGGCGAGCCTTATGGCCTTGCTCGCCCATTGCGTATCGCTGACCGTCAATGCGGTCAGGACACCGTGGGAGCAGAAGCCGAACGCCCGCGCGACGGCGGAGAAGCTGGCGAGCGCGGTGGCGCTGGACATGACGGCGCACTGGACGCCGACGACGCCGACCTATCTCGACCGCGTCACCAAGGCGCATATCCTCGCCGCCGTTCGTGAAGGTGTCAGCGATGAAGCCGCCGAGCGGATCGCGGGCTTGAAGAAGCCGGAGATGGCGCAGGCCGCCGAACAGCTTCTCGCTGGAACGGGCTGGCTACCGACCGTGCTGCGCACCACGCGACCCGCATGGTTGGAGGCCGAGCCGGAAGCCGACGCCTACCTCCAAGCCGCCGAGTGAGGACCGGGCCGGGATCGCGCAAGCGGTCCCGGCCTTCCTGTTTCCTACCCTTCCCAAAAATCGCGGTCGCGCGGGGATCGACCCCGCGCGACCGATCCGATGCCCGTCAGGGTCATCGGCACAGGAGGATTCTGCAAATGATCGTGCTCATGTTGATGGCCGTCGCGCTGGTCGCCGGTCTCTCTGTCCTGGCCTATACGCTGGCCGTTTATGCACTGCCCTTCATGATCGGCGTGGAGGCGGCGCGTTTGGCCTATGCCTCCGGTTCCGGCCTGATCGGCGCAGGACTGGTCGGGTTGGCGGCGGGCGCCGCCGCCTATGGTCTGCTGGTGGTTCTGTTCATGATGGTGAGGACACCAATCCTGCGCCTCGCCGTGGTGCTTGTTTTCGCCGCGCCTGCCGCCGTTGCGGGCTATGCACTGGTTCACGGCATCACGCGCGAGGTCGTGCCGTCCGAGGTCTGGCGCACAATCTTCTGCCTGATCGGCGGCGGCGTGACAGGCGCGTCGGCGCTCGTGCGGCTGGTAGCGAATATCAGCCCGCCCGCCAAATAGCGGAACCACATCCATTCGGCTGCCGCATCTTGATAAATGATAGCAAAGATTCTATAGTGATGGCGTCGCCATCAATTAGCCGGAGACGCCATCAGATGCCCGCCGTCACCATTCGCAACCTGTCAGACGAGGCGCACCGCGCCCTCAAGGTGCGCGCGGCCCATCATGGTCGCAGCACCGAGGCCGAAATCCGCGATATTCTGGAAGAGGCGGTGCGTCCCGCCAACCGCCTGCGCATCGGTTCCGCCATGGCGGCGTTGAGCCGGGAGGCAGGCTTGACCAATGCCGATTTCGAGGCGCTGGAACAGAGCCGCGACCGGACGCCCGCCGTGCCTATGAGCTTTGAATGATCGTTCTGGACACCAATGTCGTTTCCGAGGCGATGAAGCCGGAACCGGCGCCCGCCGTGCGCGACTGGCTGGATGAGCAGGCCGCCGAAACCCTCTATCTCTCCAGCGTCACCGTCGCGGAACTCCTGTTCGGCATCGGCGCGCTGCCGGACGGGCAGCGCAAGCGGAAGCTCGCCGCAACCCTCGACGGGCTTCTCGGCCTGTTCGACGGCAGAATCCTTCCCTTCGATACGGATGCCGCTCGCCGCTATGCCGACCTCGCCGTTGCGGCGCGCAACGCGGGCAAGGGTTTTCCGACGCCGGACGGTTACATCGCGGCCATCGCGACTGCCCATGGCTTTGCAGTCGCCACGCGCGATGCCAGCGCCTTCAAGGCGGCGGGTGTCCCGATCATCGACCCTTGGACGGCCGGGCACTGAACACGAGGGCATCGCCCGATTGCGAAAGGAAGCGTCACCTTATGCTCAAGGTCATCGCCGAGGATTTCATCAAGCCGGAAGCCGTTGAGACCGTCCTGCCGCTCTACCGCGAGCTGGTCGATAAAACCCGACAGGAAGACCTCTGCATTTCCTATGACCTCTTCATCGACCAGAAAGACCCCGGCCATTTCATCTTCATAGAGGAATGGCCGGATCGGGCGGCACTGGACGCCCATTGCAGGACCGAGCATTTCACGCGGCTGGTCCCGCTCATCAATGCGCACCAGCGACAGAAGGCGACGTTCATCCTCATGGATGCGTTTCCGGCCTGACTCGATCAGGAAGATGTTTCCCACTGAACGGGTTTGGGCGTTGCCCTTCGGGCCGCGCTCTCGGCTGCGCCGGAACCACGTCCAGGAGCGCGTTTCCGCCATTCGGCTTCGATCACTAACGCAAGAAGCAGCGGCGGATCGCGTGAAGCCCCGCAACAACGGGGAACGGTGTCTTGCCGCGGTGTCCAGGGCGGCGGACTCAGGATTTGCGGGCGTTGCCCGGTTCCATCACCCGCAATAGCGGATCACGCTTGGAGCGACGGTCCATCTCGCATTGCCGTGCGATAGTGAAGCCGGACGGGAACGCCCAATTCAGCAGTTCCAAACTTGGCGGCCTCCGCAATCCTTGAGGCATGGCCGCAACCTTCGCCTGCGCCGGTAGCACACAAACAGCCTTGTTCAGGAACAGCGCAGGCCATACCGGGGATGCCATCGCTAGGTTCACCGCGTGACAGGGGCCTAGGTCGGATCGACATTCAGGATTGAACGAACCCGCTGACGCGGGAGGGGTGAGCGTATTGGCTGGAATGGCCTCCTGATGGGAAGGTTTGGTTGCTGAAGACCAACCCCTGATCAGGAGACCATCCCATGGCTGATACCACCACGACAGCGGTGAGCCCGCTGCGCCGCCGTATGATCGACGACATGATGCTGCGCAACCTGTCGCCGGCGACGCAACGATCGTACTTGCACGCCGTCACGAAGTTCAGCCGCTATTTCAGACGTTCGCCGGATCGGCTCGGGCTCGAGGATGTCCGGGCATTTCAGGTCTATCTCGTGTCACAGGGGATATCCTGGCCGGCGCTCAACCAGACCGTGTGCGCTCTGCGTTTTTTCTACGGCGTGACGCTGAACCGGGGCGAGATACCCGAGCGGATTGCCTATGCGAGGATGCCCCGCAAGCTGCCGGCGATCTTGAGCGCTGACGAAGTGGTGCGCTTTCTCGAAGCGGTGCCGTCGTTGAAGGCGCGGGCGGCGTTGACCACAGCCTATGCCGCCGGACTTCGCGTATCGGAGGTCGTGAGCCTCAAGGTCGGCGATATCGACAGCGACCGGATGCTTCTCCAGGTGCGGCATGGCAAGGGCGCCAAGGATCGCACGGTGATGCTGTCGGCCCAACTGCTCGATATCCTGCGCACCTATTGGCGCCTGACGCGGCCAACGGACTGGCTTTTCCCGGGACGGGAAGACGGGCCGATCAACGTTACCGTTCTGCATTCGGCGTGCCGATCCGCCGCCAAGGCGGCAGGCTTGACCAAGAAGGTCAGCGTGCACACGTTGCGGCACAGCTTTGCCACCCATCTTCTTGAGAGCGGCGTCGATATTCGCATCATCCAGGTTTTGCTGGGGCATAACAGCCTGTCGACGACAGCGCGCTACACGCAGGTTGCCACGACCACGATCGCTGCGGCGCAGAGCCCGCTTGATCGCTTGACCCTCGAGGTGGTGCCGCCCGCCTGACGCGCCGCCGTGCGCTCGACATTGGAGGTGGCGGATATCTTCCGCCGCCACGGCACTGCCTATGCTCAGGCTCACGACGGCCACCTCGGTCGGGTGGAACGCCGCGTCATGTCCGCGATCCAGTTGTGCCGGACGGCGGCGCTCGGTGGGCACGTCGAGACCTGCGATGACTGCGCACATAGCCGGGTCGCCTACAACTCCTGCCGCAACCGGCATTGTCCCAAGTGCCAAGGCGCCGCCCGCGACCAGTGGCTTGCCGATCGCGAAGCCGACCTTCTGCCCGTTCCCTATTTCCATGTCGTATTCACCGTGCCCGGCGAGGTCGCTGCGATCGCCTACCAGAACAAGCGGCTGCTCTATGGCATCCTGTTTGAAGCCGTCGCCGCGACGCTCAAGACCATCGCCGCCGATCCTCGGCATCGTCTGGGCGGCGAGCTTGGCTTTATCGGTATCCTGCACACTTGGGGGCAGACGCTGACCCATCACCCCCATATTCATTGCCTTGTCCCCGGCGGCGTGCTTGCCGACGGTAGCTCTCGCTGGAGATCGTGCCGGCGCAGCTTCTTCCTGCCCGTCCATGTTCTCTCCAAGCTGTTCCGCAGGGTGTTCATCGAACGGCTGCTGACCGCCCATGCTGCCGGGCAGTTGCAGTTCTTCGGCAACCTGGCGTCACTCCACGATGCCGGATGCTTTGCCGAGACGATCCGCGCGCTGCGCAGGAAGCGCTGGATCACCTATGCCAAGCCGCCATTCGGCTCGCCCGCGCACGTGCTGGCCTATCTTGGCCGCTACACCCACCGCGTCGCCATCGCCAACAGCCGACTGGTGCGCGCCGACGACACCAGCGTGACCTTCCGCTGGAAGGATTATCGCCACGGCAACGCATCGCGCGACATGACCCTTGAGGCCCACGAGTTCATTCGCCGCTTCCTGCTCCACTGCTTGCCCGACGGATTTCACCGCATCCGGCATTACGGTTTCCTCGCCAACGGCATCCGCCGTGCCAGGCTCGCGCAGATCCGGCATCTACTCGCCGACACGCCAGGCGAACCCGCGGTACCTGCCAAGCCTCGAACGCAGCGGCATCCCTTCGATCCCAGCGTCTGCCCATGCTGTGGTGGCAGCTTGCAAATCACCGCGACCTTCGCCCGAGCGCGGCGATGGCCCAACACATCATGAGCATGCTTCGCGGCTCTGATCGACCACTCCGGCATCGCGGCGACATTGCTGATCGATGCGACGATGACGCGCGCCCACGCCAATCTTGGGCGCGGCGTCGGCCCCCACCAAGCGCGCCGCAACCACGCAAATCGACGCTTCCGGGCCGATACACAGGCCGGATTATTCCCCGCGGTGAACATGTCGGCGAACACGTGCAGAGCCTCGAGGTCATGCCCGGACCCACCCGCGAACAACAATATCCATAGCACAGCGCGCGCGTCAGCGGGTTCGTTCAATCCGGCTTCAATGAGGTCGCGCACACAGCGCCAGGACGCCCGCGTTGCGCCCCGCGACCTCACAGAACCCTCCAGATTCCCGCGGCGCGGATTGCGTGATTCATGGGTGGTCGGCTTTCTGGAGGGCCGGCCATGGACGAGCGCTGGAAGTCTGATCTCGAGGGCTGGCTTACGCCCTTTCTCGATGCTCTGCGGCACAAGGTGCGAGCGCGGATGTGTCCGGCCTATGTGGCGGGGCTGATTGGTGCCGGTGATCGCAAGAGCGTCCAGCCGATGGCGGCGCGCGATGGTGGCGTCGGCTACGACCAGCTTCATCACTTCATCGCCGGCGGTGTTTGGGACGCGGCACCGTTGGAGAAGGCTCTTCTCACCGAGGCGGATCGGATGGTCGGCGGCAGCGAGGCCTGGCTGATCGTCGATGACACGGCTTTGCCGAACAAGGGCGAGCGCTCGGTCGGCGTCGCGCCGCAATACGCCTCGGCCCTGGGCAAGAACGCCAACTGCCAGACCTTGGTGTCGCTGACGCTGGCTTCCGGCGAAGTTCCGGTCATGGTGGGCTTGCGGCTGTTTCTGCCCGAGAGCTGGACGAGCGATCCCGCGCGACTGGCCCGAGCCGGCGTGCCGAACGATCACGCAGGCTATCGGACCAAGCCCGAGATCGCGCTCGCCGAGATCGATCGGGCGCGCACGGCCGGCCTGCGCTTCGGCTGCGTGCTGGCTGATGCCGGTTATGGCCTCTCCGCGCCATTCCGGCAGGGTTTGAGCGAGCGTGGCCTCACCTGGGCCGTCGGCATAGGAGCACGCCAGAAAGTCTATCCGGTCGACGTGGCTCTCGTCTTCCCCGTTTCCGGGCGTGGCCGCCCGCGGAAGAACCATGTGCCCGATGCGAAGTCGATATCGGCGGAGAAGATGCTGGCGACGGCGCCCTGGCGCACGCTGAGCTGGCGGCGTGGCACCAAGGGACCGCTGAAGGCTCGCTTCGCCGCCATGCGGATCAGGGTGGCAGACGGGCCGCCCCAGAGGATCGGTGACATGGGACAGCAGCATCTGCCGGGAGAAGAGGCCTGGCTGATCGGCGAACACCGCTCGAATGGAGAGCACAAATATTACCTCTCGAACCTGCCCGCCGACACGTCGCTCAAGCGCTTGGCCGGCGCCATCAAGGCACGCTGGATCTGCGAGCAGGCGCATCAGCAACTGAAGGAGGAACTCGGCCTCGATCACTTCGAGGGACGATCATGGACGGGGCTGCACCGGCACGCACTCATGACCATGATCGCCTATGCCTTCCTTCAATCCCGGCGCCTCAAGCAGGCGAAGCGGGAAAAAAAGAATCCAGGGCCCGCCGCCTCAGCCGACCTTGCCAGCGGTCCGCGCGACCATCATCACGGCCTTCGAAGAGCAACCATCAACACGATGTCCGCACTGCCGCCGCTGGTTCAGCTCTAAAATTCTGCCAAAGTAGTGCTAGATCGTATCATCGTTTCTCTGCCGTCCTGAAGGGGCGCACCTACGGCGTCCTCGAAAGGCATGGGTCTGACCGAAGACCGGCTCCGCCTCGACCATCCTCCCGCAACGTCCGTCACCGGCTTTTTTCCGCCGCGTGCGAGCACGCTTTGCATCGCGAAGCAAAAAAGCCGTCGTCGACTGCCCTCCATTTCATTCCGGCCCTGTGGGTGCGGGCTGATCGCCTCCGGTCTCACGACCGCCATCGAGGACGCGATAGGCGCGGCCCGAGCAACGGAGACACGACAATGGCGACCATCGGCACCTTCACCAAGACAGCGAACGGCGACATCACCGGCACGGTCAAGACCCTGACCCTCAACGTCAAGGCCAAGTTCGCCCCGGCGGCAGGCGAAAGCGAGCGCGGTCCCGACTATCGCATCTTCGCTGGCACCACCGAGTTCGGCGCGGCCTGGAAGAAGACCGCCCGCGAAACCGGCCGCGACTATCTCTCGGTCAAGCTGGACGATTCGAGCTTTCCAGCCCCGATCTACGCCAGCCTGGTCGAGGACGAAGGCGGCGAGGTTCACAACCTCATCTGGTCCCGCCGCAGCGCAGACTGAGCCCGGACACCTCCGAAGCCCCGCCTGAGTAGCGGGGCTTCGTCATACTTGTCTGCGCCTTCAAGAGAATACGGCAATCAGGATATGCGGATTTTAGATTCGGCGGCTTTGCACATCCTGATCCGATCTTCATGCCCGGCGCCCGCTGGCGCTCATGCCGGACGGGTGGCTTGGGGGCGCTGCCCCCTGGCGCGGCGCAAGGGATCGCTGACGCTCGGCCGGGACGGTATCCCCAGCCTTCCTCCACGTCGTTCCTCGTTCCGTGCAGGCCGGGTGATCCCCCTCCGACCCGGCCGCCCTTGCGCCTTACACCCCCCGGTCTCGCCGACGGGCAAGGGTTCAGGAGCCGCGCTTCGCTGCTCTGAACCCCAAGCCCAAGAGGATCAAGACCATGAGCTATCATACCCTTGCCACCCGGTTCGGCCGCAATTCGCATCAGATCAGCGGGCGTGAAGCCCTCGACAATGAAGCCCTGTTTCGCCACGTCCCATCCGTGTTCGCCCGCGAAGCCCATGACAGCCGGTCGGAGCGGTACGTCTATGTCCCTACCATCGAGATTCTGGAGGGGTTGCGCCGGGAAGGATGGTTCCCGTTCTTCGCCGTGCAGGCGGTTCCGCGTGATGGGAACCGTGTCGGCCATGCCAAGCACATGCTGCGCCTGCGCCGCGATGACGGCATCGGCAAGCCGGAGGCGGCGGAAGTCATCATCGTCAATTCGCATGACGGAACGTCCAGCTACCAGATGTTTGCTGGAATGCTCCGCTTCGTTTGCACAAACAGCATGATCGCGGGCGAGCGGTTCGAGGAAGTTCGCGTGCCCCACACGGGCCGCATTCAGGATCAGATTATCGAAGGCGTCTACACGGTCGCGGAGGACTTCCCGCGCCTGATCGACGCCACCGAAGGCATGAAGGAAACCCGTCTCACGCAGGCCGAACAGACCGTGTTGGCCGAGGCGAGCCTTGTCGTCCGCTACGGCGAGGACGAAAGCCCGATTCGCCCGGATCAGATCATCGCCCCACGCCGCCGCGAGGATGTTGGGCAAAGCCTCTGGCAGACCTTCAATGTCATTCAGGAAAACCTCATCCGGGGCGGGATCAGCGGACGCCGCCAGACCGCCGATGGCCGCATCCGCCGCAGCCAGACCCGCGCCATCAACGGCATCGACCAGAATGTCGGCCTCAATCGCGCGCTGTGGACGCTGGCGGAAGGAATGCAGCGCCTCAAGACCGCCTGAAACCCGCAAAGCCGTAGAGCCGCCAATCCGGTTCTACGGCTTTACATCTTTCTGCAATGTCGGATTTCAGATTTTGCGCCGATCCGCTTGTGCGGATCGGCGGAACGGCCGCGCCCAAAAATGCGGCCGCCGCTCGCCGGGCACGCCCGGCTCGCGTAGACTTGAAGAAATACTTCGGATCAGGTATAAATCATTAACCAATATTGATCGACTTGCACGATCATCGTATTATATTGCGAATACTTCAAAGCATACCCCAAGTTGTGGACACTCTATCTTTCCAGCGGCGATCATCGCCGGGGAAGAAAGGGTGACGCCATGCCGAGTTCTGATTGGCGCTCACCGGCAGCCTATGGACATGCCGAACGCATTGCCGCTGCCGGTTTTGCTTGGGAATATCTTCGCCGCCACGACGCGTATCGTCGCGATTTTCGCCGGATGAAAGCCCAGCCGCGTGGCGAGACGCCGACACGGACGGCTTTCGCCGAGCGCTGGGGGTTGCGATTTCCCGGCTGACCCGGACTTGCCTTCCACCGAGGCGCCGGTGTTCTGGTTGCCTGCCTTATCACCGCACGCTTTCGAGCTACGGACTTCACCGGCGTCCGGTGACGATCCCGCCGAAATGCTGGTGGACCTGTCGGGGTTGTCCGGCCTCGACGTTTGCATGGCGTCAGACGGCGCATCGCATGGCCTATGGCGATCTGACGACGCCGCGCACCAATTCTGGCTGGCGGAGCCGTTGCCGATCGATGCCGGCACCTTCATCGTCATCCTGCCGTTCGATCGACTGCTGGAATTGCGCGTCGCCGCCATGCTGCACTTCTGGCGCGCGTTACAGGGCCGTCCGCCCGGAGACTGGCGTTCCGAGTTGCCACAGCAGACGCGGGACCGCCATATCCTGACCTTGCGGGCGCTCGACGGTCGGTTATCCGGCGCGAGCTATCGCCAGATCGCCGAAGTCCTGCTCGGCTTTCGTGGCGCCAAGGCCGATTGGGAAACCGATCCCCGCAAGAACCGGGCGCGCCGCCTGGTTGCCGACGGCGAACGCCTCATGCGAGGCGGCTATCGCGAACTGCTGCACTATCCCGTTCACCTGCCGCGTCGGCGCTGACTACATCGCAAATCGTCTATCGAGATGTTCGTGGCGCCGGAGCTTATCGTGACGCCACGACCGCTACGCCCGCGCCGACCATGACACCGCCAGCCGTCCTGTTGACGCGACGCACAATGGTCGGCGTCCGCAGCAGCCTGCGCGCACGGCCGGCGAGCATCACATGCCCCCCGACCACGACCACCTCGACGGCCAGAATGACGGCCGCCAGAGCCGCGATGTGGCCGGGCGTGAGCGACGATCCGACCACGTTTGGCAGCAGCGCAATGTAGAATAGCGGCATCTTCGGATTGCCGAGGTTGAGGGCTACGCCCGTCGCAAAGACCGCCAGCAGGCCGCGCCGCTCGGATACAGGTCGCAGGTCAGGC
Organism: Sphingomonas ginsengisoli An et al. 2013; assembly: GCF_009363895.1. Lineage (NCBI taxonomy): Bacteria > Pseudomonadati > Pseudomonadota > Alphaproteobacteria > Sphingomonadales > Sphingomonadaceae > Sphingomonas > Sphingomonas ginsengisoli (ex An et al. 2013). Next base: position 2,508,219 of record NZ_CP045434.1, on the reverse strand, counting down.
ACGACGGGCTCGGCCGTCCAGAGCTTGATACCCATCCAGATCAGATAGGCAGCGCCAGCGTAGCGCAGGATCGTCATCACGATCCCCATTTCGGCGGCGATGATCGACAGGCCGAACGCCGCGAGCGTCAGAAAGATGAGGATTCCGGCGACCGTTCCCGCACCATAGGCGATGCCCGAGGCTGCACCGTGCGAGATCGTGCGCGCCACGATGGTCATGTTGTCCGGGCCAGGGCTGGCGGCGAACACGAAAAAGGCCGCCGCGAAGGCGAGTAAGGTCGAAATATCCATGCCGTTCTCCCGATTGTTGTGACCTACCGAATTACAAGGTGAAGCAGCGAGCCGAGCGCATAAAGGCCGAAACCGATCAGGATCAGCCCGGACAGTCTGGACACCCAAACCGCAAAGCCTTCCGGCAAGCGCCGCCGTGCCATCGCCACCCCGCCGCTCAGGACAAACCACCAGAGCAGCGAACCAAGGAATACGCCAGCAACGACGATAACAGCATTGATCGCTCCGGGCGCATCGGCCAACCCGAGGCCAGCGAACATCGCGGCGAAGGCAAGAATGGTCATCGGGTTGGTGATCGTCAGAAGGAACGTCGCCGCGACCGTGCCGAGAAGGTCTCGCGTGCCGACCTGCGCCGCCGGGCGCGGAGGCTTCGGCCTCGTGCTCTTCCAGCCGAGCCACAGCATGAACAGACCGCCGACGAGCTTCAACGGCGCGTCGATCATTGCCAGTGTCGCCGCAAACGCCGAAAAGCCGATCGCCGCAAGGCTCGCGTAGATCGCATCCGCCAGCGCCGTTCCCAGACCTCCGGCCACACCCGCCCAAAAGCCGCGTTCGAGCGTGCGGTTGATGCACAAGGCGCCGATCGGCCCGAGCGGGGCGGCGACCGCCAGGCCGAGAAGCAGGCTTTTGCCGAACAACAGAATGTCCATCAGGCCATCCCCTCTTTCAGAATGAAAGGACCGTCCACGACCGAAGACAGGGCGATGATCGTTTCGGAGCGGGCGAGGAACCCGTGCCCCTTCATATCGGCCAAAAACGCCTCGATCCCGGCGAGTGAGCCAGTGTGGATTTTCATCAGATAGGACCATGGGCCGGTGACGTGATGGCACTCGGCGATGGACGGTTGCGCCGCCGCATAGTTGCGGAACGCGGCCTCGTCGGTGCCCGGCGCGAGCGCGATCCAGACAAAAGCGAGGATCGGCAGGTCCAATGTCTGCGGATCGGCGTCGACGGTCGTGCGGCGGATCGCGCCGCTTGCCGTCAGGCGGCGGATACGTTCGTTGACGGCCGACGCAGACATTTCGACTGCGCTGCCGATATCAGACAGCGAGCGACGGGCGTCCTGGGCCAGAAGGCCGATGATTTTGCGGTCAATGTTGTCCATGGCCGCAATTTATGCCGAATAAAGCCCATAATCAACAAATATTATTGAGCGAGTTGCCCTTCGCCAGTGATTTTGCGGCTACATCGCGGCTTTGCCGCAATCTCTATGGGGGTGCCGAAATCGCACCCCCCTGATTCCGGCACGCTGCAAGCCGCCGTTTCTTCGCCAGGGTTCGCCATAGCCCGCTGCCGCCCTCGGTAGTCCGCTCGAACCCGACCGGAGATCCAATCATGCTTGATCCCAAAACGGGGCTACCGCCCCGATACCTGCGCACGCCCGATGCGGCGCGCTTCCTCGGCATTTCCATCCGCACGCTGGAAAAGCACCGCACCTACGGCACCGGCCCGACCTATCGCAAGATCGGCGGACGCATCGTCTATTCGGTTGATGACCTTCAGGCGTGGACTGACGACGGCATCCGCAAATCCGCCTCGGAGCAGACTGCCACCCGTGTCTTTCCCGCCCGGCCGCTGACCGCAGCCGAAAAGGCGTCCCGCTGAATGCCGGGCGCCGATCATCATGCCCGCAGACGCCTTGGAGAGGGCAGCGAACGCGAACGGCTCGATCCCTTCGTGGTCGCCACCGGCGACGCCAGCCCCCGCGATCAGCGCGATCTCATGGAGCGGCCGTTCTTCTCGCTTGCCAAGGCCAGGCGCATCGCGCCGATCCTCTACGAGGCCGGCGGGCAGCGCGTCGAAGTCTTCGGGATGCCCGAACACGGCATGGCGACGATCTGGGACGCCGACGTGCTGATCTGGGCCGCCAGCCAGATCGTCGAGGCCGAGAACCACGGCCTGCGCACCTCGCGCTTCCTGCGCTTCACACCCTACCAGCTCTTGCAGGCGGTCGGCCGCGCCACCGGCGCGCGCGAATACCGCCTGCTGAAGGGCGCGCTCGCCCGTCTGCAATCGACTGTGATCCGCACCACCATCCGTCACGGCGAGCATTGGCGGCGGCATCAGTTCTCCTGGATCAACGAATGGGAGGAATTGACCACCCGCGACGGCCACGTCGAGGGCATGGAGTTCGTCCTGCCCGACTGGTTCTATCGCGGCGTCATCGACCGTTCGCTGGTCCTGACCATCGACCCAGCCTATTTCCGGCTGACCGGCGGCATCGAACGCTGGCTCTACCGCGTCGCCCGCAAGCACGCCGGCCACCAGCAACATGGCTGGCTGTTCGAGGTCGCCCACCTGCACGAGAAATCGGGCAGTCTCGCGCGCCTCTCCGACTTCGCGCTCGATCTGCGCCGCATTGCCGCCCGCCAGCCGCTGCCCGGCTATCGCCTCGACATCTGGCGCGAAGGGCGGCGCGAGATGATGCAAATCCGCCCCTCCGGTTTATCCACAGTGCCTGTGTATAACCGTGTGGAAACGCTCGTGACTTCGGGCGCAAACGGTATCGGGACTTCGGGCGCAGCACTATCGGGATTTCGGGCGCACGAACCGCAGTTAAGTCTCTGGCCTGAAACGCGGAATCCGGCTGCTAACTTAGAGTCTAACAAAGAATCTAACTCTTCTTTGTTGGCGCGCGCCTGCGCGACCCGTGGTGCCGGTGCCGCCGGCAGGCGGTCGTCATGATCGTCGCGCTCCTCAACCAGAAGGGCGGCGTCGGCAAGACGACGCTGGCGCTGAACCTCGCCGGAGAATGGGCGCGACGGGGCAAGCGCGTCACCCTGATCGACGCCGACCCGCAGGGTTCGGCGCTGGACTGGTCGCAGCAGCGCGCCCGAGAGGGGCTGGGCCGCACGTTCGGCGTCATCGGCCTGGCCCGCGATACATTGCACCGGGAAGCGCCTGAGTTGGCGCGAGACGCCGATGTGATCGTCATCGACGGCCCGCCGCGTGTCGCCGCCCTGATGCGCTCGGCTCTGCTGGCGGCCGACCTGGTGCTGATCCCGGTGCAGCCATCGCCGCTTGACGGCTGGGCCTCGGCGGAAATGCTGGCGCTCATCACCGAGGCGCGCATCTACCGGCCCGAACTGGTCGCGCGCTTCGTGCTCAACCGATGCGGTGCGCGTACCGTGCTCGCCCGTGAGACGGCCGAGACGCTGGCCGATCACGATCCGCCGGTGCTTGCCGCCACCATCGGGCAACGCATCGCCTTCGCCGTCGCTGCACAGTCGGGACGGCTGGTGTCCGAACTGGACGACGACACGCCCGCCGCACGCGAGATCGCGGCGCAGGCAGATGAGATCGACCATCTGCGCATCGGGAGGGTAGCGCCATGAGCGAGCGCCCGACCCGCCGGGGCTTCGCCGCCCGTCCGGCCGATCCCGAACACTGGATCAAGGCGGCGAACGCTTCGCCGCGCGACGGCGATGCCGGCGGCTTCACCGCGCGGCTGACCATCGACGTGACGCCCGAGCTGCGCGGCCGGATCAAGATCGCCGCGTTCCGGCGCGGCGTCACCGTCGCCGACATGCTGCGCGATCTGCTCGCGCGCGAATTTCCACCAACCACCGAAGGAGACCCATCATGACCACCGCCGCGGTTCCCCGCGCGCGGGGCGGCCCCGTGCCGTCCGCGCTACCGGCCGACAGCCTCACCCATGTCGAGCTGACGCATATCGAGAAGCGGATCGAGAACTGGATCAGGTTCGGCCGAGAGGTTCACGAACAGGTGCAGGACCGCCGCCGCCGTCTCTTCTCCTATCGCGCTGGCAGCATCTTCGCCTTCGTCCGCTGGGCGGCCAACGACTTCGGCACCATCATCTCGCGCATCGACATCGTGCGGGCGGTGGAGGCCGGCGAACCCTATCAGACTCTGCCTTTCGTGCGTCCTGGCGGCGACATCCTTCTGAAGATCGAAGGCTGGCCCAAGGTCGAACAGGTGCTCCGCCATATCGACGCGGTGGAAGCGGCCGACATCGACGCTTGCGAGGTCGCGCCGGACCACTGGCGACACGTCGGCAACCGCATCGGCGCGGGCCACCAACCGCGCCCCTACACGGCGGATCGCCATCAGGCGTGGCTCAAGCGGCGGGAGATCGAACAATGACCCGCTTCGGCTATGTCATGGTGACGTACTTTTCCGTGATGGGTATCGCCATCGCGTCCTTCATCCCGACGCCGCTGCGTCTGGTCTGGAACGCTTCCGCCAGCGTGCCGATCGGCCTCTACGATCTCGATCCGCCGCGCAATCTTCGTGTCGGCGATCTGGTCGCCGTCATGCCCTACAAGCCGCTCGCCGATTTCATGGTGGAGCGCGGCTATATCGGTCGCGACGTACCGCTGATGAAGCATGTGGCGGCGCTTTCCGGGCAAGAGGTCTGCCGCACCGGTCGCACGATCACGGTCGATGGCGTGCCATTCGGCGATGCACTCGACCGCGACCGGCGCGACCGCGAACTGCCCGTCTGGCAAGGCTGCCGCCGCATCGCGGACGGCGACATCTTCCTGATGAATCCGTCCGTGCCGGACAGTCTCGACGGCCGCTATTTCGGGCCGATCCCGGCACGCACCGTCATCGGCAAGGCGACGCCGCTCTACACCGACGAAGCCGGTGACGACCATTTCGTCTGGCGTGCCGCCACCCACTGACCCGCTTTCGATCGGCGGGAGCGGTGCTCGCCGATCGCTATCCCAACGCCACCGCCGGAGATTTCCCATGCCGCAAATCGGCCAGTTCACCCGCGAACCATCCGGCTTTGCCGGTCGCATCGAAACACTGACGCTGCTGAGACACATCCATGTCGTTCCGGCCGAGCCGTCCGACGCCGAGAACGCGCCGGACTACCGCGTCCATCTCGGCGACGCGGACGGGCCGGAGATCGGCGCCGGCTGGAAACGCACCGGCGAGAAAGCCGGCGACTATATCGCGCTCACTCTCGACGATCCCGCCTTCCTCGCACCCGTCCGGGCCAACCTCTTCCGTGACGACGACACCGGCAACGCATGGTCGCTGCACTGGAGCCGCCTGCCAAAACGCGACGGGAAGGACTGACATCATGCGATCCGTCAGTCTGTTCGCGCGCGCGATTGCGTTGACCAAGATCGTTCCTTTGTTCGCGGGAAAGCCGTCTCATTCCTTCGTCCCGCTCGACCACAAGTCGGCCGGCGCGCGCATCGAAGGTCAAGGGCGGCGTTTCGCCGGCGCTTTGCGCGCACCCTTGACCGTAGCGAGCACGCTGGCAGGCTGGCATCACAGCGGAGACAGTGTGCCTGTCCGATGCGCGCGCCTGCTGCTGGCGGGATTGTTCGCCTGCGCTTTGCCCGTCGCTGCCGTGGCGCAGCCCCAACCGGCGGAACGCAGCGCACCCGCCGATCCCTATGCCGCGCCGATCGCGGAAGCCTCGCAACGGTTCGGCGTTCCGGTCGCATGGATCAGGGCGGTGCTGCGCGCCGAGAGCGCCGGCGATCCGCGCGCGGTGTCGTCGGCCGGTGCGATCGGACTGATGCAGATCATGCCCGACACCTGGGCCGGTCTGCGCGCCCGGCATCGGCTCGGCAGCGATCCCTACGACCCGCGCGACAACATCCTCGCGGGCACGGCTTACCTGCGCGAACTGCACGACCGCTACGGCAGCGTCACCGCCATGCTGGCCGCCTACAACGCCGGCCCCGGCCGCTACGAGGCGTCGCTGTCTGGTCGGCCGCTGCCCGCCGAAACCCGCGCCTATGTTGCCGCCATCGCGCCGGTCATCGACAGCGGCGTGACCGTCCCGCCTGTCATGGTCGCGGTGGCCGATCAGTCGGCATGGACTCGTGCGCCGCTCTTCGTCGCGCAGCCGGATCGCGGTCCCGTTGTCGATCGCGTGCAGGCCGAGAGTCGGTCGAACGATGTTGGACCGGCTCTGCCCGTGCGCGATGTCTCCGCCATCGTGCCGCAGTCGGGCGGCCTGTTCGTCGCGCGGGCGAGCACCGGATCACGACCATGAGGATCGTAGTCGGCGGGATCGCGTGGCAGGTTTCAGTGTGCAGCGGATGGGGCTGGCGACAGTCTCATCCGTCAGCAGAAGGGGCAGAACAGGTAGGAAGGCGGGAGGGCAAGATAAAACCGGGCGGCACCCTATGGGGCCGATCCGGGGGGCAAGCCCTTGTCTGCACACTGTTCCGGACGGCACCGTCTCCGGGCCGTCATGGTGCCGCGAGGCGCGGCAAAGCCAGCATCCGCCGCGTTTTTCGCGGCACTCTGCGCCCAAATCGACGGTTTCGGGCGGATCGGCCATGAGTGGCGACGACGACAACCGCTTCCGGCCAAGGCCCGGCCGCGTCCGCTCCGACGCGCCGAAGGCGGGGCAGACGAAGAGCTTCTTCAGCCAGGTCAAGAAGATCGCCCGCCAGCAGAGCACGGCGGCATCCTCGCGCCACTCGGCATCGGCGAAGTCGGCCTCGTCCGGCAAGGCAGGTCCGAAGCACAATACCTTCGCGGGACCGGGCGTCCGGCGCGGCCGGGGCGCCAGCTTCGTCCAGTCCCGCCACATCGCCGGCGGCTGGCGGCACAGCGCGCCGGGAATGCGCCGCGTCGTCATCAAGACCCGCTTCGTCAAGGGCGCGGGCAAGAGCGGCAAGGCGGCCGCCCATCTGCGCTATATCCAGCGCGACGGCACGTCACGCGATGGCGAGCGCGGGCAGCTCTATTCGGCGGGCGAGGATCGTGCCGATGGTGATGCCTTCCTTGATCGCGGCAAGGATGATCGCCACCAGTTCCGTTTCATCGTCTCGCCCGAGGACGCCGCCGATCTCGCCGACCTGACGGGCTATACCCGCGAGCTGATGGCGCAGGTCGAGACCGACCTTGGCACCAAGCTCGATTGGGTCGCGGTCAATCACCACAACACCGGCCATCCGCATGTCCACGTCATCGTCAACGGCCGCGATGCGCTGGGCGAGGATCTCGTCATCAATGGCGACTATCTCGCCAATGGCATCCGCGAGCGGGCGAGCGAACTGGCGGCGCTGGAACTCGGCCCCGTCACCGAGATCGAACAGGGCCGCAAACTCGCGGCCGAGATCGACCAGGATCGGCTTACGCGGATCGACCGGGCGATGATCGCCGAGGCCGATGACCGTTTTATCGATCTGCGCCATGAACCGGGCGATCTGCGCGGCCAGTCCGACCGAACCCTGCGCCTGCGCCGTCTCGGCAAGCTCGGCGACATGGGCCTAGCCACCGAGCACGCGCCGAGCGTCTGGGAATTGAGCGAAAGGCTGGAGCCGACCCTGCGCGAGATGGGCGAGCGTGGCGACATCGTTCGCACCATGCAGAAGGCGCTCCGGGCCGAGGGCGCCGAGCGCGATCCGATGAGCTTCGAGATTCACGATGCCGCGCCGGCGACGCCGATCATCGGGCGCGTCATCGACAAGCATCTTTCCGACGAGTTGGGCGAGAACCTGACGCTGGTGGTCGATGGGATCGACGGGCGCACGCACCATGTCTCCGGCATCGATCCGGCCCGCGTTGAAGACGCCCGCATCGGCAGCGTCGTCGAGATCGGCCCGGCGGACGGCGCAGCTCGCCCGTCCGATCGTGCCATCATCGGCATGGCCGAGGACGGCATCTATCGGCCGAGCCGCCATCTGGAGCAGGCCCGGTTCGAGGGCCGCGTGCCGGGCGGGGAATATGAGGGTTTCGTCGATGCCCATGTTCGCCGGCTGGAGGCGTTACGACGGGCCGGGATCGCCGAGCGGATCGACGCCGATCAATGGCGTATCCCGGATGATTTCGAGGCGCGCGTCGCCGCCCATGACGCGGGGCGTAACGCCCGCGCCAATATCCGCGTCCTCTCGACCTTCGACCTCGATCGCCAGATCGGATCGGACGGCGCAACCTGGCTCGACCGCTGGCTGGTCGGCGCGGGTACATCGGACCTGTCGGTGTCGGGGTTCGGAGAGCAGGTTCGCGAGGCGATGGATCGCCGCCGCGAGACCCTGATCGACCGTGGCGATGCGATCCGTCAGGTCGATGGCCGCACCGCCTATCGCCGTAACCTGATCGCCACGCTTCAGGAGCGTGAAGTCGCCCGTGCCGGTGACGAATTGGCGGCGAAGAAGACGCTGCCATTCCGCGCCGCCGCCGATGGCGAGACCGTCACGGGGAAGTTCACCGGGACCGTGCAGCTATCGAGCGGCAAGTTCGCCATCGTCGAGAAGTCCCACGAGTTCACCCTTGTCCCGTGGCGGCCCGTCATCGACCGGCAGCTCGATCGCGAGGTGTCAGGCATCGTCCAGAGCGGATCGGTGTCCTGGCAGTTGGGGCGGCAGCGGGGATTGGGGATTTGATGCTCTTCAATTCCTCGCGGGACTATACCGCGCCATCATCATCGCAACGGCTTCCTCGACGACGCGCTTGCGCTCGGTGGCGGATGGCGCCTCTCCGACACCGACGACGCGCAGCCACAGAAGGGGTTCGTTGAGCAGGCCGAGGAACTGCCGCGCGGCCAGTTCGGCATCGGGGATGGCGAGCGTTCCGTTCTCATTGATCTGCTTCAGATAGCCGATCAAGGCGCGCATGGCCGGCGCCTTGCCGGCCTCGAAGAAGTTGCGCGGCAGGTCGGGAAACCGCGTACCCTCGCTGATGACCATGCGCAGGAAGGCGACGGCGATCGGCGGTTCCCAGAAATCGACGATCGCCTTGCCGAGACGGCCGAGTCCCACGGTCGGGTCATTCAGGGCTTGCCTGTCTGCCGTGATCTCCACCACCGGAAAATCCCACCAGACCCGCTGGACGGCCGCCGCGAACAGCGCCTCCTTGCTCTCGAATTGATTATAGACCGTGCACCGCGCCGCGCCGGATTCCTTCGCCACGAGGTCCATGCTCGCGCCCTCGTAACCGTGTGCCAGAAACACGCGCGTCGCCGCGTCCAGAATGGCGTCCCGCTTCGGCGTCTCCGCGCGAACGGTGTCCTTCTGCGGCAAAACGGTTTTCCCGGCATGGGAACGCGGACCTGACAAGGCATTCTTCTCCTGTTGATTGCACTGCACAGTGCAGTGTAATTAATCCAGCACTGCACTGTGCAGTGCATAGGAGATACACGATGTCAGACTCCATTTCCACCACATCCCCATCCAATGATCGATTCAGAGAGGGCAGCGAGCGGTTCGCCGCCGTCACCGGATTTCCGGCTCAGGCTTTTCTCGACAACTTTAAGAACAGCTCGCCCGATATCGGGCGCTATGTCGTCGAATGGGTGTTCGGCGATGTCTACGGCCGCGACGATCTTGATCTGAAGACGCGCGAACTCGTCATCATCGCTGCCGGAGCCGCGCTCGGGACGACCGGCATTGATGTCCTGAAGTTCCACATCCCAACCGCGATCCGCGCCGGTGCGACCCGCGAGGAAGTCTTCGGCACCCTGATCCAGGTCGCCATCGTCGCCGGCGTCCCGGGCGCACTGGCCGCGATCACGGCGGCGGGGCAGGTTCTTTCCGGCATGGATGGAGCCGCCGCATGACCGAGGCGCCCTCCGTCCGCGAACTGGGAGCGCCCGCGATCGTCATCATGGCGATCGCGTCCGCACTCACCGTGGCCAATGTCTATTTCAATCAGGCGCTGCTTCCGGCCATCGCGGCGGATTTCGGCGTCAGCCCGCGCGATGCCGGCCTGATCGCCACGCTGTCGCAGCTCGGCTATGCCCTCGGCATCCTGCTCGTCGTGCCGCTGGGCGACCGGAACGAGCCGCGTTCTCTCGTCCGCATTTTGCTCATCGGCGTGGCGGCGGCGCTGGCTGCCGCTGGCCGCCGGACTGACCCGCCCTGAACGGCGCGGCCGTGTCATCGCGGCGGTGCAGACGGGCCTCGTGCTCGGCATCCTCATGTCCCGCACCCTGGCGGGGGTGGGGGCAAACAGTTTCGGATGGCGGCCCGTCTATCTGGTTGCGGCCGGGCTGATGGCGGCGTCGGCCGTCATTCTGCCGGCCGTGCTGCCACGGCGCGGCATCGTCCCGGCAGCGACGCCCTATCTCGCCCTGCTGGGGTCTCTCTGGGGATTGCTCCGCCGCGAAAGGGCGCTGCGTCTGTCGTGCCTTCTTGGTGCGGCGATCTTCGCGGCCTTCTCTGCCTTCTGGACCACCATCCCGTTCCGCCTGGGACAGCCTCCGTTCGATCTCGACCTTGCCGGCGTCGGCTATTTCGCGCTGTGGGGCGGGATCGGCGGGCTGGCTTCGCTGTTCGCCGGCGGATTGATCGATCGGTTCGGACAGGACCGGGTGAGCAACGGTGCGATCGTTCTAGCGGCGATCAGTCTGGCGCTCGTCATCTTCCGATCGGACGACTATCTCGCGCTGGTCATCGGCGCAAACCTCCTGAGCTTCGCCCTATCGGCCGGGCAGATTGCCAATCAGGCTCGTATCTTCGCCCTTGGCGCGGACATCCGCAGCCGTCTCAACACGATCTACATGGCCTTCACCTTCGCGGGCGGCGCTATCGGCAGTGCCGGGGCCGGGATCGTTTGGGCATCCCATGGCTGGGTCGGCGTCTGTGGCTTCGCACTGGTCTGTGTGGCCGTAGCGGGCGCGAGCATCGCTTTTACCCTCATAGGTCGGGCGACCCGAGCAGGTGCGCCCTGACGATTCAGCAAGGCACAAATAAGATGCGTAGGACGTGCCGCGTTTCTGATATTCCGGGCGTCGCCAGCGGTCGGATACCGATGGTCTCTCTTCTGCACGTTCTTGCAGTCGCGGAGCATCTGAACTTTCACCATGCGGCGAATGTGCTGGGCACGACGCAATCGAGCGTCAGCGCCCGGATCAAGGCGCTGGAGGAAACACTGGGCATCTTGTTGTTCGAGCGGCGTCATCGCGGCGTTCGGCTGACGGAAGCCGGACGCCGTTTCGTCGCCGAGGTCGCGACCGGGATCGACCATCTCGACCATGCCATCCGAACCGCCGGAGCAATTTCCTCCGGTGCGACCGGGCAACTCGCCATCGGTCTCATTTCGTCTATTGCGGGCGGCTTCCTCGCTGATCTGCGCGCAAGTTTCCGTGCTGAACATCCCGATGTCGAGCAAATCGTCACGGAAGGCCCTTCCGCGCAGACGGTAGCTCTGGTGCGCGACGGCAAGCTTGACGTGGCGTTGGTGCTCGATCCGGTCGACGCGCCGGACTGCCATTCCCGACTGCTCTGGAGCGAGCCTTATCTAATCGCTTTGCCCGCGGCTCATCCCTTGGCGATGAGCGATAGCATCACATGGTCTGACCTCGCGCCGGAGACATTCTTGGTGCGAACCGCCGGAGGCGGGCCGCAGCTCTTCGAGCATATTGTCCGGCGCATCGCCGAGCGCGGGCGATCTCCGCATGTTCAGCGTCGCGATGTCGGCCGCGATACGCTGATGCACATGGTCGCAAGCGGCGAAGGCGTGACCCTCGTCAGCGAGACCGCACGGCACATGAACGTCCCCGGCATCGTGCTGCGCGCGATCGCCGACGAGACTGAACAGGCCCGGTTCAGCGCCATCTGGTCGCCGCACAACCGCAGCCCGGCGCTCATGAACCTGCTAGACCTCGCCGCGCAGATGGGGCGGTCAGCCCGAGCGGGGTGACGCTTTCAACAATTCGCCGGGTTCGACCGCGAGCGCCTCGGCGATCTGCCCCAATACCGTGACGCTGGCCGACACGTCGGCCCGTTCGATCGCGCCGATATAGCGTGCGCTTAGTGCTGCACGGTCGGCCAGCTCTTCCTGCGTCATGTCTCTGTCATGACGCATCCGACGCAGATTGACCGCCATGACCTCTTTCAGGTCCATGGCTGCACAGGAACCTGCGTCGGAACGATCGTTCTAGGAATGATCGTTCCGATTCGTCGATTCTTGTGGTAACTGAAGGAGGATTATTGTCCGCAGACGACACCTTGCTTGCCGCGGTAAAGGAAACATCCGGTCGGTCGCTCGTATTCGAGAGCGATTTGCGGTAAAGCGTGAAACGCCGTCGCGGTGCCGAAAGGAGAACCGCAGGATGCGCGTGCGCCCCGAACTCGATCCCGATGTCGATGATCTGGCCCCAACCGGGCCGGATATCACGATCTATGACGAGAAGCATTTCGTGACCTATCTACGCCTGCTCGACGCCGAGGCGGACGGCGCCGATTGGCAGGAGGTGGCGCGGATCGTTCTGCATCGTGATCCGGTCACGGAAACCGAGCGGACCCGGACATGCTGGCAGAGCCATCTCGCCCGCGCGCAATGGATGACCGGCGTCGGCTATCGCAAGATACTGGAACAGGCGGCGGCCGAGGCGCGATCGACACGGCACTGACCGTCCTTTTTCTTCGCCATGGTATCCGAAACCCGCACGCTTCGGAATTGCTGTTGCTTGTGGTCGGAACGGCTATTCTCTGATCGGCTCCGTCTCTTTTGCCGATCGGAGCCTGTATGCGCGGAGGCCAGATTCTCTGGGGGCAGATCGCCCTCGTGTTCACCATTGTCCTGCTAACGACCTGGGCGGCGACGCAATGGGTTGCTTATAGGTTGGGGTTTCAGGCGCAGCTTGGGCCGCCCTGGTTCGAGGCGGCGGGTTGGCCGGTCTATTATCCTCCAATCTTCTTCTGGTGGTGGTATTGCTACGATGCCTATGCGCCTTCGATCTTTGTCGAGGGTGCGTTCGTCGCGGCATCGGGCGGTTTCATCGCCATCGCCGTTGCGATCGGCATGTCCGTTATCCGCGCCCGGCAGGCGAAGACCGTCGCAACATACGGATCGGCGCGATGGGCGGAACCGGAAGAGATCAAGGCGGCCGGGCTGCTCGACCCCGATGGCGTCCTGCTCGGCCGCCTCGACCACGACTATCTGCGCCATGACGGCCCCGAGCATGTGCTGTGCTTCGCCCCGACCCGATCGGGCAAGGGCGTCGGCCTTGTGGTGCCGACGCTGTTGACCTGGCCCGGTTCGGTCATCGTCCACGACATCAAGGGCGAGAATTGGGGGCTGACCGCCGGCTTCCGGTCGAAGCATGGCCGCGTGCTGCTGTTCGATCCGACCGATCCGGCTTCGTCGGCCTATAATCCGCTGCTGGAGGTGCGGCGCGGCGACAAGGAAGTCCGCGATGTGCAGAACATCGCCGACATCCTCGTCGATCCCGAAGGCGCGCTCGACAAGCGCAACCATTGGGAAAAGACCAGCCATTCGTTGCTGGTCGGTGCGATCCTCCACGTTCTCTACGCCGAGAAGGAGAAGACTCTCGCTGGCGTCGCCAATTTTCTCTCCGACCCCAAGCGCCCCGTCGAGGCGACGTTGCGCGCGATGATGAACACACCGCATCTGGGCGAAGCCGGCGTTCATCCGGTGATCGCGTCATCGGCGCGCGAACTTCTGAACAAGAGCGACAACGAACGGTCGGGCGTGCTTTCGACCGCCATGTCGTTCCTCGGTCTCTATCGCGATCCCGTGGTGGCGAAGGTGACGGCGCGGTGCGACTGGCGCATCGCCGATCTGGTCGCGGGCGAAAAGCCCGTCAGCCTCTATCTCGTTGTGCCACCCTCCGACATCAACCGCACCAAGCCGCTGATCCGCCTGCTGCTCAATCAGGTCGGGCGGCGGCTGACCGAAGACCTGAAGACATCGTCCAACCGCCATCGTCTCTTGTTGATGCTCGACGAGTTTCCCGCACTCGGCCGCCTCGACTTCTTCGAAAGCGCGCTCGCTTTCATGGCGGGCTATGGCATTAAATCCTTCCTGATCGCGCAGAGCCTCAACCAGATCGAGAAGGCGTATGGCGCGAACAACAGTGTGCTCGACAATTGCCATGTGCGAGTCGCCTTCGCCACCAATGACGAGCGCACCGCTAAGCGCGTCTCGGATGCGCTGGGCACCGCGACGGAAATGCGCGATTCCACCAACTATGCCGGCCACCGGCTGTCGCCCTGGCTTGGGCATCTCATGGTGTCGCGGCAGGAGACGGCCCGGCCGCTGCTGACCCCCGGCGAGGTCATGCAGCTTCTGCCCGCCGATGAACTGTTGCTGGTCGCGGGCGTGCCGCCGGTGCGGGCGAAGAAGGCGCGCTATTACGAGGACGCCCGGTTCATGGAGCGCATCCTGCCTCCGCCGAAGCTGGCTGAGGCAAAAGGTCCGGCGAAGCAGCCCGCTGATGACTGGTCGGCGCTGGCGATCCCGTCCACGTCGGCAGGCGCCGCACCGGGTGACGGGAGCGGCGGCGTCGTCGATCCAGCCAATGCGGGTATCCGCCGTGAGCCGGAATTGCCCGAGCACGAGGAAATCGCGCCGCCCGAGCCTTCGACCTTCAACGAGTTCGACGTGCTCGACGACGATCCCGACATCGACGCCGCGAAAGCCCGCCGCCTCCGCCTTCAGGTCACGTCGGTCGCCCGGCAGGCGACGATGGACCCGGCTGACGGCATCGACCTGTGAGGATGGCGGTCATGCAGACCAAGACCCGCATGAACGTCTATTTCGATCCCGATCTTCTGAAGAAGGTCGAGGCGCTGGCGCTCCGCCGCAACATCTCCAAGTCCGCTGTCATCGAAGCCGCCGTCGCATCCTTCCTGTCCGCCGACGCCTCCGAACGGCTGGAGGCGGTGTTCGCCCGTCGCATGGACCGGATCGGTCGCCAGATCGACGGGCTGGACGAAGACCTCGCCATCCTCGGTGAGACGCTCTCGCTGTTCGTCGAATACTGGATGACCATCACACCACCGCTTCCCGAGAGTGCCCACGCATCGGCCAAGGCGAAGGGCGGGGAACGGTTCACGAAATTCCTCAACACGCTCGGCCGGAAACTCGCGACCGGCGATCGGTTCCTCAAAGACCTGTCGCGTGACATTGATGCACGGCGAAATGGCAGTGGTGATTCACAATCATGAAGGGCTGATGGCGGTAGTCGGCAAATATTCAATCCCGCCGATTGCCGCCTTTTCTCGCCGATCCCCGCACGACATTCGATAGTTGTTGAACCGACCTGATTTCCGGCTCTTTTAATCATCCCCGTCCGGGGACCGTGTGTTTCTCCCCGGCGAGATCGGGGATCGAATGGCGGTTTCGCATCACAATTCGGAAGGTCTGGCACGCGGCGCGCGGATGCTGCGCACGGCGCTCGGTCCGGCCATCGCCCGGTTTCTGGAAGACGTTGCCGTCGTCGAGGTTATGCTGAACCCGGATGGCCGCATCTGGATCGACAGACTTTCCGAAGGGCTGTCCGATACGGGCGAACGCCTGTCGCCTGCCGATGGCGAACGCATCGTGCGCCTGGTCGCCCACCATGTCGGCGCCGAGGTTCATGCGGGTAACCCGCGCGTCTCGGCCGAACTGCCGGAGACGGGAGAGCGGTTCGAGGGGCTGTTGCCGCCGGTTGTCGCGGCCCCGGCTTTTGCCATTCGCAAGCCCGCCGTCGCGGTGTTCACCCTCGACGATTACGTCGCGGCCGGGATCATGTCGGCGGCCCAGGCCGAGGCGCTGCGTGAGGGCGTAGCATCGCGCGCCAACATTCTCGTCGCCGGCGGCACCTCGACCGGCAAGACCACGCTGACCAATGCGCTACTCGCCGAGGTGGCGAAAACCGCCGACCGCGTCGTCATCATCGAGGACACGCGCGAACTGCAATGCGCAGCGCCCAACCTCGTCGCCATGCGGACCAAGGATGGCGTGGCGTCGCTCTCCGATTTGGTGCGCTCATCGCTGCGACTGCGTCCCGATCGTATCCCGATCGGCGAAGTGCGCGGCGCGGAAGCGCTCGATCTCCTGAAGGCATGGGGCACCGGTCATCCGGGCGGGGTCGGCACGATCCACGCCGGCAGCGCCATCGGTGCGCTGCGCCGCATGGAACAGCTCATTCAGGAAGCCGTCGTCACCGTCCCGCGCGCGCTGATCGCCGAGACGATCGATCTCGTCGCTGTCCTTTCCGGCCGTGGCTCGGCCCGCCGCCTGTCCGAACTCGCCCGCGTTGAGGGTCTTGGCCCTGACGGCGACTACCGCGTCGTGCCCGCCGTCAGCACTCCGGTTTCCGGGGACGACGGCGACCCGATTTCCACCTCCCAAGCCCCCAACCTCAACCCCGAAGGAGATCGTCCATGATCCAGCGCCTGCGCGTGATGCGCCACCATCTCACCCTGTCGGCCTCGGTCGCCGTCGTCAGCATCCTGACGGCCGTGCCCGCCCACGCCTCCGGCTCGTCGATGCCGTGGGAACAGCCGCTCCAGCAAATCCTCCAGTCGATCGAAGGCCCGGTCGCTAAGATCATTGCCGTGATCGTCATCATCTCGACGGGTCTGGCGCTGGCCTTCGGCGATACGTCGGGCGGGTTCCGCCGTCTGATCCAGATCGTGTTCGGCCTGTCGATCGCCTTCGCGGCAAGCTCGTTCTTCCTGTCGTTCTTCTCCTTCGGCGGCGGGGCGCTGGTCTGATGGCGGGCGTCGTCGATCAGGGGAGCGAGGTTCCGGGCTTCACAGTGCAGGTCCACCGGGCACTGACCGAGCCGATCCTGCTCGGCGGCGCGCCGCGCGCCATCGCCATCATGAATGGAACGCTGGCAGGCGCGGTCGGCCTCGGCCTGCGCCTGTGGCTGGTCGGCCTCGCCATCTGGGTGATCGGCCATTTCGCGGCGGTTTGGGCGGCGAAGCGCGATCCGCTCTTCGTCGAGGTCGGCCGCCGCCATCTGCGCATCCCCGCGCACCTCACGGTCTGACAGGGAGCCGCGCGATGATGAACCTTGCCGAATACCGTAACAAAAACGCACGGCTCGCCGACTTCCTCCCCTGGGTGGCGCTGGTCGGCGCCGGCATCGTCTTGAACAAGGACGGCAGTTTTCAGCGGACAGCTCGCTTCCGTGGGCCGGACCTCGACAGCGCCGTGCCGGCCGAACTGGTCGCCGTCGCCGGGCGCTTGAACAACGCCTTCCGCCGTCTCGGTTCTGGCTGGGCGATCTTCGTCGAAGCGCAGCGCCATGCCGCCGCGACCTATCCGAACAGCTTGTTCCAGGATTCCGCCTCCGCTTTGATCGATGCCGAGCGCAAGGCGGATTTCGAGGAAGCGGGCGCGCATTTCGAGTCCAGCTATTTCCTGACCTTCACCTATCTGCCGCCCGCCGAGGACGCCGCGCGCGCAGAAACCTGGCTCTATGAGGGCCGCGAGAAGACCGGCATCGATCCCAACGAGGTGATGTCGGGTTTCGCCGACCGCACCGACCGGCTCCTGCGCCTGATCGAAGCCTTCATGCCGGAATGCCGCTGGCTTGATGACAGCGAGACGCTGACCTATCTGCATGGCTGCGTGTCCACGCACCGGCACCGTGTACGCGTCCCCGAAACCCCGATCTATCTCGACGCGCTGCTCGCCAATCAGCCGCTGACCGGCGGGCTGGAGCCGCGCCTGGGCGATCAGCATCTGCGCGTGCTGACCATCACCGGATTTCCGACCGCGACGACACCGGGCCTGCTCGACGAACTGAACCGGCTGGCTTTCCCCTATCGCTGGTCCACTCGCGCCATCCTGCTCGACAAGACCGACGCCACGAAGCTGCTGACCAAGATCAGGCGGCAATGGTTCGCCAAGCGCAAGTCCATCGCCGCGATCCTCAAGGAGGTGATGACCAACGAGCAATCCGTGCTGGTGGACACGGATGCGTCGAACAAGGCGGCGGATGCCGATCTCGCGCTTCAGGAACTCGGTGCCGACTATGCCGGCATCGCCTATGTCACGGCGACGGTAACGGTCTGGGACAATGATCCCCGCATCGCCGACGAGAAACTACGCCTCGTAGAGAAGGTCATTCAGGGCCGCGACTTCACGGCGATGGCAGAGACCATCAACGCCGTGGATGCCTGGCTCGGATCGTTGCCCGGCCACGTCTACGCCAATGTCCGGCAGCCGCCGATTTCCACGCTCAATCTCGCCCACATGATCCCGCTTTCAGCGGTGTGGGCGGGGCCGGAACGGGATGAGCACTTCAGTGCACCGCCCCTGCTGTTCGGCAAGACCGAAGGCTCGACCCCGTTCCGGTTTTCCCTTCACGTCGGAGATGTCGGGCATACGCTCGTTGTCGGCCCGACCGGCGCGGGCAAGTCGGTGCTGCTGGCGCTGATGGCGCTTCAGTTCCGTCGTTACCGAAACGCGCAGGTCTTTGCCTTCGATTTCGGGGGCAGCATTCGGGCCGCAGCCCTCGCCATGCGCGGCGACTGGCACGATCTCGGCGGCGGGCTGACGGACGGATCGGAAACCTCCGTCTCGCTGCAACCGCTTGCCCGCATCGAACAGACCGCCGAACGCGCCTGGGCGGCCGACTGGATCGTCGCCATCCTGATCCGCGAGAGCGTCGCCATCACCCCGGAGGTGAAAGAGCATCTCTGGACGGCGCTGACTTCGCTCGCCTCCGCGCCGGTCGAGGAACGCACCATCACCGGCCTCTGCGTCCTGCTCCAGTCGAACGACCTCAAGCAGGCGCTGCGTCCCTACTGTGTCGGGGGTGCCTGGGGCCGCTTGCTCGATGCGGAGGCCGAACATCTCGGCACCGCGACCGTTCAGGCGTTCGAGACAGAAGGGCTGATCGGCACGGACGCCGCACCCGCCGTGCTCCCCTATCTGTTCCACCGCATCGAAGATCGGCTCGACGGGTCGCCGACCCTCATCATCGTCGATGAAGGCTGGCTCGCGCTGGACGACGAGGGCTTCGCCGGCCAGCTCCGCGAATGGCTGAAGACGCTGCGCAAGAAGAACGCCAGCGTGATCTTCGCCACGCAGTCGCTATCCGACATCGACGGCAGCGCGATCGCGCCTGCCATCATCGAGAGCTGCCAGACCCGGCTTCTGCTTCCCAACGAACGGGCGATCGAGCCGCAGATCACCGCCATCTACCGCCGTTTCGGTCTCAACGACCGGCAGATCGAGATCCTCGCGCGGGCCATGCCGAAGCGCGACTATTACTGCCAGTCGCGGCGCGGCAACCGGCTGTTCGAGCTGGGCCTGTCGGAGGTGGCGCTGGCGCTCTGCGCCGCATCCTCCAAGACCGATCAGGCTGCCATCGCAGCCGTCATGGCCGAACACGGCTCGGAAGGCTTCCTCGCCGCCTGGTTGCGCCATCGTGGCGTCGAATGGGCTGCCGATCTCATCCCCAACCTCACCAATCTGGAGACACTGCCATGACTTTCCGCCGCACCCGCGCGGCGCGGCTCGCTGCCGCGCTCTTGACCACTCCCATCATCGCCGCGCCAGTGTTGACGACACTGGTGGCGACACCGGCCCACGCCATCGTCGTGTTCGACCCATCGAACTATGCGCAAAACGTCATACAGGCGGCCCGCGCGCTCCAGCAGATCACCAACCAGATCACCTCGCTTCAGAACGAAGCGCAGATGCTCATCAACCAGGCGAAGAATCTGGCGAGCCTGCCGATCTCGTCGCTTCAGCAGATTCAGCAGTCGGTGCAGAAGACCCAACAGCTTCTGCAACAGGCGCAGAACATCGCCTATGACGTGAAGCAGATCGATCAGGTCTTTTCCCAGAAATACGCCAATGTCTCGATGTCGGCGTCGGACAAGCAGCTTGTCGCCGACGCCCGCTCGCGCTGGCAGAACACGGTCGGCGGTCTTCAGGACGCGATGAAGGTGCAGGCCACCGTCGTCGGCAATATCGACACCAACCGCACGGAGATGTCACGGCTGGTCGGGGCCAGCCAGGGCGCCACCGGCGCGTTGCAGGCGGCCCAGGCCGGCAACCAGCTTCTCGCCCTTCAGGCCCAGCAGCTCGCCGATCTCACCGCCGTCGTCGCCGCCAACGGTCGGGCGCAGGCGCTGACCGATGCCGAACGTGCCGCTGCCGCGGAACAGGGCCGCGAGCAGCGCCGCCGCTTCCTGACACCGGGCGCGGGCTATCAGCCGGGCAATGCCCGGATGTTCCCGAACAGCGGCAATTGAGGGGAGCGACGCCATGGACGGCAAGATGCTCGCCCGGATCGGCGCCGTCGTCTTCGTCGGCGTCGCCATCACTGCCACCGCGATCGAGATGACGCGCAAGCCTGATGAACCGGAGGTGCGTATCCTCCGGCCCGACCTCGATGCGCAGACCGCACCGTCGCGGCCGATATTGCGCCGCTGCCGCGACATGGGCGAGGCCGCCACCCGTGATCCGGCCTGTCTGAAGGCATGGGCACAGAACCGCGACCGCTTCCTGAAACAGGGCAGCGAGATCAGCACATCGGCACCCGATGCGCCGGGCGCGCCGACGACATTGTTCCCATCCGCGCCGGACCCAGCCGCTGATCCGATCCGCAAGGAGTCCATGCCGGCCGATGCGCCCATCGACCTGGAGGCGCGCTGACATGCAGGGCACCGGCGTCATCGACCATTTCCTCGAAGTCTTCACCCGCTACATCGACGGCGGCTTCGGCCTGCTCAAACCCGAGGTGGCCTTCATCGCCACCACGCTGATCGTCATCGACGTGGTGCTGGCGGCGCTGTTCTGGTCGTGGGGCGCCGACGAGGACATCATCGCCCGGCTGGTGAAGAAGACGCTGTTCGTCGGCGTCTTCGCCTACATCATCGGCAACTGGAACAACCTTGCCCGCATCGTCTTCGAGAGTTTTGCCGGCCTCGGCCTGAAGGCCAGCGGCACAGGGTTCTCGGTCTCCGACCTGATGCGTCCCGGCAAGGTGGCGCAGACCGGCCTCGATGCGGGTCGCCCGCTACTCGATTCCATCTCCGACCTGATGGGCTGGGTGTCGTTCTTCGAGAACTTCATCCAGATCGCCTGCCTGCTGTTCGCCTGGGCGCTGATCCTGCTCGCCTTCTTCATATTGGCCGTGCAGCTCTTCGTCACCCTGATCGAGTTCAAGCTGACGACGCTCGCCGGCTTCGTGCTGATCCCCTTCGGCCTGTTCGGCAAATCCGCCTTCATGGCCGAACGCGTGCTCGGCAACGTCATCTCGTCCGGCATCAAGGTGCTGGTGCTCGCCGTCATCATCGGCATCGGCTCGACGTTGTTTTCCGAGTTCACCAAGGGCTTCAGCGGTGCGACGCCGACCATCGACGATGCGATGGCGATCGTGCTCGCGGCTCTTTCCCTTCTCGGCCTCGGCATCTTCGGTCCCGGCATTGCCAACGGTCTCGTTTCCGGCGGCCCGCAGCTTGGCGCCGGCGCGGCGATCGGCACGGGCCTCGCCGCCGGCGGCATGGTCGCGGCAGGCGGTGCGGCCATCGGCGCCGTCGCATCCGGTGGAGCGGCCTTGGCGGGAGGCGCCGCTGCCGCCGCCCGTGGCGGGGCTGCGCTCGCGGGTGGCGCTTCCGCCGCCTACAGCCTCGGCGCGGCCGGTCAGTCCGGCGCATCCGTCGTCGCATCCGGCCTCGGCAATGTCGCTTCGACTGGCGCGCAAGCCGCCGTCTCGCCGCTGAAGAAGGCCGCTGGTCGCGCCGCCGACAGCCTCAAGCAGAGCTACCAGTCCGGTGCGCGCGGCGCGTTCGAGGTGACAGGCGGCTCTTCGACTGCTGGCACGATCGGCGGAGAGGCCGACGCCGCCTCAGCCCCTGACGCACCGTCCGCATCCGCCGCCGGCAGCCCGCCCGCCTGGGCGAAGCGGATGCAGCGCTCCCAGAAATTCTCCCACGGCGTCCAGGCCGCCGCCCACGCCGTCAAGTCCGGCGACGCCCATGGCGGCGGCTCTTCCGTCAATCTCTCCGAAAGCGACTGATCCATGTCCATCTTCAAGCGACCCGCCACCCATTACGGCAAATCACCCCAGCCCGAGACGCCCTATCAACGCGCGAGCCAGGTCTGGGACGACCGCATCGGTTCCGCCCGCGTGCAGGCGAAGAACTGGCGGCTCATGGCCTTCGGTTCGCTGGCGCTCTCGGCGGGCTTGTCCGCCGCGCTGGTCTGGCAATCGACCAGCGGCTCGATCGTGCCGTGGGTGGTGCAGGTCGACAAGCTCGGACAGGCGCAGGCGGTTGCCCCCGCCATCGCTGACTACCGGCCGACCGATCCGCAGATCGCCTTCCACCTCGCGCGCTTCATCGAGCAGGTCCGCTCGATCCCCGCCGACGCCATCATCGTCCGCCAAAACTGGCTGCGCGCCTACGACTTTACCACGCAGGCTGGCGCGCTGGCGCTGAACGATTACGCCCGCGCCAACGACCCCTTCACCAAGGTCGGCAAGCAGCAGGTGGCCGTCGAAGTCTCCAGCGTGATCCGGGCGTCGCCCGACAGTTTCCGCGTCGCCTGGATTGAGCGCCGCTATCAGGACGGCGCACTCGCCAGCACCGAACGCTGGTCCGCCATCCTGACGATCGCGCTCCAGACCCCGCGCGATGCGGAAAAACTCCGGGCCAATCCGCTCGGCATCTACGTCAACGCCATCAACTGGTCGAAGGAGCTTGGACAATGATCCGGCCGTCTCATCCGACCGCCGGACGTCCGGCGGCACGCACTCCCGTATTCCCGTCTCTCCGTAAATCCGCCTATGCGGTCGTGCTGCTCTCCGCCACGGCGCTCGCCGGCTGTGCGACCACGACCCCGCCGCCCGACATCGCCTATGACGACGCGGCGCCCGCCGTGCAGACGGTCGATCCGCCAGCGCCCGTCACCGTGGTCGAACTGCCCAAGCCTCTGCCGCTGCCCGGCCAGATGAAGCCGGTGGGAGCCTCGCGCCAAACACCCGAGCCGGTCGATCCTGCCGCCCGCGTCAATCAGGCCAATGCCGCCGCGCGCATCCAGCCTGTCCGCGACGGCTTCATCAACTCCATGCAGGTCTATCCCTTCACGCAAGGGGCGCTTTATCAGGTCTACACCGCTGTCGGGCAGATCACCGACATCGCGCTTCAACCGGGCGAAACGCTGGTCGGTTCCGGCCCGGTCGCCGCCGGCGACACGGTGCGCTGGATCATCGGCGATACCGAGAGCGGCGCTGGCGCGGGCAAGCAGGTCCATATCCTCGTCAAGCCGACCCGGCCCGAACTAATGACCAATCTCGTCATCAACACGAACCTGCGCACCTATCATATGGAACTGCGCTCGACCGAGCGGACCTATATGGCCTCGGTGTCCTGGCAGTACCCGCAGGACCAACTCATCGCGCTGCGACGCCAGAATGCACAGGCAGAAGCCCAGCAGCCGATCTCGACCGGGGTCGATCTGTCCCGCGTCAATTTCCGCTACGAAGTGTCGGGCGACCGTGCCCCGTGGAAACCGCTGCGCGCCTTCGATGACGGCCGGCAGGTCTTCATCGAATTCCCGCGCGGTATCGGCCAGGGCGAGATGCCGCCGCTGTTCGTCGTCGGGCCGGAAGGCGCGACCTCCGAACTGGTGAACTACCGCGTGCGCGGCAACTACATGATCATCGATCGGCTGTTCGCCGCCGCCGAACTGCGTTTCGGCGCCGACCGCAGCCAGAAGCGCGTCCGTATCTCCCGCACCGACGGAAGGCCGGCATCATGAGCGCCGCCGATCCCTATAAGGAAGAAGGCCGCGAGCCGGATGCTCCGCGTCCGACCGATGCGGGGGGCGACGACGCCCAGCCGCTGACCGGCGAGCCGGTCGCGCCGATGCGACTGAGGTCCGAGCCGCCGCGCGTCACCCGCCTGTCGCGCAAGGTGCTAGCCGGTCTGGGTGTCGTCGCCAGCATGGGCGTCGGCGGAGCGTTGATCTATGCGCTTCAGGTCGGCCATGGCGGCGGCAAGAGCGAGGAACTCTATTCCACCGATAACCGGACGACGCCGGACGGGCTGAACGGTCTGCCGAAGGACTATACCGGCCCGGTGCTCGGCCCGCCGCTGCCCGGCGATCTCGGCCGCCCCATGCTCGACGCGCAGAACCGCGGCCAGCCCGTCACGCCGCCGGCGATGACGACGCCGATGCCCGCCGGTCCCAGCCCGGAGGAGCAGCGCCGCTTGCAGGAGCTGGAGGCCGCACGGCTGGCGAAGCTGTTCGCCCCGACCGAGACACACAAGGCGACACCGGGGGCTTCCACGCCTTCCGCAGCGCCCATGCCGGACCTCGCCAGCCTCGGCCTGGCACCGCAGCCGGCGACACCCTCGGCGCAGGACCGTCAGCTCGCCTTCCTCAACCAAACGCCCGACAAGCGCACGGTCTCGCCCGATCGCGTCGCGGCCCCCGCATCGCCGAACGTGCTTCAGGCCGGGGCGGTGATCGCCGCCGCCCTCATCACCGGCATCCGCTCTGATCTGCCCGGCCAGATCACTGCGCAGGTGACGGAGAACATCTATGATAGCCCGACCGGCCGCATCCTGCTGATCCCGCAGGGCACCCGTGTCATCGGCCAGTACGACAATGGCGTCGGCTTCGGACAGCGCCGCATCCTGCTCGTCTGGAATCGGCTGATCTTCCCGAACGGCCGCTCGATCGTGCTGGAGCGCCAGCCCGGCACGGACCCGCAAGGTTATGCCGGTCTTGAGGATGGCGTCGATTATCATTGGAGCGAGCTGTTCAAGGCCGCAGCACTTTCGACCCTGCTCAGCATCGGCAGCCAGGCGGGATCGTCCGGTGACGAGAGCGAGATCGCCCGCGCGTTGCGTCAGGGCGCATCCGACAGCGTGAGCCAGGTCGGACGGCAGGTGGTCGGCCGCCAGCTCGACATCGCCCCGACGCTCACCATCCGCCCCGGCTTCCCGGTCCGCGTGATCGTCACCCGCGATCTCGTGCTCGAACCTTACGGGAGCGCGCCATGAGCAAGCTCAAGCTCGGCCCGATCGCCGATGACAAGCCGGTCAAGGTCACGGTCGAACTGCCCGCCGCCTTGCACCGCGATCTGACCGATTACGGGCGTTTGCTGGCCGACGGCGGTTCTCCGATCGAGCCGACAAAACTCATCGTCCCCATGCTGGAGCGGTTCATCGCCACCGATCGCGGCTTCGCGAAAGCCCGCCGTGCGACCGATCCGTCCTCGTCCCGAAAGTCTGACCAATGACCCCATCCCATTCTACGGGAGGCCGCCATCGCCTTGCCGCCGTCCTGATTGCTTCCACCATGCTCGCCGCACCGGCGCACGCCAACAATTACGGCGAAAGCTATGGCTGGCAGTTCCGCACCTCCGCCGACCGTGCCAATCAAGCGATCGTCCTCGACCTGATGGAGAAGCGGCGCGGCGGCTTCTATCAGGCGCCCAGCTACACCACGAATATCGACCGCCAGTATAATTGCGGCGTCACCGCCACCTCGGTCGGCAACGAGGGATCGCAGAGCGCGATCGCCAATTCGCCCTCGGTCAGTGGTCCGACCGCGCTCGCCACCGGCAACAATTCCGACACGGTGCTGAATGGTCGGGGTACGGGCCGCGCCGGAAGCTGGCAGAGCAACAGCGGCGCCGTCTCTGCCGGCGTTACCGGATCGGCCTCCGCTTCGGTGAGCGGCAGCCCGACCCAGGCGCTCAATTCAACCCAGACCAACAGCGGATCGCAGCACTCCAGCGTTTCCGGTTCGAGCGCTTGCAGCTTCGGCGGTGCGAGATGATCGGTGCCGCCCGTTTCACCGCCGTCGCCATGGTGGCCGTCTCACTGACGGCCTGCGCCTCGATCCACACCGAACAACTGGCGGCCGGCGAAGCCGCCCAGCCGGTCGGGCCGCCGGTGCGTGACAATCGCACACCGATGGACCCGGTGTTCGCCTGCTTTTCCACGCAGCTTCCCACAAAGGCGAAGGCGCTGGTCATCGGCGTCGGCGAGGTCCGAGACTATACCGGCAAATTCTCCAATCTGGAGGGCAATGCGGTCACGCAGGGCGGCGCACTGATGGTCACATCGGCGCTCGGCAAGCTCGGCGACCGTATCCGTCTTGCCGAACGCTTCGATCCGTCTGTCGCCGAACGCGAGCTGCTGTGGATGGACAAGCGCCAGCTCGGCGACGGTGAACAACATAGCGTTCCCGGCCAGCCTGGCGGGCCGGTGAAGTGGCTGCCGTATTTCGGCGGCTCGCTGATCGGCTCTGATTATTTCATCGTCGGCGGCATCACCGAAGTCAATTACGACCTCCATTCCGGCGGCGCCGAGATCGGCGTCAACGGCGTCGGGCCGAAGGCGCGGGTGTTCACGCAATCGGTCGCGGTCGATCTGCGCATCGTCGACACCCGCTCACTGATCGTCGTGAAGACCGTCAGTCTGACCAAGCAATATACCGGCTACGAGATCGGCGCCGGCACCTTCCGCTTCTTCGGCTCCAACCTCTTCGACATCAACATCGGCGCCAAGGGTCAGGAACCCCTTCAACTCGGCATCCGCACGACGCTCGAAGAAGTGACCCTGCGCCTCGTCGGGACCGTCCTCAAATCCGATCCCGAAACCTGCCTCGCCTCGCGTCCGCCCGAGCAGCGTCCACGCCTGACCGGCGATCGGATTGCTGCTGTCACGACCCATCGCCGCGATCCCGGCCAGTCACTGCCCTGACTGGCGGCCTCAGCACACCTTCCGTTCCCCCACGGCCCAATTCCGGGCCACAACCCAAGGAGACCATGATGACCAGTATCCATTCCCACCGTGCGCGCGGGCTTCTCGCCGGCACCGCCGTCGCGATGCTCGCCACGCTGATCGGCAGCGCCGCCGGCGCTTCCGAGCTTCAGGGCCAATATACCGCCGCCAATCACCAGAAACTCGAACAGGCATGGAGCAGCGAAGGTCAGCCGATCCCGACGACCGCCACCGCCGATGGCCGCTATGGCGTTTCCACTGGCTGGGCGTCGGCGAGTGATTCCGCGCTCACCATCTCCGGCAACCGCCAGTCGGCGGAAGTTGCGGGTAATGCCGCTACGACCACGCTGACCGCGAAGACCGTGCGGGCCGAGGGCGGTGGCACCTATGAGCCGACGCCGTTCGCCGTCCTGTCCAATCGCCAGACTGGTAACGGCGCGGTGAAGGCTACGTCCCGCATGACCGTTGCGGTTCCCGGCGAGATCGGCGGATCGAGCGTTACCCTGTCGGACAACGCCAACACCGCGCTCGCCCGCATGAACGATGCCTCGAATGGTCTGACGGTCGAAACGGTCGGCCTGTCCGGCGATGTGCAGCTCGGCAGCCGCCAGCGTGCAGCCGGCCAGGTCACGACCAGCGCATCCAGCCGGATCGGCGTCGGCAACGCCGGATCGCCCATTGCCTCGTCGCGCGCGACCGTTGAGAGCAACAGCACCGCCTCCGAGGCGACCGCCAACCGGGCGCTCAACAGCCTGACGGCGACGGCAGCGAGTGTTTCCGGCGGGCGCACCGTGCTCGATAACCGCCAGAGCAACGATGCCGAGGTCCGTTCGACGACCAAGGCGGCGTTCGGCGTCGCCGGCAGCGGAGCCTATGGGTCGGCTATCGGCATCGAGGGTAACAGCGCCGCATCGCTGGCGCGCGGCAATGTCGCGGAGAATCGCATGACCGTCTCCGGTGGTGTCGGTAATGGCGACTATCCGGGCGGCGGCGAGGTGCCGATGCTGGCGCGGGCGTCCGTCTCCCTGCCGATCGCCGGTTCAGTGCTCTCCAACCGACAGGTGAACACTGGCGCGGTCACGGCGAAGACTGTTGCCGGCGCAGGCGTCGCGCTCAACTGCGGCTGCACCAACGACAGCCGGATCGGCGCCACCGACAATACCGGCTCTGCGTCCGCCTATGGCAATGCCGCGCTGAACGGCGCGACCGTCAATGGAAATGGTCAGCCGGTCGCCCTGGTCAGCAATGTGCAGGTCAATCGTGGTCCGGTCTCGGCCACCGTCGTCGGTCACTTCGGCGCGTCCATGACCGGCGGCGTCAATGCCGGCCTGGTCACGATCGCCGGCAACAGCCTCACCGCCACCGCCATCGGCAACCAGGCCGTCAACACGCTCACCGCCAGCCGCTGAGCCACCGCTACCGATGACGCCGGAGCCGCCCCGGTGTCATCGGGAAGGCCGCCATGCCGCTCCCCCTCGGCATGGCGGCCTTTTTGATGAGAGCGGCATCATTGCGATCGTGAACCACGAACGAGGTATCGGAACATGCTGACTTCAAACCCACGCCACCATCGGCAGGATCATCGGGCGGCGCTTTGCCGCGCCTTCCGATCGGGGGAACCGACGCCTGCCTATCGAACCGGATGGTGAGTTCATGTCTCGGCGCCAAGATCATAAGACCCGGCGTCAGGCGCGTGCCGCCCCCGGCATTCTGCCCGACGACCTCTACGACTATATAGACGAAGCCGAAGGAGAGGCCGCGCCTCCCGCATCAGTCAAAAGCCGGCCGGTCGATCCGTCGCTCACCCACTGGACGGTCTCCGACGACTGGCCCGAGCGCGTGCCGGTGACGGAGGCCGAAATCGACCTGTTCGAGGCGTGGTTCGGTGACATCTTGGATGAACTGTTCGGCAAGTCCGCCTGATCCGTCTCCCCTCAACGGCAGGCGATTTTCCTTGATTAAATTATGTTACTATGATAACTGAAATGGCGAATATCCGCTTCGCCATCTGGCGCCTTCGTCCGGTCGGCAAGCGCCACGACGGAGGCTTCTACGCCATGACCACGCTGAAGGTCGGCATCGCCGATACCGGGGAGATGAAGGCCCGCACGCTGCGCATCGCGCGCGGCGAGGAAAAGCCGTCGCCCGATGATCCGAAGATCTGGTTCATCTCGACGGAATCCTTTTCCAAGGTGCTGTCCGCGCCCAATCGCGAGATGCTGCGCCTCATCGCCGAAGAGGAGCCGGAGTCGCTCGACGCCCTGGCCGAGCTGACGGGCCGCGCCAAATCCAATCTCTCCCGCACGCTGAAAGCAATGGTCGGCTATGGCCTGATCCGCATGGAGCGCAGCGGCAAGAAACTCGCCCCCAAACTCGTCCATGATCGCGTCATGCTGGAACTGGCGCTCGCCAGCCCACGCCGCAAATCCTCACGTCCGAAGGAGACCATCCATGAATAAAGAAGCTCCCTTGGTCGCCACCCGCGCCGCCCTCTATCTGCGCGTCTCGACGGCGCGGCAGGCCGAACATGACGTGTCGATCCCGGACCAGAAGCGGCAGGGCGAAGCCTATTGCGTATCACGCGGCTACCAGCTCGTCGAAACCTTCGTCGAGCCGGGTGCGACCGCGACCAACGACCGCCGACCGGCCTTCCAGCAGATGATCGAAGCGGGCACGTCGAAGCCCGCGCCGTTCGATGTCGTCGTGGTTCACAGCTTCTCGCGTTTCTTCCGCGATCATTTCGAGCTGGAGTTCTACGTCCGCAAGCTGGCGAAGAACGGCGTCAAGCTGGTCTCGATCACGCAGGAGATCGGCGACGATCCGATGCACGTCATGATGCGGCAGATCATGGCGCTGTTCGACGAATATCAGTCGAAGGAGAACGCCAAGCACGTCATGCGCGCCCTGAAGGAGAATGCCCGTCAGGGCTTCTGGAACGGCGCGCTGCCGCCGATCGGCTATCGCATCATCGCCGCCGAGCAGCGTGGCGCCAAGACCAAGAAAAAGCTGGAGATCGACCCGCTGCACGCCGACACCGTGCGACTGATCTATCGGCTGGCGCTCCAGGGCGAAGGCGGCTCCGGGCCGATGGGCGTCAAGGCCATCGTCAACTATCTCAACCGCAACCGCATTTTCACGCGCGACGGCGGGCGCTGGGGCATCGGCCAGCTTCACCGCATACTGACCCGGCGCACCTATATCGGCGAGCACGAGTTCAACAAGCGCTCCAAGTCCAAGGAGTTGAAGCCGGTCAGCGAGATCGTCGTGGTGCCGGTGCCGCGCCTGATCGATCAGGAGACGTTCGACGCGGTGCAGGAGCATCTGCGCATCCGCAATCCGAAGGTCACGCCGCCGCGGGTGGTCAGCGGGCCGACCCTGCTGACGGGCATCTGCTTTTGCGAGAAGTGCGGTGGGGCCATGACCATCCGCACCGGCAAGGGCGGACGCTATCGCTACTACACCTGCTCGATCAAGGCGCGGCAGGGCGAGACCGGCTGCTCCGGCCGCTCGATCCCGATGCCACAGCTCGACGCCATCGTCTGCGACCATATCGAGAACCGGCTGCTCCAGCCCGAGCGGCTGGAGGACATCCTGGCCTCGATCCTCGACCGGCGCGAAGAGCGGGCCGATCGCCGCCGCGAGCATATCGCCGAGTTGAACCGCCGTGCGGCCGAGACCGAGCTTCGGCTGAAGCGGCTCTATGAGGCGATCGAATCAGGCGTGGCCGATCTGAACGATCCGGCGCTGAAGGAGCGCGTCGTGGCACTCCGGGCGCTGCGCGATCAGGCGCAGGCCGATTCCGAGCGCGCTCAGGCCCAGCTCGAAAGCTCCGGCAGCATGGCCGTCACCCCGGCGGCGCTCCGCAAGTTCGCGACCGCCGCTCGCAAGCGTCTACGTCAGGACGGTGGCGGCTATCGGCGGGATCATCTGCGCGCCTTCGCCCAGCGCGTCGAGGTCGGGGAGAGCCATGTCCGCATCATGGGATCGAAGGGCGAACTGCTCCGCACCCTCACTTCGGTCTCTAGCGGGAAATCGGCGGGAATCGGCGTGCCCACTATGGGACTGAAATGGCGGAGACGGAGGGATTCGAACCCTCGGTACGAGTAATCCCCGTACGGCGGTTTAGCAAACCGCTGGTTTCAGCCACTCACCCACGTCTCCGGATGCGGCGTGCGGAAGCGCCTATAGGGGGGCTTGCCTGATCCAGCAACGTCTAAGCGCGGTAATTCGATTATGTGGCTTTGGTGCGGGTTTGGCAGCGCCGCGTCGTCTTTGAAACGTCCTTTCGTGACTGATTACCAGTGTCGGATTGCCGACATAAAAACTGGGCTAAGTCATTAAAAACTAAGGTATTGCGAACCTTCAATTCGTTGGCGTAATGCTTGCCCCGGGAACGGGAACGGCGCGGCGTTTTTCGCTGCCGTTGGGAGCAAAAGGACGGGCATGAATTTGCCGCTGGATAAGGTGGGAGACGACGAGCGGCTCGCGCTGGCGTTTGCCGGCAACCGGCTGCTGGCGAGCCTGTCCGCGGCCGAGCGCGCGATTCTCGAACCCTATATGGGGGTCCGTTGCTACGAGGTTGGCGAGACCCTGCTCGCCCGCGACGAGCGGATCCTCCACAGCGTGTTCCCGTTCGACACGCTGATGGTCTCGATGATCGTCGAGATCGAGGGAGGGCGCTCGATCGAGGTCGCCTCGATCGGCAAGGAAGGCGCGGTCGGCGGGATCGTCAGCTGCGGTGAAGCCCCGGCCTTCGCCAAAACGGTGGTCCAGATCGCCGGCTCGGCGGCGGTCCTGCCGCTATCGGTGCTTCAGCACGCCAAGCAGCAGAGCCATAATCTTGCGCTGCTCTTCTGCCGCTACTCGGACGCGTTGCTCTCGCAGGTGATGCAGTCGGTCGCCTGCAACAGCTTCCATCCGATCGAGGCGCGGGCCGCGCGCTGGCTGCTCCATGCGCAGGACCGGGTCGGCGGTGATCGGCTGGCGCTCACCCAGGAAAGCCTCGCCGGGTTGCTCGGCGTGCAGCGGACCACGGTCAACGCGGTCGCGCGGCTGCTCCAGGAACAGGGCCTCATCGCCTATCGCCGCGGCGCCATCCAGGTGGTCGACCGCGCCGGATTGAAGCAGGTCGCCTGCGGCTGCTACGCCGCGGTCGAGAGCCACTTCGACGACATCCTCGGTCCCGCCGGCGCGCGCGGCCGCAAGGCCTAGGCAACCAGCCGCCAGGCGAGCGTCTCGCCGGCATGGAAGGGCACCAGCGTCGAACTGGCCGCGTCGATCGCCTCGACCACCGTCACCCCCGACCGTTCGAGCGTCACCGTCCCCTCGTTGAGCGGCAGCCCGTAGAATTGCGCGCCATGCACGGCCGCGAATCCCTCGAACCGGTCGAGCGCGCCTTCCTCCTCGAACACAGAGAGATAGCTTTCGAGCGCGTGCGGCGCGTTGAAGATGCCCGCGCACCCGCAGCCGGTCTCCTTGAGCTCCTTGAGGTGCGGGGCGCTGTCGGTGCCGAGGAAGAACTTGGGGCTGCCCGACACGGCGGCCGCGCGCACCGCGAGGCGGTGCTTCTCACGCTTCACCACCGGCAGGCAGTAGGCGTGGGGGCGCAGCCCCCCGGCGAACAACGCGTTGCGGTTGAGGTGGAGGTGCTGCGGGGTGATCGTTGCCGCCAGCCGCTCAGGGCCATCGGCGACGAATTGCGCGGCGTCGGCGGTGGTAATGTGCTCCATGACGATCTTGAGCGCCGGATAATCGCGCAGCAGCCCGGTCA
Organism: Sphingomonas ginsengisoli An et al. 2013; assembly: GCF_009363895.1. Lineage (NCBI taxonomy): Bacteria > Pseudomonadati > Pseudomonadota > Alphaproteobacteria > Sphingomonadales > Sphingomonadaceae > Sphingomonas > Sphingomonas ginsengisoli (ex An et al. 2013). The sequence goes on along the minus strand of NZ_CP045434.1, from coordinate 2,475,772 downwards.
GCACCCGCTCGATGAACACCGCCTCGCGGTCGAAGATGTCGATCTCGGGGTCCGTCACCTCGCCGTGGACCAGCAACAGCATCCCAATCGCCTGCATTCGCTCGAGCGCGGGGCGAAGATTGGCGATGTCGGTGACGCCATGCGCGCTGTTGGTGGTGGCGTTGGCGGGATAAAGCTTGGCCGCGACCCAGACGCCGTCGCGAAAGCCGCGCTCGAGCTCGTCGGGATCGGCCTGGTCGGTCAGGTAGCAGGTCATCAACGGCTCGAAGCCTTCGCCGGCGGCAGCGCGGATGCGGCTGCGATAGGCGTCGGCATGGGCGGCTGTGGTTACCGGCGGCAGCAGGTTGGGCATCACGATCGCGCGGGCGAACTGGCGCGCGCTGTACGGCACGACGCTCTTGAGCATGTCGCCGTCGCGCAGGTGGAGATGCCAGTCGTCCGGCCGGCGGATGGTCAGGCTTTGCGTTTGCACAGGGCCGTCCCTAGCTAAGCTGCATGGCCGAAACCACCCTCACCGACCGCGCCCTGTTCCGCCTCTCCGGCGACGACGTCCGCGGCTTCCTGCAGGGATTGGTGACCAATGACGTCACCGGCGCGCTCCCCGTGTGGGCCGGGCTACTCACCCCACAAGGCAAGTGCCTGTTCGACTTCCTCGTCTGGGCGGAGGGCGACGACCTGCTGGTCGATTGCGAGGCCGCTCATGCCGACGAGCTCGCCAAGAGGCTGACGCTCTATCGACTGCGGCGGCCGATCACGATTGCGCGGGACGAAAGCCTTGCGGTGCACTGGGCGCCAGCGGGTGAGCAAGGCGTCCCCGACCCGCGGTTGGCCGAACTTGGGCGGCGCTGGCTCGCGCCCGCCGCCGAGCCGGCCGCCGGCTGGCTCGCGCACCGCCTCCGCCTCGGCGTCTGCGAGGGCCGCGCCGAGCTCGGCGACATGCTCTGGCTCGAATGCAATGCCGCCGAACTCAACGGCGTCAGCTTCACCAAGGGCTGCTACGTCGGCCAAGAGAATACCGCGCGGATGAACTGGCGCGCCAAGGTCAATCGCCGGCTAGTCGTGGTCCCCGCCAGCGAGCCCGGCCCGCGCACAAAGGCCTTCTACCCCGACCTCGGCTTGGCGGTGGCGCATCGCCGGGCCGACGACCTCGGCGGCGTGGCTATTCCGTCGTGGCTGGCACCGGCGCTGGCCGACGCGGCAGCCGGCTGATCGCGACCAGCCCGATCAACGCCCAGACGACATTCAGCGCCGCCGACGGCATCGCGCCATTGGCGTAGCTGTTGATGATGAAGCCGATCGCCCCGACCACATTCATCCCCTGATAGGCGAGGCTGCGCGCGGGGATCTTTCCAGCGGTGAGCAGCCCGTAGGCAAGCAGAATCAGCACCGCGCCCACCCAGCCGGCGATCTCGATCAACAGCTTCGGTTCCATGCTCGCGGTGATTAGGCCGCGAGCTTGCGCAGGACGAACGGCAGGATGCCGCCGGCGTGGAAATATTCGAGCTCGTTGAACGTATCGATCCGGCAACGCGCAGTGATCGTGGTGGTCGAGCCGTCGGCGCGGCTGACGGTCACCTCGACGTCCTGGCGCGGCTTGATTCCCGCCACGTCCGCGATGGCGAACTGCTCGTCTCCGGTCAGCCCAAGGCTATCGGCGCTCTCGCCGTCCTGGAACTGCAGCGGCAACACGCCCATCCCGACCAGGTTCGAGCGGTGGATGCGCTCGAAGCTTTCGGCGATCACCGCCCTGACGCCGAGCAGGACGGTGCCCTTGGCCGCCCAATCGCGCGACGAGCCGGTGCCATATTCCTTGCCCGCGAGGATGACGAGCGGCGTGCCCTGCTCCTTGTAGCGCATCGCCGCGTCGTAGATCGGCAGCTGCTCGCCATTCACCCTCGTGAAGCCGCCCTCGACGCCCTGCAGCATCTTGTTGCGGATGCGGATGTTGGCGAAGGTGCCGCGCATCATCACTTCGTGATTGCCGCGCCGCGCACCGTAGCTGTTGAACTCCTGCCGCGGGACCTGCCGCTCGAGCAACCACTTGCCCGCCGGGCTGTCGGGCTTGATCGAACCGGCCGGGGAAATGTGATCGGTGGTGATGCTGTCGCCGAACACCGCCAGCGCCCGCGCGCCCGAGATGTCCTCGATCGGCTTGGGCGTCATCGTCATGCCCTCGAAATAGGGCGGGTTGGCGATGTAGGTCGAACCGGCCGGCCAGCGATAGGTGTCGCCCCCGGTGACGTCGATCCCGCGCCAGCGGTCGTCGCCGCGATAGACGTCGGCGTAGCGCGCCCGGAACAGGTCGGAGTGGACGTGCGCGTCGATCAGCGAGCGGACTTCCTCGTTGGTCGGCCAGATGTCCTTGAGGTAAACCGGCTCGCCGTTGCGGGCGGTGCCGAGCGGTTCGGAGGTGATGTCGCTGCGGACCGTCCCGGCGAGCGCGTAGGCGACCACCAGCGGCGGGCTGGCGAGATAGTTGGCGCGGCAGTCGGGTGAGACCCGGCCCTCGAAGTTGCGGTTGCCCGACAGCACCGACACCGCGACGAGGTCCTTGTCGTTGATCGCCTGGCTGATCGGCTCGGCCAGCGGGCCCGAATTGCCGATGCAGGTGGTGCAGCCGTAGCCGACCAGGTCGAAGCCGATCGCGTTCAGGTCTTCGCTGAGGCCCGCGGCGTCGAGGTAGTCGGTCACCACCTGGCTGCCGGGCGCGAGGCTGGTCTTGACCCACGGCTTGCTGTCGAGGCCGAGCGCGCGCGCCTTGCGGGCGACGAGGCCGGCGGCGATCAGCACGCTCGGGTTGGAGGTGTTGGTGCAGCTGGTGATCGCCGCGATCACCACGTCACCGTTGCCGAGGTCGAAGTCCTCGCCCTCGACCGCCACCCGCGGGTCGTTCGACTTCTTGTAGGTGCCTTCAAGCTCGGCGTTGAACTGATCGTCGACGTCCGACAGCAGCACCCGATCCTGCGGCCGCTTGGGCCCGGCGAGGCTCGGCTCGACGCTCGACAGGTCGAGCTCGAGCGTGTCGGTGAACAGGGGCTCGGGGGTGTCGGCGTCGCGCCACAAACCCTGCGCTTTGGCATAGGCCTCGACCAGCGCGATCCGGTCGTCATCGCGGCCGGTCAGCTTGAGATAGTCGATGGTGCGGAAGTCGACCGGGAAGAAGCCGCAGGTCGCGCCATATTCGGGCGCCATGTTGGCGATGGTCGCGCGGTCGGCGAGCGTCATCGCGTCGAGCCCTGGGCCGAAGAATTCGACGAAGCGACCGACCACGCCCTTGGCGCGGAGCATCTGGGTGACGGTCAGCACCAGGTCGGTCGCGGTGATGCCTTCCTTGAGGCTGCCGGTCAGGCGGAAACCGACCACCTCGGGGATCAGCATCGAGACCGGCTGGCCGAGCATCGCGGCCTCGGCCTCGATCCCGCCGACGCCCCAGCCGAGCACGCCAAGGCCATTGACCATCGTCGTGTGGCTGTCGGTCCCGACCAGCGTGTCCGGGTAGGCCAGCGTCTCGCCATTGGCGTCGTCCTGGGTCCACACCGTCTGCGCGATATTCTCGAGGTTGACCTGGTGGCAGATGCCGGTGCCCGGCGGCACGACCTTGAAATTGTCGAACGCCTGGCTGCCCCACTTGAGGAATTCGTAGCGCTCGCGATTGCGGGCATATTCATGGTCGACGTTCTGCTCGAACGCCTTGGGAGTGCCGAACTCATCGACCATCACCGAGTGGTCGATCACCAGGTGTACCGGGACGAGCGGATTGATCTTCTGCGGGTCGCCGCCAAGGTTCTTCATCGCGTCGCGCATGGCGGCGAGGTCGACCACCGCCGGCACGCCGGTGAAGTCCTGCATCAGCACGCGCGCCGGGCGATACTGGATTTCGCGCGCGATCCGCCGCTCCTTCTGCCAGTCGACCATGGCGGTGAGGTCGTCCTTGGTGACCGTCACCCCGTCCTCGAAGCGAAGGAGGTTCTCGAGCAGCACCTTCATCGAGAAAGGCAAGCGCGAGACGTCGCCCAATTGCTCGGCGGCCTTGGCCAGGCTGTAATAAGCGTAATTCCGGCCCGCGACCGCAAGGGTCGAGCGGGTGCGAAGGCTGTCCTGGCCGGTCGGGATCATGGGCACGAAGTCCTGTATTTCGGTGGTTGCCGCGGCCCTTAGCAAGCCCACCCGTCACTCGCCAGTGTCAGGCCCGGGCGCGGACTTTTTTCCGGGTCTTGGCAGCGGCCTGCTCGACCGCGGCCTTGGCGGTGGCGCGCTCCTGCGGGTCGCCGGCGCGCTCGCCCTGCCCGTCGATCGCCTGCTTGGCTTCTTCCTTGAGCTCGACGATCTGCTCCTCCTCCAGCTCCTCGATCCCGGCCATCTCGTCGCGGGCGCGGCGGGAGGCCTTGATCAGCTCGTCGAGCTTGGCGTGCATCGCGATGTCGCGGCGATGGTCCTCGGCCTCGCGGTCATACTGGCCGTTCAGCACCATCTGGGTGAGCGTGATGGCGAGGATCGACAGCGCGGCGGTCAGCGTGTCGGTGTGAAAGCCGACCGCGAACCACAGGACGCAGAAGGCGATCACGCCGATCTGCATATAGGGGTGCGCGAACAGCTTCGATGTCCAGTCGGACACCATGCCGCCGAAGCGGACCATTGCGCTCTTGGTTTCTCGGGCCATTACGGCGACACAACGAGGGGCGATTTAAACCGTTGCATGAATTCGGAACAACCGACGCCGCCAAACATTGAAGCGTTGTCGGACTTCTTCCGTGGCGGGGTTGGGCTCATGATCAATGCGCAGGACTATCGTCGCCGGATGGCCGCTCTCGAGCGGGCCGAAGCGGTCCGTGGCATCAACGGCTCGCCCCTGTCGCGTTTTGCCGAAATCTCGCTCGCCCGCCGCTGCGCCGCCGCGCCCGTGCTTGGCGGGGTCGACCCGGTCGCCGCGTCGCGCAGCGACGGCGCCTGGCTGCTGCAAGCCTAGAACGCCTGCTCCGCGCCTAGATCCAGCCCTTCCAGCGTAGCCACGCCAGCGGCAGGATCGCGCTCGCCAGCATCAGCGCCAGGCTCGCCGGATATCCCCACGCCCAGTCGAGCTCGGGCATGTGGTGGAAGTTCATTCCGAAAATTCCCGCGATCAGCGTTGGCGGCAGGAACACCAGCGCCGCCCAGCTGAACAATTTCATTGCCGCATTCTGCTCGACGCTGATCAGGCCCAGCGCCGCGTCGAGGAGGAAAGTCAGATTGTCGCCGAGATAGCCGGCGTGATCGAGCAACGCGCTCGAATCGGTCTGCAGGCTGGCGAGGTGATTGCGATAGGGTTCGCACCCGTCGCGGTGTAGCTGGGCCGAGCCGATGAGGAAGCTCAGCAGGCGGATCGCGCTGACGGTGGTCTCGCGGATGCGTGCCACCAGCGACTGCGCCCGCCCGATCCGGGTCAGCATCGCGGTCAGCGCCTGCGCCGGGATGCGGCGCTGGCTGATTTCCTTGGCGAAGATGTGGGTCGAGATGGTTTCCATCTCCGTCCCCGCATTCTCCAGCTCATCGGCCAGCCGGTCGACGATCGCATCGACGATCACGATTAGCGCTTTCAGCCCGCTCTTGACCACGTCGGGATCGCGCTCGGCGCGGGCGATCACCGCCGCGACTGGCTTGGGATTGGCGTAGCGGACTGTGACCAGCTTGTCCCCGGCGAGGACGAAGCCGATCGGCTCGGTGCTCGGGCGGCCCTCGGCCACCCCGGTCAGCGTGCTCAGCGTGAGGTAGAGGACGCCGTTCTGCTCGTAGAGCCGGCTCGACGGCTCGATCTCTTGGAGGTCGTCGCGGGTTGGGATCGACTGGCCGACGAAGCTTTCGGCAAGCTTCTCCTCCTCCTTGGTCGGCTCTTCGAGGTCGATCCAGGCGGTGGTCGGAATGATTTGGCCGCGACCGGCCTCGACAAGGCTTCCATCGCAGCCGGGACCGAAGGTGCGCAACATGGCGCCTGTCTGGCCGCGGCAGGCGATGCTTGGCAAGACCCGCGCGCACAGATAGCCACCGCGCCGATGATCATCTCGCCCCGCACCCCGACCCGATGAGCAAGACCCACCGCGGCCTCGCCGCCAGCGCGCTGGTCGTCCTCGCCGCCGCTGCCATCCTGTGGCTGATGGGCCGCCCGCCGACCTGCACCTGCGGGCATGTCGCACTGTGGGGCCGGGTCGGGCCGCAGCAGAGCCAGCAACTGCTCGACTGGTACAGCCTCAGCCACATCATCCACGGCTTCCTGTTCTACGCCGCCTTCGCGCTGCTGCTGCGCAAGACTCCGGTCGAGCAGCGCCTCCTCTATGCGACGCTGATCGAGGCGGCGTGGGAGCTGATTGAGAATTCGCCCGTCATCATCAACCGCTACCGCGAGGCGACCATCGCCTTGGGCTATCGCGGCGACACCATCCTCAACTCGGTCAGCGACATCCTGATGATGGGGCTCGGCTTCTGGCTCGCCAAGCGCCTCCCGCTGTGGGCGAGCGTGATGCTGGTGATCATCCTTGAGCTGATCCCGCTCGCCGTGATCCGCGATAATCTGACGCTCAACGTCTGGATGCTGGTCGCGCCCAACCACGCCATCCGCGCCTGGCAGGCTGGCGGGTAGCGACCGCCGTAGTTTCGAAGCGATCCTGTGCCTTTTCGTTCAGCTTCAAGGCATTAGAAGTCACTGGATTGCTTCGCTCCGCTCGCAATGACGAGGTTTCTTCCATGCGCCACTTGGCTTTCCTCCCCGCCCTCCTGCTCGCCGCCGCGCCCGCGCACGCCGGGGAGGTCTTCGCCGGCCTGCACAAGCATGCGGTGAACACCCCGCTGTCGCTCGGCGGCGGCGAGGAGAATGGCGTCGATGTGAGCCTCGGCTATCGCTTCGACGGGATCGCCGGCACCCGGCTCCAGCCCTACGTCTTCGGCGCGCTCAACAGCGCCGGCGACACCAGCTACGCCGCCGCCGGCCTCAGCTACAAGATCGGTCACCGCCTCTACGCGCGGCCCGGCGTCGGCCTCGCCATCCACAATGGCTCGACCTCAAAATACGAGATCCCCAACAACGGCCAGATCGACTTCGGCAGCCGCGTCCTGTTCGAACCAGAGCTGGCGGTCGGCTACCAGGCCAGCGAACGCCTGGGGGTCGAGGCAAGCTGGGTCCATATGAGCCATGCCCAGCTGTTCGGGAAGCAGAACCCGGGCATCGACAACATCGGTGTCCGGCTGAACTGGAAGCTGTGAGGCGGCCTGAGCGATAGCGTCATCCCGGCCTTGAGCCGGGATCCATCTTCTTATTTGCGACGCTGGAGACAAGGCAGGTGGACCCCGGATCAAGTCCGGGGTGACGATGGCGCCCCCTATCGCCCGATCATCAGCTCCGGCCGCACCACCCGGTCGAAGGTCGCCTCGTCGACCAGCCCGAGCTCCAGCCCCGCCTCTTTGAGCGTCTGCCCCTTCTTGTGCGCATGCTTGGCGATGGTCGCGGCATTGTCGTAGCCGATCTCGGGCGCCAGCGAGGTCACCAGCATCAGGCTGCGGCCGACAAGGTCGCGGATATGGTCCTCGTTGGCGACGATCCCCTCGACGCAGCGCTCGGCGAAGCTGACCATGCTTACCGACAGGAGCGAGATCGAGCGCAGCACGTTGGCGCCGATCAGCGGCATGAACACATTGAGCTCGAAATGGCCCTGCAGCCCGCCGACGGTCACCGCCTGCCCGTTCCCGATCACCTGCGCCGCGACCATCGTCAGCGATTCGACTTGGGTCGGGTTGACCTTGCCCGGCATGATCGAGCTGCCCGGCTCATTCTCGGGCAAGCCCAATTCGCCGAGCCCCGAGCGCGGACCCGAGCCGAGGAAGCGGATGTCGTTGCCGATCTTGGTCAGCGCCACCGCCAGCGTCGCGAGCGCGCCGTGGAAGAAGACGAGCCCGTCGCGCGCGCCCATCTCGGCGAACTTGTTCGGAGCGCTTTCGAAGCGGCTCCCCGCGATGTCGCTGATCGCGCCGACCATGTCGTCGGCCCAGCCCTCGGGCGCGTTGAGGCCGGTGCCGACCGCGGTCCCGCCGATCGCCAGCTTTCTGAGGTTGCCGTTCATCGCCCCCTCGATCCGCGCCCGGCACGCGACCAGCTGCGCCGCATAGCCGCTGAACTCCTGCCCGAGCGTCAGCGGGGTCGCGTCCTGCGTGTGGGTGCGGCCGATCTTGACGATATGGTCCCACTGCTCGGCCTTGGCGGCGAGCGCCTGCGTCAGCCGGTCGAGCGCGGGGAGCAGGTCATGCTCGGTCGCCAGCACCGCCGAGACATGCAGCGCGGTCGGGAAGCTGTCGTTCGAGCTTTGCGACTTGTTGACATGGTCGTTGGGGTGGACCGGGCTCTTGCCGCCCTTGCCGCTCCCAAGCGCCTCGTTGGCGATGCCGGCGATCACCTCGTTGACGTTCATGTTGGTCTGGGTGCCGCTGCCGGTCTGGAAGATCGTCAGCGGGAACTGGTCGTCATGCTCGCCGCGCACGATCGCCGAAGCCGCCGCCTCCATCGCGTCGGCCAGCTTCGCATCGAGCCCGTGCTTGCGGTTCACCCGCGCCGCCGCCTGCTTGACGATCGCCTGGGCGTGGACCAGCCCCAACGGCATCCGCTCGGAGGCGGCGAAGGGGAAGTTGCCGAGGCTGCGCTGGGTCTGCGCGCCCCAATAGCAATCGGCGGGAACCCCGATCGGGCCGAAGCTGTCGGTTTCGGTGCGGGTGTCGGTCATGCGCCTTTGCTCCTCGTCACCCCGGGCTTGACCCGGGGTCCACTTGTTCTTCGCTGCGGCCTGAAAAGGAAGGTGGTCCCCGGGTCAAGCCCGGGGTGACGATCCACCGATCATGCAGAACGACGCGCCGAAGAGCGTCACTTCTTCCGCGTGAAATCCACGCTGACGACGTTGGAGCCGTCCTCGACCGGGGTCGCGACTGGCGCGTCATTCTCGGGCTCGTCGACTTCCTCGTGCGGCGCGCCGTCGGCGCCGTTGGCCTGAAACTTCAGGCTGAAGTCGACCGCCGGGTCGACGAAGTCGGTCACCGCCGCGAACGGCACCCGCAGGATCGCCGGCACCCCGCCAAAGCTCAGCCCCACGCTAAAGTGGTCGGGGGCGACCTTCAAATCCCAATAGCGGTGCTGGATGACGATGGTCATCTCGTCCGGGAAACGCTGGGCGAGGTGCTTGGGGATGTCGACCCCGGGCATCCGCGTCTTGAAGGTGATGTAGAAATGGTGCCCGCCGGGCAGCGACCCGCCGGCCTCGATCGAGCTCAGCACGCGGCCGACCACATCGCGCAGGGCCTCCTGCACGATCTCGTCGTAGGGAATCAGGCTCTCGGGCGTCTCGTCGGCCATGGAGAGTCGTGGTAGCGAGGCCGCAACAAGCGTCAACGGGGAATTCAGGAATGCCAATCGATCACACGCAGCCGTATGACGACCAGAATGTGCTGGCGAAGGTGCTGCGCGGCGAACTCCCGAGCCGCAAGGTGTTCGAAAACGACCATGCGATCGTCATCCACGACATCAATCCGCTCGCCCCCGTCCACCTGCTCGCGCTGCCCAAGGGCCCGTACGTCAGCTGGGACGATTTCTCGGCCAAGGCGTCGGACGCCGAGCAGGCCGGGCTGACCAAAGCGATCGGTGAAGCCGCGCGCGTGGTCGAGGCGTCGACCCAGGGCTACCGGGTGCTGTCAAACGTCGGCAAGCGCGGCGGGCAGGAAATCCCTCACCTTCACGTCCACATCTTCGGCGGCCAGCCGCTGGGGCCGATGCTGGCGCGCTGATTTGTCTGCCAGAGCGGAGGGATTGCACCTGCCGTCACTCTCTGTAGGGTCGCCCCCACCAGTTTTTCGAGGGGAGTAGAATGGCAAGCTCAGCAGAGCGTTCGGTCGGAGGCGCGCGGATCAAGTCGCTCGACGCGATCCTGGCGACCGCCGAAAAGAAATCGCTCAAGCGCTCGCTCGGCGCCTTCCAGCTCACCTTGCTCGGCATCGGCGCCGTGATCGGCACCGGGATCTTCGTGCTCACCGCCACCGCCGCGCAGAAGGCGGGCCCGGGCATGATGATCAGCTTCATCATCGCCGGCTTCGTCTGCGCGGTGGCGGCGCTCTGCTATTCCGAGCTCGCCTCGATGGTGCCGGTCGCCGGCTCCGCTTACACCTACTCCTACGCCGTGATGGGTGAGATTGTCGCCTGGCTGGTCGGCTGGGCGCTGATCCTCGAATATGCGCTCGGCGCCTCCGCGGTGGCGGTCGGCTGGTCGGGCCATATCATCGGCCTGCTCGATTCGATCGGCATCCACCTGCCCCATGCGATCACGGTGGGTCCGAAAATCGAGTGGGGGTTCTTGAAGGGCGGCGAAGTCGGCGGCGTGTTCAACCTGCCCGCCGTGCTGATCGTCGCCTTGAGCACCGCCCTCCTCATCAAGGGCACCAAGGAAAGCGCGACCTTCAACGCCGTGCTGGTGTGCATCAAGGTCGCGGCGCTGATCCTGTTCATCGCGGTGACCCTGCCGATGATCACCGGCCACACCGAGAATTTCCACCCCTTCACCCCGCGCGGGTGGGGGAGCCCATTGAGCTCGTCGGGCGCGGGCGTGCTCGGCGCCGCGGCGTCGATCTTCTTCGCCTATGTCGGCTTCGACGCGGTCTCGACCGCGGCGGAAGAGACCAAGAACCCGCAGCGCAACGTGCCGATCGGCCTCATCGCCAGCCTTGCCATCTGCACCATCTTCTACCTGCTCGTCGCGGGCGGGGCGATCGGTGCCTATGGCGCCCAGCCGCTGATCGATGCGGCGACCGGCCTGCCGTACAAGGAAGGCGCGCCCGAGCTTTACGCCTCGGCCGCCTGCCAGAGCGCGACCGCCCCGATGGTCTGCTCGAAGGAGGCCCTCGCCTACATTGCCCGCCAGGTCGCCAGCCCGACCATCGGCAACATCATCGGCCTCGCCGCGACCCTGGCGCTGCCGTCGGTCGTGCTGCTGATGATGTACGGCCAGACCCGCGTCTTCTTCGTGATGGCGCGCGACGGCCTGCTTCCGACCCGGCTGTCGGCGGTGCATCCGCGCTTCCAGACCCCGTGGATCGTGACCCTGGTGACCGGCGTGTTCGTCGCCATCGCCGCGGCCTTCTTCCCGGTCAGCTCGCTGGCGGACTACTCCAACGCGGGGACGCTGTTCGCCTTCGCGGCGGTGTCGCTCGGGGTGATGATCCTGCGCCGGACCGATCCCAGCCGCAACCGGCCGTTCCGCACGCCGCTGGTCTATCTGGTCGCCCCGGCCTCGATCATCGGCTGCATCGTCCTGTTCCTCAGCCTCGGCATCGAATCCAAGCTGCTGTTCGTCGCCTGGACGGTGATCGGGCTGATTTTCTACTTCCTCTATGGCTATCGCAATTCGCACGTCGGCCAGGGCATCACCGATGTCCCCGAACTCGACGCCGATGCGCCGGCCAACGTCGGGGTCGGCTCGCTCCCGGGCGCGCCCGCGCCGGGCACGCCGGGCGAACGCGACTAGTCGCTTCCGTCAGTGCAAGAATGGGAAAGGGGAGGCTCCGGCCTCCCCTTTTTCATGTCAGGAGAGCAGGTCGCCGGCGAGCGCTTTCAAATCCGCCTCGGGCCGCGCGCCATAATGCTGGATGACCTCGGCCGCGGCGATCGCGCCCAGCCGCAGGCACGCCTCGAGCCCGAGCCCCTTCGCCTGTCCGGCCAGGAAGCCCGCCGCGAACAAGTCGCCCGCGCCGGTGGTGTCGACCAGGCGGTCGATCGGCTCGGCCGGCACCTGCGCGCGCTCCCCGCCCTGCACCGCCACCGCGCCGTCGGCGCCGTGGGTGACCACCAGCAGCGGCACCTTGGGGGCAAGTTTCGCCAGCCCCGCTTCGAAATCCTGCTCGCCGGTGACCGAGGCCAGCTCGGCGGCGTTGGCGAACAAGATGTCGAGCTTGCCCTCGTCGGCCAGCCGCAGGAAGTCGGGTCCGTGGCGGTCGACCACGAAGGTGTCCGACAGCGTGAACGCCACCCGCCGCCCGGCCGCCTTGGCGTCGGCGATCGCCGCTTCCATCGCCGCGCGCGGCGCCTCAGGGTCCCACAGATAGCCCTCAAGGTAGAGGATGCCCGCGTCCGCCACCGCGCGGTGATCGATCACGCCCGCGTCGAGCAGCTGCGCCGCGCCGAGGAAGGTGTTCATCGTCCGCTGCGCGTCGGGGGTGACCAGGATGAGGCTGCGCGCGGTCGCGCCGACCCCGTCGCGCGCGGGCACCAGGAACTCGACGCCAAGGCTCTCGACGTCATGCTGGTAGATGCGGCCGAGCTGGTCCTTGGCGACCTGCCCGATGAAACCGACCGTGCAGCCGAACGCCGCCAGCCCTGCGGCGGTGTTGCCCGCCGACCCGCCCGACAGCTCGCGTCCCGGCCCCATCACGCCGTAGAGCCGCTCGGCCTCGCCCTCGTCGATCAGCCGCATCGAGCCCTTGGTGAGCCCCTGCGCTGCGAGAAAGGCGTCGTCGGCATCGGCGATCACGTCCACGATCGCATTGCCGATGCAGAGCACGTCGAAGCGGGGCTGGGTCATGGAAAATCCTGCAGGAAATGGGAAAGGCGCGCGGGGTAGCGATCGCTCGCTTGCCAGTCCAGCCGCCGCGCCGCAAACAGGCGGCCATGCGTCGCCTCCTCCCCGTCGCCGCCGTGCTGGTCCTCGCCGGCTGCGGCGCCGTTCCCGAGCAGCCCCAACCGGTCAGCTCCACTTCCGCCACCCGCCCGCTCCAGCGCGGCGACCTCATCGGCCTCACCACCGACGAACTGGGCGAGCGCTTCGGCCAGCCGAGCTTCCAGGTCCGCGAGGGGCCGGGGGTCAAGCTGCAATGGGCGAACCCGAGCTGCGTGCTCGACGCCTTCCTTTACGCCTCGCCCGGCAGCAGCGTGCTGCGCGTCGCTTATGTCGACGCGCGCCGGCCGAGCGGCGATCCGACCGACCGCAGCGCCTGCATCGCCGCGATCGCCGCGCGCTAGGCGCTCAACCGCTCAGCCGCCCAGCCGGCGGCTTCCGCCACTACCGGATCGTCCGACCCGCACAGCGCCTCGACCCGCGGCAGCAGCGCGGCATCGCCGCTGTTCCCCGCCGCGATCAGGCAATTGCGCAGGAAACGGTTGACCCCGATCCGCTTGATCGGCGACCCCGCGAACAGCTCGCGAAAAGCCGCATCGTCGAGGCCGAGCAGGTCCGCCAGCCGCGGCGCAGCCAGCTCGGCACGCGGCAGGAACGCCCGGTTCGCCTGCGCCTGTGCGGCGAAGCGGTTCCACGGACAGACCGCAAGGCAATCGTCGCAGCCGTAGATGCGGTTGCCCATTGCGGCGCGAAACTCGTGTGGGATCGGCCCGGCGTGCTCGATCGTCAGATAGGAGATGCAGCGCCGCGCATCGAGCCGGCGCGGCCCGTCGAACGCCGCGGTCGGGCAGGCGGCCAGGCAGCGCGTGCAGCTCCCGCAATGCTCCTCGGCCGGCGGATCGGGCGCCAGCTCCAGTTCAGTGAAGATTACTCCGAGGAACAGCCAGTTGCCGTGGGTCCGGCTCAATAGGTTGGTATGCTTGCCCTGCCAGCCGATCCCCGCCGCGGCGGACAGCGGCTTCTCCATCACCGGGGCGGTGTCGACGAACACCTTGAGCTCGGACGGCACCTGGTCGACGATGAACCGCGCCAGCGCTTTCAGCGCCTTTTTCACCGTCTTGTGATAGTCGCCGCCCTGCGCATAGACGCTGATCCGCGCCCGCTCCGGCTGGTCGGCCAGCGCCCGCGGGTCCTCCGCCGGGGCATAGCTCATCGCCAGCGCGATCACGCTCTTCGCCTCGGGCCACAGCCCCTGCGGGGCCGCGCGCTGCTCGGCCCGCTCCTCCATCCAGCCCATGCTGCCGTGCTGGCCGGCGGCAAGCCACTCCTTCAGCCGCGCGCCCGCCTCGGGCACCGCGTCGGCCCGCGCGAACCCGCACGACACGAAGCCGAGCCGCGCCGCCTCGACGCGTATCGCTTCCTTAAGGCTTGCGGGTTCACTCACGCCGTCTCACTACAGCGGCCTTGCCCCGCAGAACAAATGGAACGCGCGTGCTGCAGACTTCCATCACTTCGGGCGACGCGATCGTCGCCGATGACCTCGTCAAGGATTTCGGCGACAAGCGCGCCGTCGACGGCGTCTCGCTGCGGGTGCCGACGGGCAGCATCTACGGCATCCTTGGTCCCAACGGGGCGGGCAAGACCACCACCATTCGCATGCTGCTTGGCATCATCGACCCTTCTTCGGGCGAGCGCACCCTGCTCGGCCACGACCGCCCGCTCGAGGCGGCGCGCCAGGTCGGCTACCTGCCCGAGGAGCGCGGCCTCTATCCCGCGATGCACGCCCGCGAGGCGATCGCCTTCATGGGCGCGCTGCGCGGGCTGCCGCTCAAGGAAGGCCGCCGCCGCGCCGACGCCATGCTCGCCGAGCGCGGCGTTTCCGACTGGGCCAAACGCCCGATCCGCTCATTGTCCAAGGGCCAGGCGCAGACCGTGCAATTGCTCGGCACGCTGATCCACGAGCCCCGGCTGATCGTCCTCGACGAACCCTTTTCGGGCCTCGACGCGATCAACCAGGAGAAGCTCGAAGCCCAGATCCGCGAGCGCGCCGCGAAAGGCGCCACCGTGCTCTTCTCAACCCACGTCATCGCCCATGCCGAACGGCTCTGCGAGCGGATCGCGATTATCGCCGGGGGCAAGGTCGCGTTCGAGGGGGCGGTCGACGAGGCGCGTGAACAGTTGCGCCCGATCGTCCAGCTTGTCACCCGCGCGAGCGACGGGCCGTGGCGCGCCGCGCTGCCCGCCGAGGCCCGCCACGACGGCAAGCGCTGGACCTTCGAGCTGCCCGAAGGTGGCCCCGAGCCGCTGCTCAAGGCGCTGATCGACGGCGGCGCGGGGATCGAGACGCTGTCGATCGAGCGGCCCGGCCTCCACGACGCCTTCGTCGCCATCGCCGGCGAGGCCGCCGCCCACGACCTCGCGATGAGCGGAGCGCCGCGATGACCCTTCCCCGCATGCTCCAGTCGGCGCTGGTGATCGGCCGCCGCGATTTCACCGCGACCGTGCTGTCGCGGACCTTCATCTTCTTCCTGATCGGGCCACTGTTCCCGCTGCTGATCGGCGGCGTGTTCGGCACCGTCGGGGCCAGCGTCGCCGGCGACACCAGCCCACTCAAGGTGGCGGTGGTCGCGACCCAGCCCGACTACGACCGGCTCGCCAAGGCGGCCGCCGCGGTGCAGCCCCTGCTCGGCGACAAGGGCCTCGAGCTGATCCGCCACGCGCCGGAGGCCGACCTCGCCCGCCAACAGGATGCCTTGCTCGATTCGAAGGAAGAGCCCGCGGCGGTCCTCGTCGATGCCTTCGGCCACCCGCGCTTGACCGGCTCGATCGACCGCGACGGCAAGGTCGCCCGCGAAATGCGGCTGATTCTCGCCCAGGCCTCGGCGACCGCCGGCCCCACGATCGACGTGCAATCGGTCGAGAGCGACGCCGCTGCCGCCCCGACCCCACGCGACCTCACCAAGACCGCGCGGACTTCCCAGGGCATCCTGTTCTTCTTCACCCTGCTCCTCGCCGGAATGCTGCTGTCGCAGCTGATCGAGGAGAAATCGAACAAGGTGATCGAGGTGCTGGCGGCGGCGGTGCCGATCGAAAGCATCTTCCTCGGCAAATTGTTCGCGATGCTGCTGACGTCGCTGGTCGGGATCGCGGTATGGTCGTCGGCCGGCGCGCTCGCCTTGCGCAGCCTCGCCCCCGACGCCTTCGCCAGCCTGCCCGTTCCCGCGGTCGGCTGGCCGATGTTCGGGCTGCTCGCGCTCGCTTATTTCTCGATGAATTATCTGCTCATCGGCGGCGTCTTCCTCGGCATCGGCGCGCTCGCCTCGACTGCGCGGCAGGTCCAGATCCTCTCGATGCCGGTGACCATGGCGCAGGTCGTCCTGTTCGCCATCGCCTCGGCGGCGGTCGGCAAGCTCGACGGTCCCTACGGCATCTTCGCGACGCTGTTTCCGCTGTCCTCGCCCTATCTGATGCTCGCGCGCGCGGCGACCACGCCGGTGCTGTGGGTCCATCCGGCAGGCCTCGTCTGGCAGGCTTTGTGGGTCGCCATCGTGCTGCGCGTCGCCGCCGGGGTGTTCCGCCGCTCGGTGCTCAAGAGCGGGCGCCAGGGAAGCTGGTTCCGGCGCGCGCGCGCCGCCTAGATTTCGCGGCTGACCGAGAAGACCAGCGCGCTGCGGCCCATCGGGTCGGCGGCGGTGCGGCTGCTGCCGACCCAGTCGGCGCCCAGCGTCAGCCCGCGCACCTCGACCTCGCTGCCGAGCGACCAGTCGCGCTTGCCATGGCCAAGCGCGCCGCTCTCGATCCCCGCCGTCCCGCGCAGCGCGAACGGCGTGTGCGCCAGCGGCAACCGCGCCGAGACCGCCGAATAGAGATTGGCGCCATGCCCCGTCGACCGCTGCGGCGGGGCATAGACCAGCGACACGCCGAGCTCGACCGGACCGACCGGGCGGGTCGCCGAGGCGCCGATCTCGAACAGATTGTCGCGCCACTGGCCGGGATAGAGGCTGGCGTTGGCGGACAGCTGGAACTCGGTCCCCCGCCATTTGCGGCTGATCCCGCCGCCCAGCACCAGCTCGACCCCGCGCCCGTCGTTCGTGAACGGCGAAACCGCGGCCAGCGCGAAACCGCCGGCCGGCAGGTCGAGGGTGAAATTGCCCTGCAGCACCGGGCGCCGGTTGGTCACCGATAGCCCGCGGTTGCGATAGTCGCTGCGCATCGCGAAGTCGGCCTTGAGCGGCAGCGCGACGACGGGAGTGGCAAGGCCGGCGACAAGAAGAAGCAGGAGGGACAGGCGGATCATCGACCTGCCCTGCCATCCGTTCGCCGAACGGATGCCTGCGTGCCGCTCCAGATCGGAGCAATTCGCCGTCCGCTACGTCAATGCGGTGCGCGCCGCCTCGGTCAGTTGCGCCATGAGAGTGCGAAGCGGAAATGGGCCATGGCTAATCCGGGCGACGCCCGCGCTCGCCCACTCAGCTTTCGACGGGGCGCCAGGAAAGGCGATCAAATTCAACGGTAGAGGCACCTCGCGCACCACGCGCTCGACGGTCCTGAGATCGGCCAAGCGGGGCACGAAGAAACCGCTCGCACCCGCGTCGGCGAACGCCTTCCCGCGTTCGATCATCTCGTCGAGCGGAAGCGGGCCGTTCCCCGCCTTGAGGACGAGGTCGGTGCGGGCATTGAGGAAGAAGTCGCCGCCCACCGCTGCCCGAATCGCACGGATGCGGGCGACCTGGTCGGCGAGCGGATGGAGACCGCTGCCGCCGATCACCTGGTCCTCGAAGTTGCAGCCGACCGCGCCGGTCGCTTTGAGCGACGCGACGTTGGCCGCGGCTTCGGCCGGATCGGTCGCATAGGCTCCTTCGAAGTCGACGCTGAGCGGCAGGTCGACGGCGGCGAGGATGCGGCGGGAATTGTCGAAGACGTAATCGAGCGGCACCTGTTGCGCGTCGCCAAAGCCGCTGGCGTCGCCGACCGGATGGCTGCCGGTCGCCAACGCCTTCGCGCCGGCTGCCGCCACCGCCCGCGCGCTGCCCGGGTCCCAGATGTTGTACAGCACCAGCGGATCGCCGGGCACATGCAATGCGGCAAAGGTGGCGAAGTCGCGCATGCCCGGTCGCTAGTGAACGAAGCGCGCCACCACGTCGCGGTAGGAGCGCGAGACCTTCACCTGCGCGCCCGAGTCGAGCACCAGGAAGCACTCGCCGTTGGTGTGCGGCTTGACCTGCCGGACGAGGTCGAGGTTGACGATGGTCGAGCGGTGGACCCGCTGGAATCGCCGCGGGTCGAGCCGCTTCTCGAGGTCCTTCATCGTCTCGCGCAGGATCAGCGTGTTGTCGCCGGTCTGGATGCACATGTAGTCGCCGGCGGCGTCGATCCGCTCGATCGTGTCGACATCGACCCGGAAGATCTGCCCCTGGTCCTTGATGTTGATCATCTTCTCGAACCGGCTGGCGGCATGCGGCTCGGCCGGGCCGGCGTCGGCCGCCAGCTCCTCGGCCGCCTCGGGGGCATGCTCCTCGAGCGCTTCCTTGAGCCGCTCGGCCTCCTGCGCACCACGCTTCTCGGACAGGCGCTGGCGCACCCGCTCCATCGTCGCGGCGAGCCGGTCCTCTTCGACCGGCTTCATCAGATAGTCGACCGCCTGCGCCTCGAAGGCGCGCAGCGCATGGTCGCCATAGGCGGTGACGAAGACGAACAGCGGCGGCTCGACCTCCATCAGCCCCTGGATGACCGAGAAGCCGTCGAACCCCGGCATCTGGATGTCGAGGAAGACGAGGTCGGGCTTGTGGGTCTTGATTGCGCGGATCGCCTCGCGGCCGTTGCTCGCGGTGGCGATCACCTCGACGTCGTCGTGCGCCTCGAGCCGCAGCCGCAGGCCCTGCGTCGCCAGTGGCTCGTCGTCGACCAATATGGTGCGAATGCTCATGATGCTCCTTGGTTGTCAGGCTCGCTCACGCCGCCGCCCCCGACGCGGCGTCGAGCGGAATATCCACAATGACGCTGAACCCCCCATGTTCGTTGGTGCGTGTGGCAAAGCTGTGCGCCTCGCCATAGGCTTGCGCCAGACGGTCGCGGGTGTTCGCCAGGCCGACGCCGGTCGACTGGGTCGCGACCAGCCCTTCGTTGGAAACATGGCCGTTGTCGGCCACCTCGATCCGCACCTTGTCGCCGTTGCGCGTCGCCGACAGCCAGATGTCGGCCCCGGTCTCGCTCGGCGTCACCGCATATTTGATCGCATTTTCGACCAGCGGCTGGAGCAGCAGCGAGGGCAGCCGCACTCCGATGGTCGAGGCGTCGATCCGGAAGTGCGGACGCAGCCGGTCCTCGAACCGCATCTTCTCGATCTCGAGGTAGAGCTTCAACGTCTCCACCTCCTGCGCCAGCGTGACCTGCGCGCTCGGCTCGTTGACCAGCGTGTAGCGGAGG
This sequence comes from Sphingomonas ginsengisoli An et al. 2013, assembly GCF_009363895.1. Lineage (NCBI taxonomy): Bacteria > Pseudomonadati > Pseudomonadota > Alphaproteobacteria > Sphingomonadales > Sphingomonadaceae > Sphingomonas > Sphingomonas ginsengisoli (ex An et al. 2013). Next base: position 2,456,741 of record NZ_CP045434.1, on the reverse strand, counting down.
AAGGACGACAACCGCGCCAGCATCGCATTGGCCCGCTCGGTCTGCTTCAACAGCACCAGCGTCGAAATGCTGTTGAGCGTATTGAACAGGAAATGCGGATTGAGCTGGTAGCGCAGCATCGCCAGCTGCGCCGAGCTCGCCTGGCTTTCGAGCAACGCGCGCTGGTCGATCTCCTCCTCGAGCAGGAGATAGTAGTTGATCCCGTAATAGAGCGCCGACCACGCCGCGAGCAGCGCGAAATTGAGGAGGATCGCGCCGAAGCTCTCGATCCCGAACGGCACCGCGCCGGGCTTGACGAAGGTCGCGTGGCTCCACGTCTCGATGACCGAGAAAGCGGTCGCCGCTAGCACCACCGCGGCAACGCTCAGGATCACGGTGTAAATCGCCCGCATGGTGATCAGCCGCCGAAACAGCGACCCCATCAGCAGCGTCAGCGAATAGCCGGTCGCGGTCAGCAGCAGCGTGTGGACCACGAACATCATCGGCATGGCGTTGGCCACGCCCGACAGCGAGCGGAGGATGAAATAGCCGCTCCACCCCGCCGACTGGAGCACCCAGAAAGCGCGGTTCTTGTCGGCGAAGAAGGGCACGTCGAGCCCGACCGTCTTGGCGATCGGCCCCTTGCGCGGGCGGAGCGCCCGCGGCGTCCGCTCGGCATTGGCGCGTCGGCGGACCAGCAGCGGCCGCTCTTCGGTCAGCGTCGCGCTATCGGTCGCCATCGAGTCGCTTGGGGATGAACGGCATCGCGCCGATATAGGCGGCTTGGGAAGCCATTGCGAGGGAGCGCGCCACGGCCCCGCCGGCGCCCGCCGATCTCGCGACATTGAGGTGACCTTTAACTCGCTCTCAACCCTCTTCGCTTATCGCGGGGCCAACCCCGGGAAGAGTGAGGCGACGTGTACGAAGCCCCTGATCGCTACAAAAGAATGATCGCCGCGCGGCTGCCCGACGGCGAATCGGTGGCGGCCGCGACCGCCGAGGCCGAGCGCCTGGCCTCGCCGCTCAAGGACATCCAGCTCATCTCGCGCGGCCAGCTCGCGCCCTTTTTCGCGCTCGCCAACCTGCTTGCGGCGCTGCTGTTCACCGCGGCGCTGTGGGGCACCAACACCGAGCAGGTGCTGCTCCCGTGGTGCCTCGCCGTCGGCGCCGCCAACATCGCCGCGATGCGCTGGGCGCAGCACCAGGCGGTGGTCTGCGTCGGCCGCTCGGGCAAGGCGGTGCCGGTGTGGCAATTGTCGGGCGACGTCCTCGCCCGCGCCGCTTTGTGGCTTTCGCTGCCCTTGTGGACCTTCTCCAAACTCCATCCGACCGACCAGCTGATCGCCGCCTCGATCATCGCCGGGGTCGGCGTCGCCGGGCTCGGCCTCGTCGTCGTCCCCGTCTGCGCCAGCGCGTGGATGACCAGCTTCACCTTCGGCCTGTGCGCGGTGCTCTTCTTCGCCCGCGGCTCGATCCCCTTCCAGCAGATGCTGTCGATCATGTTCACGCTCGGCGTGTCGATCGTCGGCGTGCTGACCGTCGCCCGCTGGGCGTTCAAGCAACTCAAGGCCAATGCCGAGTTCGGCTCCAAGAGCGAGAGCGCCTCGCTCCTGCTCCAGGAATATGAGCAGCGCGGCGTGGGCTGGCTGTGGCAGATCGACGACGAGAATCGCGTCTCTTACATCTCGAGCCGGATGAGCGCGCTGCTCGGCCGGCCCTCGGGCCAGCTGCTCGGCCAGCCGCTCACCGGGCTGCTCGGCGGCCATGCCGAACTGGGCAAGGTGCTGCTCGACAAGAGCCCGTTCAACAATCTCGAGATGGAGTTGAAGACCCCGCACGGCCAGCGCTGGATCAGCATGGCGGGCGACCCGATCATCAACACCGCCGGCCGCTTCGAAGGCTTCCGCGGGGTCGGCAGCGACATCACCGAAATCCGCCACACGCAGGAGCGGCTGACCCACCTTGCCAACGTCGACGTGCTGTCGGGCCTGCCCAACCGCGGCCGGGTCCGCCAGCTGCTCGGCGACGCGCTGCGTCATGCCACCGCCAGCAATGTGCCCTGCGCGATCATGTTCCTCGACCTTGACGGCTTCAAGCCGGTCAACGACACCTTCGGTCACCCCAAGGGCGACGCGGTGCTGCGGATGGTCGCCAAGCGCTTGTGCGACCAATTGAAGCAGGACGGCACCGTCGGCCGCCTCGGCGGCGACGAGTTCGCCATCGTCATCCCCGACGCGCAGAGCCGTAAGAAGGTCGAGCAGCTCGCCGAGCGGATCATCGTCTCGGTCGCCGAGCCCTACATGATCGACGGGGTCGAGATCCGCATCGGCGTCTCGGTCGGCTGCGCCTTCGGCCCGATCGACGGCGCCACCGTCGACGACCTCATCCTCAAGGCCGACCTCGCGCTCTACGAAGCCAAGGACGCCGGCCGCGGGGTCGCCCGCTACTTCAGCCGCGAGCTCCAGTCCGAACAGGACGACCGCGTCCGGCTCGAGAGCGACATCCGCATGGCGATCGAGACGCGCCAGTTCCACCTCGCCTTCCAGCCCTTGGTCAACGCCAAGAGCCAGAAGCTGGTCGGGTTCGAGGCGCTGCTGCGCTGGAACCACCCGACCCGCGGCTTCGTGCCCCCCAACGTGTTCATCCCGATCGCCGAGGAATGCGGGCTGATGAGCCAACTCGGCGAGTTCGTGATCGAGGAATCGTGCAAGGCCGCCGCCAGCTGGCCCGAGCCGATCACCGTCGCGCTCAACATCAGCCCCAAGCAGATCATCCTGCCCGCGCTGCCCAACATGGTCAGCCAGGCGCTCGCCCGCTACAAATTGCCGGGCAACCGGCTCGAGCTCGAAGTCACCGAGGGCGTGTTCCTCGACGACGACAGCCGCACCCTCGCTGTGCTCGGCCGCCTGCGCCAATTGGGCGTCGGTATCGCGCTCGACGACTTCGGCACCGGCTATTCGTCGATCGGCTATCTCAACAAGGCCGTCTTCCATAAGCTCAAGATCGACGGCAGCTTCGTCCGCGAGGCGGGCAGCAAGGCCGGCAACGTCGCGATCATCCAGACCATCGTGCAATTGGCCAAGAGCTTCCGCATGTCGGTCACCGCCGAGGGCGTCGAGACCCCCGAGGATTTCGAGCGGATGCGCGACCTTGGGGTCGACACCATCCAGGGCTATCTGTTCGGCAAGCCGCTCTCCTACGACCGCGCCAACCAGATGGTCCTCGGCCTCGGCGCCAAGCGGCTGGCGGGCTAGGCCCGACCGTCCTCAGCCGCACGACCCCGCCGCGCACGAGTACAGACGGCGTCAAAACCGGCAGGCAGACTCGCACGAGTGTCGGCTTTGGGTGGAAAGCGGACGTCAGTGGGACTGGTGAAGCTTCCACGTCAGCGGGACCGTCGAATGCTTACTTCGCCAACTGTCGAGGCAGCTTTTTCTCTTTCGAGAAGCCTCGGCCGCGAGGACCCAAAGCTGCGCTTCGGCGCTGTCGTCGTCCCACAGCCAGGCCTGTGTGAAGCCGCAGGTTTCCGCCACAGCTTTGATTGGCGCCAAATTCGTTCCGTAGCCCTCTGCGACTGTCAGTGTCGGGCGGTTATCGAAGCCACCGACCAGAATGGTCGCCTGACTTGACTGAGCCGTAGCAAGAACGAACAGCAGCAACACGAGGCGGTTGTGTCATTCGGCGCGAATGTCCGCAACGGGTCGAATGCGGACGTTCGGTGATAAGCGGAGACATTAGGCGCGACTGCGATAGCCACGTTCTCGTGTTTTCAACCATGTCACTGCTAGCCAGAAAGCGAGGCCTGCGGCACCGTTAAAGGCAATGTAGGCTAGACCGGATGATCCATCGATCGAGAGCAGATTGCAGACCTCTGGAACGGCCACGGACAGCGGGAACGCCAGGATCGTCGACACAAGGAAAATGAGAATGCCGTCTGCTTCCGCCAAGGCAAGGACGAGCATGACCGTGGCATAAGCCACACCGAAGATAACTAACGTTCGCAGGTATGCGCGTTTCATCCGCGCCACCTAGCTCGCGAGCGAATGTCCGCAATGGGTCGAAAGCGGACATCCTACCCCGGAAGAAATCGCGCCACCTTCGCCTTCAGGAGCCGCACCAGCTCGGCATCCATGAACTCATAGTCGTCCGGTATGTCGAGGCAGATCAGGCGCGCCTGCTTGAGATCGGCCTTGAAGCGCTTCTGGACCTTGGTGCGATGGGCCTTCTCCATCACGAAGATGAGGTCGGCCCAGCGGACCAGCTCGGACGTCAGCGGCGTTTCGGCGTCATTATTGGTCCCCGCCGAGGCAACCTCGATCGCGGGGTAAGCCGCGAACACCTGCTCGGCGGTGGGACTGCGCAACCGGTTCTGGCTGCAAACGAACAACACATTCTTCATCCCGCAATGAATGGCGCCCGGCCAGGGTGTCCGCAATGGCGCGAACCTTCCCCTTTTCGGCCTAGGCGGGCCCGCCCTTGCGATCGCGCAGATAATCCGGCCAGCGTCCGGTCGACTGCCAGAACTGCCACAGGCCGTAGCGCTCCATCAGCGGCTTGAAGCGCGGATCGGCGCGCATCGGCGCTGTTGCCTGATAGAAGAGGAAGGCGACGATCCCGGTCATCGGATATCCTGGCGAATAATCCTGCGCGGCGGCAAAAGCGGCGTCGAGGTCGCCAAGTTGCGCATAGGCCTGGATGACGAGCGGCAGCGCCGCCTTGTTCGGCCGCATCGCGTCGGTCAGCCGCTTGGCGGCGGCGAGGTCGGCGGGGGCCTTGGTCGCCGCCGCCTTGATCAGCGCCAGGCGAAGGTCGGACGATCGCGCGCCGATGCTCGCCTGCACCTGCATCGCCTCAGCATAGCGCCCCGCGTCGATCAGACACTGGATCAGCGCAAAGCGGAAGCGGCCGCCCCCGCTGGCGCTGGCCATCTGCTCGCGCAGATCGGCGATCGTGCTGTCCGCTTGGCCCGCCTCGCAGGCGACCATCGACGCATAGGGCCGCCAGTCGATCTGCAGGTCGGCCGCCGACGCGCGCTGCGCGTAGACCGCGGCCTCGCTCATCCGCCCCGTCTCGGTCAGCAGCTGGGCGAGGAAGCCGTTGCTGTGCGGCCAGTCGGGGTTCACCGCGACCGCCCGGCGAAGCAGCCGCTCACGCTCGGCCCACTGGGTCGGCTTGAGCAGCATCTCGCGCGCGAGCCACGCGTCCGCCGCCTTGGGATCGAGCTCGAGCGCGCGGGTCGCCTGCGCTGCCGCCTCCGCCCGCACCGCCGCCGCCTGCTCAGGCGCCAGCAGCGGGGCGAGGTAGGCGCCGAACTTGGCGAAGTCGGTGCGTGCCGGAACGAAGTCGGGCGCCGCCTGCGTGATCCGCCGAAGGTCGCCGAGCAGTTCGAAGGTCGAGCGGGTGTCCCCGGCGTCGTTGTGGTTCACGAACAGGTCGCACACCCGCAGGTAGCGCGACAGCAGGTTGCTGTCGGTCAGCCCGCTTGGGCCCAGCCCGCGATAGGCGCAGCTCACCACGCCGGCGATCGCCTCGGCGACCTGGTCGTTGAGCCGCACAGAATCGCTCGCCGGAACCGCGAGTTCGTAGGTCCACAGGCTGAGGCGCTGGCGGCTGTCGTCGAGGTGGATCCGGGCGTGGAGCTGCCCGCCCTGCTGCGCGACGGTGCCGCCGATCGTATAGTCGGCGCCCGCCCCCGCGCTCGGGCCAGCGGGCTGGTCCTGGCTGACCGTCGGAATGTGGGCAGAGGTGAGCCCGCTGCTGATCTCGTCGGCCAGCCCCGTCGCGAGCGCGGCGGTCGTGGGAGCGCGGTCGAGCGACGTCACCCCCGTCACCGCGACCCGGGCGGGCGTGGGCGCGGCGGCGGGCCGCGACCACCACCAGGCGCCGACGGCAGCTAATAGGAGCACCGGCAGCCCGACCGCCGCCAGCATCCGCCAAGACCAGCGACGTTCGACCTTTGCCGTGCCCGCCGGCGGCGCCGCGATCCGCTCGCCGCCCAGCACCTCGCGCAACGCCTCGCTCAGTCGCCGGCTCGTCGGATCGTTCGCGCCCCCGCTCCAGCCGCGCAGGTCGATGCCCTGCCGCTCACCGAAGAACAAAGGCGCGGCCGAATCGTCGAGATAGACCTGGACCAGCCGCCCCCGCTCGCGGGCGAGCCGCGCCTCCGACCGCACATTCTCGCTCTGCGTCGAAGCCGCCGACCAGCAGACGATCACCGCGTCGGCGGCGGTCAGTTCACGCTCGATCGTCGCTTCCCACGCGGCGCCGGCGGGGATGTTCTCAATGCGCAGGTCGGTTTACCGCTGGTGCTGAACGTCCCGTCGGCGCGCGACCCGTCGGAGTTGAGACCGAACCAGTGTCCCTCAGTCTACGCGGCAGTGGTCGTCTGCGCGCAGACTTCGAGCAACATGAGACCCGGGCATCCGTCGCGAAACGCCCCTCGTCCCTAGAAGAACAGGGAATGATCGGGCTGGACGTGCCAGTTGAGCCCCAGGTTGTTGTACGAGTTGGCGGCGTTGCCGATATAGTTGCCGTTGGCCTGGCCGAGCCAGTCGGTCACGTCACCGTTGGTGTTGCGCCACAGGACGTCGTCACGACCATCGCCGTTGTAGTCGCCGGTCCCGACGACAGTCCAGCCGGCGCCCGGATTGTTGTACGAGTTGGCGGCATTCCCGGCGAAGTTGCCATTCGCCGTGCCGAGCCAGTTGGTTATGTCGCCGTTGGTGTTGCGCCACAGGATGTCGTCGCGGCCATCGCCATTGAAGTCACCAATCCCGACGACGGTCCAGCCCGCGCCCGGATTATTGTACGAGTTGGCGGCATTGCCGGCAAAATTGCCGGTCATCGTGCCAAGCCAGTCGGTGACGTCGCCGTTGGCGTTGCGCCACAGGACGTCGTCGCGGCCATCGCCGTTGAAGTCGCCGGTTCCGACCACGGTCCAGCCGGCGCCGGGATTATTGTACGAGTTCCCCGCATTGCCCGCGAAATTCCCGTTCGCCGTGCCGAGCCAGTTGGTCACGTCACCGTTGGTGTTGCGCCACAGGATGTCGGCGTGGCCGTCGCCGTTGAAGTCGCCGATCCCGGCCACGGTCCAGCCGGCGCCCGGATTATTGTACGAGTTGGCGGCGTTCCCGGTGAAATTGCCGGTCGCCGTGCCGAGCCAGTTGGTCACGTCACCGTTGGTGTTGCGCCACAGAATGTCGGCGTGGCCGTCGCCGTTGAAGTCACCCGTCCCGGCCACGGTCCAGCCGGGACCGGGATTGTTGTACGAATTGCCTGCATTGCCGGCAAAGTTGCCATTCGCCTCGCCAAGCCAATTGGTGACCGTGCCGTCGTCGTTGCGCCACAATACGTCGCTCTTGCCGTCGCCGTTGAAGTCGTTGGCGACCGCCCGGGTGAGCGGCGTGGTCGCGGTGCCGAGCGTCAGCTGGATCCCGCCCCCGGCCGCCGCCGCCGCGACCAGCGAACCGCTCAGCGTCGATCCGAAGGTCAGCGATCCGCCGCTGTAAGTCAGCGTCCGCCCGCTCAGCGAGTAAGTGAAATTGGCGCCGGCATCGGTGAACAGCAGCACGTCGCCCGCGCTGAAATCGGTGATCGTGTCGCCGCTGTGCCCGGCGATCGAGTCCTTGAAGATGTCGTTGCCCGCCCCGCCGGTCAGCGTGTCGGCGCCGAGCCCGCCGGTCAGCACATTGGCGACCTCGTTGCCGATCAGCGTGTCGTTGCCGCTACCGGTGATGGCATTCTCGATCGTCGTCCCCGGCGCGATCGAGATGTTGCCGACCTCGCCGAGCACATTGGAGAAGGTCGCCTGGTTGAGGTTCACCGTCTGCGCGCCGCTCCAGGCCGAGACGTCGATCGTGTCGTTGCCCGCGCTGTCGACGATGCACAAAGTGCCCTGCGTCGTCGTCCACGCCGGCCCGTAGACCGTGTCGCCGACCCGCGTGGTGGTCGACATCCCGTACATCTGGGTCGCCGCCAGCACGTCGGCCATCATCGGCGTCGCGACGAAATTCTTGGTGAAGCCCAAATTCTTGAAATAGGTGCTTTCGGTCTGGTCGAAGTAGGACATGACCGTCTCGGGCCAGCCGTCGTTCGAGAAGGCCGTGTCGTAGGGATAGGTCGCGTCGCCGTTGTAATTGCCGGCGTGGCCGAGGCCGAGCGCGTGGCCGATCTCGTGGATGTAGGTCTGGAAGGAATAGCTCGTCAGGCTGGTGCCATAGTCGGTCAGCCACTGGGTGCCGATGTTGACGTGCGCCGAGGTCGAGATGCCGTTGGCCCAGCTGCCGCTGGTCGCCGCGCCCGTGTCCGTGTCGTCGAAGGTGATCTGCCCGCCGGTCGAGACCTCGCGGAAGGTGACCCCGATGACGTCGGTCCAGGTCGCCAGCGCGGCCCGCGCGAGATTCTGCCCGGCGGCGGTCAGCCCGGTCAGATTGACCGTCAGCGAGCCCCCGCTGGTGACGTTGAAATGGTGCCCGCCATCGCCCCAATAGCCATATTTGAGCTGGTCGGCGACCTGCTGGAGCGTCGCCACGCCCGGCGCGACATAGCTCTTGACGCTGACCTGGTAGGTCCCGGCGGTGCGGTCGTCCCACGAGCCGACATCGACATAATAGACGCCGGTGTAGCTGGCGGCGAAGGACACCAGCGAATCCTTGTTGGCGTCCGAGATGTCGTCATTCTCGTACACCATGTTGCCGTTGATGTCGTAGATCCGCAGGTACGAGTCATCGAGCGTCACGCCGTGGATCGAGACGGTGACCGCCTGGCCCGAGGTCAGGTTGAGGCGGAACCAGTCGTGATCGCCGACGACCTCCAGGCTGTCGGAGATGGTCTGGCCGACCGTGATGATCGCGGTGGTGGTAACGTCGCCTGGAATGTCAGCCACTGGACGGTCTTTCTACGATACGCGGGACGGATGGGCGCGCGGCGCCGACTCACTTCCCTTGATGCTGGAGGGTGCTTGAAATTTGGTTAGCAATGTCCTGCGCGAACCGGTCCATCATGGCGGGCGAAATGGTCCCGTCGCTGATCGCGGTGTGAAGGTCGGGCAGGGTGCGGCCGTCGGCCAGCCGGGTGGTCGCGGTCATCGTCGTCGCCGACAGCACCTTGACCTCGACATGGTGCTGGCCCGGCGCCTGGGCGTGGACCGCGCGCTCGACCGCCGCGCAGATGGCGGCGGCGCCCCCGGCCCGCTCGACGAACTTGTCCGCGCCGCTGACGGTGCAGGCGGGGGCGGCGGGCGTTGCAGAAGTCACGGCGCTGGCGCTCCCGTTGGTGCAGGCGATGAGGCTAGCCGCGGCGAGCACCGGCCACAAGCGCGCCACGGCGCCTCGCACCGTCGCTCGAGACCTTCGATTCGCCGCAGAAATCCCCACCATGTCAATGACTTGGCATTGGTCAGCTTGCGGTTTCCTGAATGACGGGCGGGGGTGCGCGGCGGTCGCCCGGCACGCCACCGTACCCCGGCGAAGGCCGGGGTCCAGACAGCGCCCGACGCACGGCACCGCGCGCGTCCCGGCCCGTTGATCCGGCGCACGGCCAGGGAGAGTGCGGCATGGAGCGAACGGTGAGCGGCGGCTGCCTGTGCGGCGCGGTACGGGTCGAGGCCAGAGGCGAGCCCACCCGCGTCGGCCTCTGCCACTGCCTCGACTGCCGCAAGCACAGCGGCACCCTCTTCTTCGCCGCCGCCATCTTCCCGGAAGAAAAGGTGACCGTCACCGGCGACACCAGCGAATACAACCACCGCCACTTCTGCCCCACCTGCGGCAGCAGCGTCTTCGGCCGCTGGGGCGAGGAGATCGACCTCCACCTCGGCGCCCTCGACGAGATCGATCAGTTCAAGCCCACCTACGAACTATGGACGGTGCGGCGGGAGGGATGGCTGCCGGACTTCGGGTCGGAGTGGTTCGAAGGGGATCGGCACACGCCTGCCGTCTCATAGGGGTTGCTTAAAGTGCGTTGATGATCGGGCGTAACGTTTCGCCTCCATTCTTGGGCGCTCAAGGTTGTGCCCCGTCCCTGCACGTATCTTTCGGCTAGCCATGAACCGGTCAGAGAGCTGCCCCATCGTTGGCGCCCTCATGATGTCGCGCCCAATCGACCGGAGAAGTGTGACAGCTTTGCGGTCTTTGAGCGGAAGGTGCCCGGCAATCTTCTGCCAAACATTCGAGACAGTAAGGCTGGGCCGCAACGTCAGAAGATCGATCTTGATATCAGCCGAGCCACTTGCAGCGCGTCCGAAATAGCGACGTTTGAGCGATTCCAAGTCCTCCCTAATCGCAGCACGTAACTTGGCGGCCGAGCGCCGCTGGGCGTCGTAATCACCGACTTCCCCAAGTTCCTCAATCTCTCTGAATCGAGAGCGAAGTGCTCTTGCTTCCTCTGCATGGCGGACCTGCAAGACGTGCTTGTAACCGTCACGGGGATTACCTGCCTCAGCAACGGCCCACGCGGCAAAAAATGGTAATCGCAGTGGAGTGAGAGCGCTGCCCAACAGCTCATCGGATTTTGCGCTTAGGTCAACTATTTCATCTCTGAAGAACGCAACCGCGTTTGCGCGAAGGTTATTGCTGAGCTGAGGCACAAGATTGTCGATCAGATACTGGCCGACGAAAGCGTGTCGGATGGGATGAAGAGTAAATGCACTCTCAAGTTGCTTCGCAAGTACGGTATAGAAGATCGATCTTTGAACGATCCAATTCAAACCCGACGCAAACTGCTTGACCTCTTCTCTTATCGATCCATCCCCCACGCGGTTCTCATCGATCACGCGTCCATCCGATGCTTCTATGTAGGTAGCGGAAGGGATTTGTTTTTCCGACTTGTCAGCTTCAAGCGTCTGAGATTTAAGAACGCTCATGAGTTTGCCATACTTCGGTAGGTCGACCTCAGCCTGATCAGCAAGCAACCGCATCTGCAAGAACCACTTGCTTGAATTCATATACCAAGCTGGTGAAACATGCAGGTCGAGCGATGAAAGAAAGTCTCTGAGGGGGCCAGGCGAGATCTCGCCTTTGGTCACGCTGAACTTCAACGCCTCCGAGGCTTCAACCGAGGCCTCTTCACAAACATCGTAGGGCAGATCAGAGGTACTGAGAAATCGAACCTCAGAGAAGCAATCTCTCCTATCTGATTTGAATTCGTCCTTGTAATCGTCAGGGCAAGCCACCTCATCGTATATTAGCAAAGATTGGAGGTAGTTGTCATAAGCCGAGAGATCGCCTTCAAAGGGATATGATCGGGAAACTCCTATGTCACCGATAGTTCTCTGCACGGCTGTGAGCGTCGAGTTGTCGACCAACGTGGAAAGCATACAAGCATAACTCTCTTCTCAGCCGTCTTTGGCTGCTTCAATTCGGCTGTGAATATAGCCGTCCTCCTTCCGCAACGCGAAGAGGAAGACGCTCATTCCTGCGACGATGAATGTCGTAAACAGCTCACGTCGAGTCAGCTTCGTGGCTGCGTCCGAAAACGCCAAAGCAGCAAGATACAGGACGCCAGCTGTGAAGAACGTCCTGTACAAGCCCGAATTAGCTACCAACGAGTCCAATTTAGGATCGATCTTCTCTCGAACGAGAAATGAACGGTAGTCTTTGGCTTCAGGAACTTCAGTCTTCGAAGCACTGGATCGAGGATGAGAGAGCCAAGTCGATTAGCAGTCACTCCCGCTACGAACGCTACTAACACGAACGCGCCCAACGCATCTGGCGAAGGGGTTGGGTAGCCTGCGAAGTGCAACGCATAGGTGAGCGCAGCACCAGGCACGAGGTTCGCCACCAAATTGTAGGCGTCGAGCTTGTCGAACATGGCTCGGCCTTTCGCCTGACTACTCCGCCGCCACCCCGGCCGCCTCGAACAGGCCGCCTTCGCCGTCACCCTCGTTGGCGCTCTCGATCGCCGGGCCGCCTGCCTTGGCCTTCATCCGGCGGTCGAAGCTGTCCCACACGGTGTTCCAGTCGCCGCGCGTCGCCGCCTTCGAATATTCGGTCGCGCGGGTTTCGAAGAAGTTGGCGTGCTCGACCCCATTGAGCAGCGGCGCGAGCCACGGCAGCGGGTGCTCGTCGACCATGTAGATCGGCGCGAAGCCCAGCTGCCCCAGCCGCCAGTCGGCGATGTAGCGGATGTACTTCTTGATCGCCTTGGGGGTCATCCCCTCGACCGGGCCCATCTCGAACGCCAGGTCGATGAACGCGTCCTCGAGCCGGACCGTCTTCTGGCAGGTGTCGATGATCGACTCCTTGACCTTGGGGGTCAGGCAGTCGCGCTCCTTCACGAAGGTGTGGAACAGCTTGATGATGCCCTCGCAGTGGAGGCTCTCGTCGCGGACCGACCAGCTGACGATCTGCCCCATGCCCTTCATCTTGTTGAAGCGCGGGAAGTTCATCAGCATCGCGAAGCTGGCGAACAGCTGCAGCCCCTCGGTGAAGCCGCCGAACATCGCCAGCGTCATCGCGATCTCTTCGTCGGTGTCGACGCCGAAGGTCGAGAGATAGTCGTGCTTGTCCTTCATCTCCTTATACTGAAGGAACATGCCATATTCGCTCTCGGGCATCCCGATCGTGTCGAGCAGGTGCGAGTAAGCGGCGATGTGCACCGTCTCCATGTTGGAGAAAGCGGCCAGCATCATCTTGATCTCGGTCGGCTTGAACACCCGGCCGTACTTCTCGTGGTAGCAGTCCTGCACCTCAACATCGGCCTGGGTGAAGAAGCGGAAGATCTGCGTCAGCAGGTTGCGCTCGTGGTTGGACAGCTTCTGTGCCCAGTCGCGGCAATCCTCGCCCAGCGGCACCTCCTCGGGCATCCAGTGGATCTGCTGCTGGCGCTTCCAGAACTCGAACGCCCACGGATATTCGAACGGCTTATACTGCTTGCGGGCTTCGAGCAGGGACATGGGCTCAGGCTCCTTTCGAGAGGAAAGCAAAGATGAAGGCGGCGACACTGGCGACGCCGATGATGACGAGCATGATGATGGACTGGCGGCGCTGCTTGGCGCGGTAGGCCACTCGCTCTTCGGGTGGGACGTCGGCCCGGCGCGTGTTGATGAGGATAATGCCGAAGGTTCCGATCAGGCCGAACCGGACGAAGTCCTTGCCCCATGCCGGAACGAGACCGGTCACCGCCCCCAACCAGAGCAGCGAGCCGACCACGCCAAGTGCGGCCATCGCCACGCCGCACCACTGCACCCAGTTGAACGGCTTAAGCGGCGGACCGTTGGCCGCCGGCGCGAGCGGATCGTAGGTGGACTGGCGATAGCTCATGACGCGACTCCGGCCGGCTTGCCGAAATCATAGGGCTTGGTGGTCGCGAAGGCGACCGCGAACCCGCCCAGGATCAGCCCGAAGGCGAGCAGCATCATCCCCGCGATCAGCAGCGCGGTCGAACGTGCCGAACCGCCCGGATCGCCGCCGAGCGCGACCGCGAGCATCCCGCCCCCGGCCAGCGCGGCGACAATCCCGACCAGCAGGAAAAGAAGGTTGGCGCCGCTCACCAGAACACCCGGCCCCCGCGGCTATGCTCCTTGCGTCCACGCGCGGCGAACATGCGCAGGTACATCCACAGCCCGCTGATCGCGAAGAAGATCAACGCCAGCCCCGAGGCCATCGAAATCGCGACCCCGACCGGCCCGAACTGCTCGCCCGAGTGGAGGTGATGGAGCAGCCCGAGGTTCCACCCGCCCGGTGCCGGCTTGGGGCGGCAGACCATCGTCTCGGGACAAACGAACCCCGCCGGCACCGCGGGCGCCGCCGCTACCACCGGCCGCCGGCTCGAATTCACCAGATCGCCGACCTGGCTGAGGAAGCCGGTGCTCGCGATCCACAGCATGAACACGCCGAAGATCACCGACAGCCAGCGATGCCACTTACGCATGAGAAATTCCTTGTTGCGAACGGTTCGCAACCCGTGGCGGTCTTGAGAATGATTCGCAAGTGCCCGTCATCGCCCGAGCTCGCTCGGGCTGGGGTGATAGTCGAGGCCGCCGAGCGCGTAGATCAGCACGATCACACCGACCGCGAGCAGCAGCACGCCCGACTGGCTGCCGTAGCTGCCATTCTCGGCGCCGCTGCGGCGGCGGTATTGCCACAGGCCGGCGCCGATCAGGACAACGCCGAGCAACAGCTTCAAGATGGTCGCAACGGTCATCGCGCGTCTGCCGTCAGCCCGCCTGCCTTACTGACAGGCCAGGCATTCGTCATAGTCGGTCGACGCGGCCAGCTCATACTTGGGCGCCTCGGCGGTGTTGTCGGCCTCGACCCCGCCCGCGAAGCCGGCGCGCTGCACCGACTTGGAGCGCAGGTAATAGAGCGACTTCACGCCGAGCTCCCACGCGCGGAAGTGGAGCATCATCAGGTCCCACTTGTCGACGTCGGCCGGGATGAACAGGTTCAGGCTGGTCGCCTGATCGATGTAGGGCGTGCGGTCGGCGGCGAGCTCGAGCAGCCAGCGCTGGTCGATCTCGAAGCTGGTCTTGTAGGTGTCCTTCTCCTCGGCCGTCAGGAAGTCGAGGTGCTGGACCGAGCCGCCCCGCTCAAGGATCGAATTCCACACCGCGTCGGAATTCTTCGACTTCTCGGTGAGCAATTTCTCGAGGTAGGGATTGCGGATCGAGAAGCTGCCCGACAGCGTCTTGTGGGTATAAACGTTGGCGGGGATCGGCTCGATGCAGGCCGAGGTGCCGCCGCAGATGATGCTGATCGACGCGGTCGGCGCGATCGCCATCTTGCAACTGAACCGTTCCATCACCCCCATGTCGGCGGCGTCGGGGCACGGCCCGCGCTCCTGCGCCAGCATCATCGACGCCTGGTCGACCTGCGCGCGGATATGCTTGAAGATCTTGAGGTTCCAGCTCTTCGCCATCGCCCCTTCGAACGGCAAGTTGCGCGCCTGGAGGAAGGAGTGGAAGCCCATCACCCCCAAACCGACCGACCGCTCGCGCTCGGCGCTATATTTGGCGCGCGCCATCTCGTCGGGAGCGCGGGCGATATAGTCGCTGAGCACATTGTCGAGGAAGCGCATGACGTCCTCGACGAAACTCTTCTCGCCCTTCCACTCGTCCCACGTCTCGAGGTTCATCGACGACAGGCAGCAGACCGCGGTGCGGTCGGCGCCGAGATGATCGCGCCCGGTCGGCAGGGTGATCTCCGAGCACAGGTTCGAGGTGGTCACCTTGAGCCCGAGGTCGCGGTGATGCTTGGGCATCTGCGAATTCACCGTGTCGATGAAGATGATGTAGGGCTCGCCCGTCGCCAGCCGGGTCTCGACCAGCTTCTGGAACAGCGAGCGCGCATCGACGGTGCCGCGCGGCGACTGGTCCTTGGGGCTGCGCAGGGTGAATTCCGACCCGTCGCGCACCGCCTCCATGAACTCGTCGGTGATCAGCACCCCGTGGTGGAGGTTGAGCGCCTTGCGGTTGAAATCGCCCGACGGCTTGCGGATCTCGAGGAACTCCTCGATCTCGGGGTGAGAGACGTCGAGGTAGCAGGCCGCCGATCCGCGCCGCAGCGAGCCTTGCGAAATCGCCAGCGTCAGCGAATCCATCACCCGCACGAACGGAATGATCCCGCTGGTCTTGCCGTTGAGGCCAACCGGCTCGCCGATCCCGCGGACGCTGCCCCAATAGGTGCCGATGCCGCCGCCCTTGGACGCCAGCCAGACATTCTCGTTCCAGGTGTTGACGATGCCCTCGAGGCTGTCGCTGACCGAATTGAGATAGCAACTGATCGGCAGCCCGCGCCCGGTCCCGCCGTTCGACAGCACCGGGGTCGCCGGCATGAACCACAGCTTGGAGATATAGTCATAGATGCGCTGCGCGTGCGGCGCGTCGTCGGCATAGGCCGCGGCGACCCGCGCGAACAGATCCTGATAGCTCTCGCCCGGCAGCAGGTAGCGGTCCTTGAGGGTCTCCTTGCCGAACTCGGTCAGCAGCGCGTCGCGGCTCTTGTCGGTGGTGACGGGGAAGCGCCGCTCGGCGATCGAATGGCTCGAACCCTTGGCCGCGGTGGCGGTCGCATCATCGCTGCTGACGTTGCTGCCGGTCGAGAAATCCATCGCCTCATCCTTTTGACGCGCGGGCCGCCAGGGCGACTCGCTTGTTCCTGATCTGTTCCAGCTTCATGCCACGAAGCATGGAGCGATTCCAAGCGGAGCGACGAGAGAAAACCCGGCTCGGGCGAGACCTTTCCCCGCTTTCCACAGGGCGCAGCTCTCCTCGCTGAGGATATGGTTATCCCCAGCCCCAATCACAAGCTTCTGTGGTCGCCCCCACGGCTCCGCTACCAGATGTTGTGCTTGCATCCGCGAGCCGACGCAAGCGGCTTTGCGACGGACGGCGTTATTTTGCGGTGGATAATGTGGCGTTGAGGACGCAGTGACCGGCGTTGGGACAGCCGGTCGCTCGTCACTCCCCTTGCGCGGAGGTGCGGCCGGACGCCGGCGCGGGAAAGAGCCGCTCGAGCAGCCATTTCAGCGGCCGCCGCAGCCACGGCTCGACCGCCAGGACGAGCCCGCTCAGCAGCATGACCGCCCCCACCGCCAGCAGCGGTGCTAAGCGGCCAACAGCCGGCGCCACCGCCAGCGCAATCACCCGGCCGACGTCGCTGTGCACCAGATAGAGCGGATAGGTCAGCAGCCCCGCGATGCGCAGCCAATGGCGGCGCGGCCCGAGCCACCGCAGGATCCACTTGTTGCCAGCGATCCCCAGCCCGATCGCCCCGACCGCCCCGAGCCAGAGGCCGAGCGGCCAGCCGATCCCCACCGCCGTCCCATTGTCGGCATCGATCGCATGGGCGTTGCTGACGATCTGCAGGACAGCGGCGAGCCCATTCCACCCCAGCAGATAAAGGTGCATCCGCTTCGCCTTGCCCGTCGCGACGGCCCACAACAGCATCCCGATCGCGAAGAAGCAGCCGTAGGTGAGCAGCGTGAGGCTGCCCCAGCTCGACCCTTCGATCAGCGCGAAGAAGGGCCGCAACGGCTTGCCGACGACGAAGTCGAGCGAGCGGACCAGCCAATAGCCCGCGCTCCAACAGGTCAGCCCGGCGGCCAGCCGGCTAAGGTCGACCCGCCCCGCCAGCGCCGCGGCGACCGTAAGGTAGAAGACAATCTCGATCGGCAGCGTCCAATAAGCGCCGCTGATCCACGGCCCGGTCGGCGCCAACAGCAGCGCCCGCGCCAGCGCCTCGGCCGACCCGCCGGCGATCAGCAGCGTCAGCGGCGCGCACAGCCAGGCGGTAGGATAAAGCCGCAGCGCCCGGTTCTTGAGAAATCGCCGCGCGTCGCGGCCGTCGGCGGTGAAGGCGATCACGAACCCCGACAGGACGAAGAAAATCTGGACCCCGATCCAGCCCGACCCGGCGAGGCCCGCGGCGACCCGCCCGTGGACCGCGAGGTCGGGGCGGTCGAGCTGGCCGGGCAGCCACCACCACAGACCGAGGTGATAGAGCGCGACCAGCAGCGCCGCGCCGAAGCGGATGAGGTCGAGGCCGGGATAATCGCGCTTCACCCGGGCGGCGCTAGGCGACTTGTGGTCCCGCTCCAACCGGGAAGGTGTTAGCCCTTCCACCTGGCTCGCTTGCCAAGCGAAAAGCGCTGCGGCTACGTAACGTTCGCCGGGGGGCACGCGACAGCCGGGTACCCGGCGGCAAGGCTTGAGTGACGTTGATCGATCGAACCACCGGCCCGGCACCGTATTTCCTGCAGGGCGACAGCGACATGGCGGCGCGGATGCGCGCGCTCGACTGGTCTCAAACCGCGCTCGGTCCGGTCGAACGCTGGCCGGTCGAGCTGCAGCTCACCCTCTCGCTCTGCCTCCAGTCGACCGCGCCGATGGCGATTTACTGGGGTCCGACCTTCAAACTGCTCTACAACGACGCCTGGGCGCACATCCCGGCCGAGCGCCATCCGTGGGCGCTGGGCAAGCCCGGCGCGGTGGTCTGGGCGGATATCTGGGACGTGGTCGGCCCGCAGTTCGAAGCGGTGCGCGCCACGGGCGAGGGCCACGTTTCACTCGACCAGCTGCTGATGATGGAGCGGCGCGGCCGCCCGCGCGAGACTTGGTGGAATTACAGCCTGACCCCGATCAAGGGGCCCGACGGTTCGGTGCTCGGGATCCTCAACGAGGGGCTCGACGTCACCGCGCGGGTCGAACTCGAACGGCGCCAAGCCTTCCTCCTTAACTTCAGTGACGCGCTTCGCGGCCTGACCGAGCCGACCGCCATCATCCGGGCGGCCCAGCGGATGCTCGGCGAAGCGCTCGGCGCCGACCGCGTTGGCTATGGCGAGGTCGACGAGACCGAGCGCTACTTCACCACCACCGACAATTGGACCACCGGCGTCCCCTCGCGCCACGGAGTGCATGACCTCGCCGCCTTCGGGCCGGAGGTGCACGACAATCTGAAAGCCGGCATCCCGCTGGTGATCGAGGATGTCGCCACCGACCCTGCGACCGCCGGCAGTCCCGAGGTTCAGGCGGCCTTCGCGGCGATCGAGACCCGCGCGGCGCTGACCGCCTCGCTCGCGATCGGCGGCCGGATGAAGGCGGCGCTCTACGTCCATTGCCGCGAACCGCGCCCCTGGTCGGCGAGCGACGTCGCGCTCGTCCAGGACGTCGCCCAGCGCACCTGGGCCGAGCTCGCGCGCGCCCGCGCCGAGTCCGAGGCCCATGCCAGCGAGGAACGCTATCGCCGCCTGTTCGACCAGGCGAGCGACCTCATCGTCACCTCCGACCTCGACCGGACGATCACCAGCGCCAACCCGGCCGCCGCCGCCGCGCTCGGGCTCACCCAGGACGAGCTGGTCGGCCGCAAGACCTGGGAATTCCTCGCCCCCGCCTCGCGCGACGAGAGCAAGCGGATGCTCGAGCAAAAGATGCAGGAGGGCGGCGGCACCACCCGCTACGAGGTCCTCGCCTGTACCGTCCAGGGTGAGGAGCTCAACGTCGAGATCAGCAGCGGGCTGACCTTCGACGACAGCGGCAAGCCGGTCGGAATCCATCTCGTCGCCCGCGACATCACCGAGCGCAAGCGGTGGGAGAACCACCAGCGGCTGCTGGTCGGCGAGCTCAATCACCGGGTCAAGAACACGCTGGCGATCGTCCAGAGCCTCACCCACCAGACCTTCCGCCCGGGCCAGGACCCGCACGAATCGATCAAGGCTTTCGAGGGCCGGCTGCAGGCGCTCGCCGCCGCGCACAACCTGCTGACCAGCGAGAATTGGGAAGCCGCCGGGCTCCATGACGTAATCGAGGCCGCGCTCGATCCCTTCGGCCCCGACGGACGCTTCACGCTCGGCGGGCCGCACATCCGCCTGCCCCCGGCGACCGCGGTCAGCCTCGCGCTGGCGATGCACGAGCTTGCCACCAACGCCAGCAAATATGGCGCGCTTAGCAATGACGGCGGGCGCGTGTCGGTCCACTGGCGCCGCGCCGACGGCCGGCTGCTGATCGACTGGCGCGAGGAAGGCGGCCCCCGGGTCACCGCACCGCTCCGCCAGGGCTTCGGCACCCGCATGCTCAGCCGCGCCCTCGCCCGCGAACTCGGCGGCACCGTCACCTTGACCTACGATTCCGCCGGCCTGCGCTGCGCGATCGAGGCGCCGCTGCCCGTCGCCCTTCCGCCGCCGGTTTGACAAGGCTTCGGGTCAGCGGCAGCCTCGCCCCGTTTTCAGGGGGAAACACGATGACCATGACCCGCGCCGCGCTGGCGCTGCTCGCCCTGCTCGGCGGCGGCACCGGCCTGTCCGCCCAGATCATCATCGGCGACGCCAACGCCCGCGACGACAGTGCCAAGCCCGACTATGTCATTTGCACCGCCAGCCTGCGCGACGGGCGCACGGCGTGGAGCGGGCGGGTGTTCGTCGATAGCCGCCACACGCGCCAGATCGGGCTCGACGATGCCTACAAGGCCTATCTCGAAGGACAGTTCGGAAGCGTCCGCGACGTCAATTGCGCGGTCGATCCCTATCCGTGGCGGAGCCTGCCCGCCGCCGACAGCTACAACGCCATGACCGGCTGGACCGGCACCTTCCCGACCAGCCGGCCGGTCTCGGGCCGCGCCTCCGCCGCCGCCTCGCCGCCCGCGAAGACCCCCGCGCCCGTCGCCAAGGTCGACCCCAAGCTGGCCACGCCGACCGCCCCGCGCGAAACCCGTGACGCCCGCCTCGCCCGCGAGGCGGCTGAGGACGAAGCCTATCGCCGCGCGCTCGCCGAGCACGACCGCCAGGTCGCCTCGACCGCCCAGGCCCAGCGCGACTTCGAGGCGCGCAAGGCCAGCCAGCACGACGCCGTCACCGCGGTCCAGCAGGACTATCAGCAACGCTACGCCGAGGCCGACGCGGCGCAGGGCCGCTACCAGCGCGCGCTCGCCGATCATCAGGCGCTGGTCCGCCAGCTCGAGACCCCCGCCGACCGCAATGCCAAAGTCGACTGGCGCGAGGCGGTCACCGTCTGCAAGTTCGACACCGCCAATCCGCAGAGCAAGTTCGGCAACTGAACCTGCAACGGCCCGCTGCAATTCACCTATGCCGCGCTCGGCGACACCGGGCTGGTGCCCCCTTCGCCCGTCTCGCTGGCGCAGATCGGCCTCGCCTGCGGGGTCAACAAGGAACAGGTCCGCGACCTCGGTCTGGTCGGCGGCTATCGCGTATTCGGCTGCGGCTTCGGGCTGCACCCGACCGGCGGCTACGGCCTCCAGACCGACCAGGCGGCCAAGCACGGCCTGTCCTACATCCCCGGCCGGATCGTCTACCGCTGCCCGGCGTGGAAGAACTATTGCCGTACCAGTTGAGGCCGAACTTGCCGCGCGGCCACTCCCGCCCTATCTAGCCCAAGCGGACCGGGCCCCTCTGGCGTGCCCGCCCCTCCCGCCAGCGGGAACGGGCACGTGATGTCGGACCGCATCGGAATGAACCGATGTGCGTGGCCCGGCGTCTGCCCCCTCCTCCTCGGTTCCTTTCGAGCGTGCGTCACGCTTCAAGAGGAGCATATCCCGTGGAATTTCTGACTGCCGACTGGCTCGGCACCCCCATCTGGTTCTGGCTCGGCTTCATCGGCCTGGTCGCCGCGCTGACCGCCTTCGACCTCGGCATCCTCCACCGCGAGAACCGCGAGATGGGGATCGCCGAAAGCCTCAAGCTCTCGGCCAGCTATATCGCCGTCGCCTTGCTGTTCGGCGCCTTCGTCTGGTGGCAGAAAGGCCCCGAGGACGGCCTCAATTATTACACCGGCTTCTTCATCGAGAAGGCGCTGTCGATCGACAACGTCTTCGTGATCAGCCTCATCTTCGGCACCTTCGCCATCCCTCCCAAATACCAGTATCGCGCCTTGCTCTGGGGCATCGTCGCGGTGATCGTGCTGCGCGGGGTGATGATCGCCGCCGGCGCCGCGGTGATCGAGCAGTGGCATTGGGTGCTGACCTTGTTCGCGGTCTTCCTGGTGCTGACCGGCATCAAGATGCTGTTCGCCAGCGACAAGCCGATGGACGTCGCGGGCAACCCGGCGGTGCGCTGGCTCAAGGCCCGGCTGCGGGTGACCGACGAGCTCCACGACCAGCACTTCTTCGTGAAGGTGCCGGCCGGCCCCGGCGGCAAGCTGGTCTGGGCTGCCACCCCGCTGCTCCTCGCGCTGGTCGTGATCAACCTCGCCGATCTCGTCTTCGCGGTCGACAGCGTGCCGGCGATCTTCGCCATCACCACCGACACCTTCATCGTCTACACCAGCAACATCATGGCGATCCTCGGCCTGCGGGCGCTCTACTTCGCGCTGGCGGCGATGGTGCATCGCTTCCATTATCTGAAGTACGCGCTCGCGCTGGTGCTGGTGTTCATCGGCGGCAAGATCCTCGCCACCGACTATCTGCTGGACGGCGCCAAGATCCCGCCGTTGCTCAGCCTTGGCGTGACGGTGGCGCTGATCGCCGGCGGGGTGCTGGTCTCGCTGTGGAAGACTCGCGGCGAGGGCACCGAGCACCCCGCCGCGACCTGACCGTCAGGCGGCGGGCGGGCACACCCCGACCCGCTTGCCGGTCAGCTCGGTCTTGAGGTCATAGTCGCCCGGACCGTCGATGAAGGTGGTGGTGACGGCGTGGCCCTTGAGGCCCGTCGCGGTGGTCTCGCCGTCGACGTTGACCATGATCCGCCCGTTCACGCCCTTGCGCGTGCAGGACAAAGTGACGTTGATCGTCCCGCCGCTGAAATAGGGGTTCTGCACGGAGCACTCGTCTCCCGCCGCCGCGAACAAGGCCGGCGCCGGCACGCCCTTGGCGTCGACGCAGCCTTTGCTGGTGATGACGTCGCCTTCCTTGTGCTTGACCAGCGGCACCTTGCCGTCGGTCGAGCGCAGCGAGGTGACCTTGGCCTGCACCTCATATTCGCCCGCGGGGAGCGTGTCGGGCGCGGCGGCCGCCTTGGCGCCGTTGTTGGCCGGGGCGGCGTCGTCGCAGCCGGCGAGCGAGAGGGTCGCTCCGGTCAGCAGCACGGCAGCGACGATCATGCGGTTCATGCGACTTTCTCCCCCGAACGCTTCACACTTCGCCGCCCAGCTTAGCCCCGCCGCCGACCCGCGCAAGGCAATCGAGCGCCTGTTAATCGAAACGGCCCCGCAGCGATTTACAGCTGGGTTGATGCGCCATAGGTTGGCGTCGCCGGGGCCACGGGGGCGCGTCCGGCGCGAAAAACGGGGGGAAACGAGGGTGGGTGCACGTCATTATTGGCTGGGCGCGGTGGTCCCGCTGCTGCTGTCGGCGGCGCCGGCGCTGGCGCAAAGCGCACCGGGCGACCTCGGCAACTTCCTCCGCTCGAACAGCGGGACGCTCACCAGCGGGAGCACGGTCAACGGCGCGCTCGAGTCGGGCGACCTCGTCCGCACCGACGGGACGTTTGCCGACGGCTATCTCTACAATGGCCAGGCGGGCGAGCGGCTGACGGTGACGCTGCGCTCGAAGCAGTTCGACACCTGGCTGGTGGTCGACGATCCCAATAGCTCGTTCCGCGAGACCAATGACGACGGCTATGGCGGCACCGATTCACGGATGACCGTCACTTTGCCGCGCACCGCCACCTACATCATCGCCGCCAACTCGCTCAGCAAGGGCGCGACCGGCAGCTATTCGCTGACCGTGCAGAGTGACCGCGCCCCCGGCGCGACCGCGAGCAGCAGCGGTTCGAGCGGCAGCGGCAGCGGCGAATTGTCGACCATGTATGCGCGTGGCGGCCTGCCCCGCATCGCCATCGGCCAGAGCCTCAGCGGCCAGCTCACCAACAGCGACTTCCTCCGCTCGGACGGCACCTATGCCGACGGCTATCTCTACACCGCCACCGCGGGCGAAAAACTCAAGATCACCCTGCGCTCGAGCCAGTTCGACAGCTGGCTGGTGGTTGACGAACCCAACGGCCCCTATCGCGAGACCAACGACGACGGCGGCGGCGGCAACGACAGCCAGATGATCGTCACCATCCCCCGTTCGGGCCCGTATCTGATCGTCGCCAACACCGTCTCGAAGGGCGTCACCGGCAGCTACACGCTGAGCCTCTCGCGCCCGTAAGGCTCAAAGGCGACCCGTAAAAGAAAACCCGCGCCCGGTGCCCCGGACGCGGGTTTTTTCTTCACCCCGAAGGGAAAGCGATCAGGCCATCTGCCGCAGCGACTGCCGGCGCGAGCGCCGCATCGCGACCCCCATCCCGCCGAAGCCGAGCAGCATCAGCGCCCAGGTCGCCGGTTCCGGCACGGCCGACTGCGCCAGCACCACGCGCAGCTGCTTGAGGTCGGTGAACCCCGCCGGCGACGTCGTGGTGAAGGAGGCGCTGGTGTAGACCTGGCCCGGGCCGCCGATGATGTTGAAGATGTTCGAGCCATTGGCGTTACCGAGCGAAATGGTGTTCGATTCGCCAAGGCTGTCGGTCAGCGTCACGAGGAACGAGCGCGGATCGCCGTTCGTGAGGTTGAATTCGGCCGCCGTGAAGCCCGACGCGATCGTAAAGGTCAATTGCGTGAGCAAGTTGCTATCGGCGCGAAACACCGTGGCCGCACCCGGATTGGTGTCGAGCAAGCCGTTGGTCGAGGTGAAAGTCACCAGCGGACCGCCGATCCCGACCGTTCCGGTAACCACCGCGCTGCCGGTGTCAGGAAACGCGTTGAGATTGACGTTGGTAGTACCCGAAACGCAGCTCGCGCCAGAGGTGCACAGCGAAATCGCCGCCTGCGCGGGAGTCGCGACCACGGCCAGCCCGAACGCTGCCGCAGAAACGCTCAATACCGTTATCTTGTGCATGACCTGAGTCCCCTATGAGGCTTGGTGTTCGCGACGAGCGACCCAGCCCGACTCGCGACCGGCCACTTATAAACCAAACGTTAACCATTTCCTATTGGTTAACCTCGGCCCTTGCCGTCCGTCGTCGCGCGGGCTGATCAATTGCCGCCGGTGACGGAGTTCCACCAAGCCCAAGACGTGCCGGAATTGCGTTGCGAGCCAATACTGATTCGCGATCAATGGCTTAGGTGTTCGCTGCCCGAGTCTCCGTTTGAGACAGAAAAGCCGGAAAACCTTGGATTCCGACAAGAATCTTTCGTGGTTCGGACGGTGGGCACCCGCTTTACTCCCCCCGCGATAATGATTAATAATACGTTTACGCCAAGTCCGGGCCACAGGTTAACGGCATGGCTGGAAAAGGGGACTTCATGATGCCGAAACTTACCTTTGCCGCGGCCGCGCTTGCGACCCTGGCCATTGCCGCGCCGGCCTCCGCCGCGGTCAGCCTGGGCGTTACTCCAGGCAGCGCCACCTACACCGGGCCCACGCCCACCATCAATTTCGACAGCGGCCGTCCGAGCAATGTGACGGGCGGGTCGATCGTTAGCGGCACCGCAAGTCCGCATGCGCAGCCTCTCGGCAGCACGGGCGGCTATTTCTCGGTCGGTCCGGCTGACGGATCGCCCGGCGTGATCAACCTGTCGAGCTATTCGCAGCTGTTCAACATCTCCTTCATCTGGGGTTCGGTCGACAGCTACAACACGCTCGAGCTGATCAATAGCGCCGGCGTCGCGCTCTACACCTTCACCGGTGCGGACATCTTCAATCCGGCGAACGGAAATCAGACCAGCGCGAACACCAACCCGCTGGTGACGATCTTCCTGACCGGCGCCGACACCACCGCGGTGCGCGGCCTGCGTTTCAGCTCGACTCAGAACGCGTTCGAGACCGACAACTTCGCGATCAACGCGGTTCCCGAGCCGTCGACCTGGGCGCTAATGCTGGTCGGCTTCGGTGCGGTCGGCTTCTCGATGCGTCGTGGCCGCCGCGCCACCCCGCGTCTGAGCGCGATGGCCTAAGCGAACACTCTCCAACTGCTCCCATGGGTTGGACAACTGTGGGCGGGCCTTCGAGCCCGCCCATTGTCGTTTGGGGGCTAGGCGACCGCCTTCATCCCAATCGCCGACAGCCGCTCGAACACGTCGTCGCTGAGTTCCAGCTCCGCCGCCGCCAGATTGTCGCGCAGGTGTGCGACCGACGACGTGCCGGGGATAGCCAAGATGTTGGGCGATCGCCGAAGCAGCCACGCCAGCGCCACCTGCATCGGGCTCGCCCCCAACTCCGCCGCGATGGCGCCGAGCGCATCCGACTGAAGCGGCGTGAACCCGCCGAGCGGGAAGAAGGGCACGTAGGCGATTCCCTCCGCCGCCAGCCAGTCGATCAGCGCATCGTCGTCGCGCTGGACAATGTTGTAGGCGTTCTGGACGCAAACGATCGGGACGATCGCGCGCGCTTCCTCGACCTGGGCCCGCGTGGCGTTGCTGATCCCGATGTGCCGGACCAGCCCCTGCCGCTGCAGTTCGGCCATCGCCTCGACCTGCCGCGCGACGCTGCCCTCCTTGGGTCCGTGGACGGCGCCCATCAGCCGCAGGTTGACGACCTCCATCGCCTCCAGCCCGAGGTTGGCGAGATTGTCGCGCAGACCCTGCGTCAGTTCCGCCGCGCCCTGCGCCGGCAGCCAGGCGCCCTGGTCATCGCGCACCGCGCCCAGCTTGGTTACCAGCGTCAGCCGCTCCGGATAAGGCGCCAGCGCCTCGCGGATCAGTTGGTTGGTGACGTGCGGCCCGTAGAAATCGCTGGTGTCGATATGGTCGACCCCTTGCGACAGCGCCTCGCGCAGCACGGCAAGCGCCGCTTCGTGGTCCTTCGGCGGTCCGAACACCCCCGGCCCGGCCAGCTGCATCGCGCCATAGCCCATCCGCCGCACCTCGCGGTCGCCCAACCGATAGGTCCCGGCCTTGCTCAAATCGGTCATCGTCCACTCCTTCATCCCCCTGCCCAACGCATCTAGGCCTCGACGGTGCGTGCGATAAGCGGCTAGGATCGTCACGGGCTGTGCGGATTTACGAACAATGCCGAGC
Source organism: Sphingomonas ginsengisoli An et al. 2013 (assembly GCF_009363895.1). Taxonomy (NCBI): domain Bacteria; kingdom Pseudomonadati; phylum Pseudomonadota; class Alphaproteobacteria; order Sphingomonadales; family Sphingomonadaceae; genus Sphingomonas; species Sphingomonas ginsengisoli (ex An et al. 2013). The sequence continues at coordinate 2,430,385 of NZ_CP045434.1, read as the reverse complement.
CAACTCGACGACCTCGCTTCCTTCGCCGCAGTAGTCAGCGCGGGCGGCTTCCGTGAGGCGGCGCGGACCGGACGCGTCTCGGCGAGCGCGCTCAGCGAAGCGGTCCGCCGGCTCGAGACGCGGCTCGGCCTCCGCCTCCTCCATCGCACCACCCGCAGCATCGCCCCGACCGAGGCCGGCCAGCGCCTGTTCGACCGCTTGAGCCCCGCGCTCGGCGACGTCACCGCCGCGCTCGACAGCCTCGACGCCTTCCGCGACCGGCCGGCGGGCACCCTCCGCGTCAACGTTCCCGCCAACGTCGCTCGCACCGTACTGCCCGACCTGCTCGCCCGCTTCCTCGCCGCCTTCCCCGATATCCGGGTCGAGATCACCGCCGAGGATGGCTTCGTCGACCTCATCGCCGCCGGCGCCGACGCCGGCATCCGCTATGACGAGCGGCTCGAGCAGGACATGATCGCGCTGCCGATCGGCCCTCCGACCCAGCGCTTCGTGCTCGCCGCGGCCCCCGCCTACCTCGCGGCGCATGGCACGCCCGCCCACCCGCGCGACCTGCTCGGCCACCAGGCGCTGCGGGTCCGCTTCGCCGGCGGCGCCACGCCGTTGTGGGAGTTTCGCCGCGGCGAGGAGGTCGTCCGGGTCGACCCGCCGTCGCGCATGATCTGCCGCCCCGGCCTCGCCTCGGACCTGCTGGTCGACTCAGCGCTTAGCGGCCTCGGCCTCGTCTACATCTTCGAGGACTGGATCGCCGACCATCTCGCGAGCGGGCGTCTCGTCCCCCTGCTCGCCGACTGGTGGGAAAGCTTCCCCGGCCCCTTCCTCTATTACTCCGGCCGCCGCCACCTGCCCGCACCGCTCCGCGCCCTGGTCGATTTCGTCCGCGCCGAGACCCGCGCCGGCTGAATTGCGGGCGGGCGCGCGCGTCCCCATATTCGCGCTCATGGACATCCAGATTCGCACCAGCCTCGCCGAACCGGAGACCGGCGCGGACTTCGTCCCCCATCGCCCGCAGCGCCCCGAAAAGGCCGAGGGCGGCCGCAAGTTCACCCTGACCAGCGATTACGAACCCGCCGGCGACCAGCCGACCGCAATCGCCGAGCTGGTCGCGGGCATCCGCGATGACGGCGAGAAGAACCAGGTCCTCCTCGGCGTGACCGGCTCGGGCAAGACCTACACGATGGCGCAGGTCATCCAGCAGACCCAGCGCCCGGCGCTGGTCCTCGCCCCCAACAAGATCCTCGCCGCCCAGCTCTACGGCGAGTTCAAGAGCTTCTTCCCTGACAATGCGGTCGAATATTTCGTCAGCTACTACGATTACTATCAGCCCGAAGCCTACGTCCCCCGCACCGACACCTACATCGAGAAGGAAAGCTCGGTGAACGAGGCGATCGACCGGATGCGCCACTCGGCCACCCGCTCATTGCTCGAGCGCGACGACGTGATCATCGTCGCCTCGGTCTCCTGCCTCTACGGCATCGGCTCGGTCGAGACCTATTCGGCGATGGTCTTCTCGATGCAGAAGGGCGCGCACGTCGACCAGCGCGAGATTATCCGCAAGCTCGTCGCGCTCCAGTACAAGCGCAACGACCAGGCCTTCGCCCGCGGCAACTTCCGCGTCCGCGGCGACAGCCTCGAGATCTTCCCCTCGCACTATGAGGACACCGCCTGGCGGGTCAGCTTCTTCGGCGACGAGATCGAGGACATCGTCGAATTCGATCCGCTGACCGGCAAGAAGGTCGCCTCGCTGCAGACGGTCAAGGTCTACGCCAACTCGCACTACGTGACCCCCGGCCCGACGCTCAAGCAGGCAATGGGCGCGATCCGCCACGAGCTCGAGGAGCGCCTCAAGGAGCTTGTCGCCGAAGGCCGCCTGCTCGAGGCGCAGCGATTGGAGCAGCGGACCAACTTCGACCTCGAGATGATCGCCGCCACCGGCAGCTGCGCGGGGATCGAGAATTACAGCCGCTTCCTGACCGGTCGTCTCCCCGGCGAACCGCCGCCGACCCTGTTCGAATATCTGCCCGACAACGCCCTGCTGTTCGTCGACGAAAGCCACCAGACCGTGCCGCAGATCGGCGCGATGGCGCGCGGCGATCACCGGCGGAAGATCACCCTCGCCGAGCACGGCTTCCGCCTGCCCAGCTGCATCGACAACCGTCCCTTGCGCTTCCCCGAATGGGAGGCGATGCGCCCGCAGTCGGTGTTCGTCTCGGCGACCCCGGGCCCGTGGGAGATGAACGAGACCGGCGGCGTCTTCTCCGAGCAGGTGATCCGCCCGACCGGCCTCATCGACCCGCCGGTCGAGATCAAGCCGATCGAGGACCAGGTCGACGACCTCATCAACGAGGCCAAGAAGACTGCCAAGGCCGGCTATCGGACGCTGGTCACCACGCTGACCAAGCGGATGGCCGAGGACCTCACCGAATATCTCCACGAAGCGGGCATCAAGGTCCGCTACATGCACTCGGACGTCGAGACGCTGGAACGCATCGAGCTGATCCGCGACCTTCGCCTCGGGGTCTATGACGTGCTGGTCGGGATCAACCTGCTGCGCGAGGGCCTCGACATCCCCGAATGCGGGCTGGTCGCGATCCTCGATGCCGACAAGGAAGGTTTCTTGCGCTCCGAAACCTCGCTCATCCAGACCATCGGCCGCGCCGCGCGCAACGTCGACGGCCGCGTCATCCTCTACGCCGACACCATCACCGGCAGCATGGAACGCGCGCTCGCCGAGACCGGCCGCCGCCGCGAGCGGCAGAGCGCCTACAATCTCGAGCATGGCATCACGCCCGAGAGCATCAAGCGCAACATCTCGGACATCATCGCCCACGTCAGCACTCGCGACGGCGTCACCGTCGACACCGGCGACGACGAACGCCCGCACCTCGTCGGCCACAATTTGCGCGCCTACATCGGCGACCTCGAGAGCCGGATGCGCAAGGCCGCCGCCGACCTCGAGTTCGAGGAAGCCGCGCGCCTGCGCGACGAGATCCGCAAGCTCGAGGAGGACGAGCTCGGCATCCCGGACCAGCAGCGCGCCGCCCCGCGCGTCGGCCACTCGACCGAAGGCAAGCCCGGCACCCGCAAGACCCGCTACGGCAAGCAGCAGCAGGTCCGCATGAACAAGCGCGCGCGGCGGTAGCAAGCGGCGGGGCTCACCGGCTAGGGACAGGGCGCCACCCCGCCAGGAGCCCGCTCATGTCCCTCACCGCCTTCCTCGTCCCGACGCTCACCAACCAGCTCAGCGCCATGCTCGCCTGGCTCGACAAGGCCGAGGGCTGGGCCGCCGCGCAGGGCCGCAGCGCCGACGAATTGCTCCCCCTCCGCCTCGCGCCCGACATGTGGCCGCTGGCGAGCCAGCTGCGCATCGCCGCCTTCCAGGCGATGGAGCCGATCTACCGCCTGCGTGGGCAGCCCGTCCCCGACGCCGTGATCGCCATCCGCACCGAGGGCGCCAACGCCGGCGACCATCCCGGCACGCTGGCCGACGGCCGCGCCCGGCTGCACGAGGCGCTCGCGCTGCTCGCCACCGTCGCCCCCGACGAATTCGACGCCGATGAGGACGCCCCGCTCGTCCACGACCTGCCGATGGGCATCGTCTTCGACATGACCCGCGCGACCTACGTCCGCGACTGGGCGCTGCCCCAGGTCGTCTTCCACCAGGGCATGACCTACGCCCTCCTCCGCCACGACGGCGTCCCCCTCGGCAAGATCGACTACGCTCCCCACCTCATGGCCTACATCCGCCCGGGCACCATGCCGGGGATGTGAAGCGGCGGCGCTGACGCCTCCGATCGAAACGCCCTGGCTTTCACCAATCGCTTACCTTGCCCGTGCGATCAGAACGCATGCGCACGTTCGCCATCTTGATCATCGCCATCGCGTGCGGCATCGCCGTCGGGGCCGGGATGAGCTGGTTGGGCCATGGCAACCTCCATGCAGCCCTGCCCAAGCTGGTCCATGGCAAGGGCCCCCACATGGTCCTCGATCGCCCGCCCTCCGATGCCCCCGATCGTGAAGGAAGCTGGCGCGGCGGCACGTTCGCGGAAGTGTCGGGGGTCAGGGTGACGCGCGGCTCGCGGATGGCGGTCGCGGCGGCGGCAGAGCCTCTCGCGAAAGGCGTCTATTATCGCGGCTGCCGCGAAGCCGAGGCGGCCGGCGCCGCCCCGCTCCATCGCGGCGACCCCGGCTATCGCGAGGACATGGACGGCGACGGCGACGGCATCGCCTGCGAGGATTACGGCAACACCCTCCCGCCGCATTAGGTCATTGCCCGCCCGCGTGCTAAACCCTCCGCATCGCACGGATCGCCCTTCGTAAGCCCGTGTGCCTGAGAGACGCGTGCTTGTGCTCCCGCTTACCAGCCAGGAGCTGCCCCATGGACTTCAACTATCTCTATCACCGGCGGGGCGTCTCGCTCGTCCGCGCCCGCGCCGCGGCGTCCGAGCCCGCGCGCCGCGCCCACCTCGCCCTCTACCGCGCCTATGGCGCCCGGATCGTCGAGGCGCGGGCATGAGCCGCGCGATGTTCGTCGACCTGAGCGAGGATCAGGTCGTCGCCAAATGCCAGGCCGAGAAGGTCGGCATCTCCGCGCTCGAGAAACTGCCCGGGGGCGGCGTCCGGCTGGTCTGCCTGAGCAGCGACGGCGCCGCGGTGATGGCCCGCAAGTTCAAGAGCAATCTCAAGCCCGACACCACCAAACGCGAGCCCTTCCGCCCGGCCTATTCGCGCGCCTGACCTGCCCCAAAGCCCTAGGCACTCGCTCCCGCCTTCCACGTTTCCCCTTCCGAGAGGAGTTGTGACCATGAGCGAGACCAAGGGCCACGGCAGCCACGCCGCCCGCAAGGCCAATGCGGCGGCCAGCCACGAGGGCAAGAAGAACCCGCGCACCAGCAGCAAGGCGCAGTCGATCCTCGGCAAGAAGGGCGCGGCGGCGAAGAAGCACTGACGCGCCGCGCGGCGCGCGTCAGACCCGCTCGCGCAGCACGATCACATAGTCGCTCAACGACCAACCCGCCCAGCGGCTGAAAGCGACCAGCAGCACGAAGATCGCCACCGTCACCGCGCCGATCCCCAGCCCCAGCGCCCACGCCTCGCGCTCGCGCAGTTCGGCGCGGGTCAGCGTCTTTTCCTTCTGCACCGGCGGCGGGTCGCGGCGGACGCGCGACATCCGCACGCCCCCGCTCGCGGCGAGGTCGACGGATTTCTTCGCGGTCGGCAGAGGGGCGGCCATGCCTCCCCCTAGCGCTACGAGCCTTACCGCCCGGTTAGCGCGTCGCCGTCACCGCCCGCTTCACCCAGGCCTGGTCTGTCGCCTCGCACACCATCAGGTCGGGGTAGGGCCGGCACAGCAGCCGCGCGTGATCGGGCGGCCCGTCGAGCCAGTCGCTCCATTCCTCCGCCCGCAGGATCACCGGCATCCGGTCGTGGACGTGGGCGACATGCTGGCACGCCTCGGTCATCACCATCGAATAGCAGCGCCCCCATTCGGCCGTGTCGCGCCACAGCCCGGCGACCGCGAACAGCTCCTGGTCGGGCAGGCTGAACCAGGTCCGCGTCTTGGCTCCCGCCTCGCCCTCGGCCTCGGCGAAGGCGCTGACGGGAATCAGGCAGCGCCGCTCGGCGAAACTGTAGCGCCACATGAAATTGTCGAGCTTGTCGGCCCGCGCATTGTTGACCGGCCGCGGCTTCAGCGGCTGGCCGTTCTTGCCCTTGAGCACCAGCGGAAAGCCCCAGGTCATCGCGCTGAGTTCGCCCGCCGCCACCACCAGCCCCGGCTGCGCGGGATAGACCTCGCCTCCGCCGGCATTGCCGACCTGGCCGACGGTCACCCCGAACAATTGGGCGACTTCGCTGTTGGGCTTGGTCAGGCGATAGAGGTTGCACATCGCCGGTGAAGGTGGCGCAACCGCGCCGCCGCGTCGAGCCCGGGCTAGCGCGCGACCGGCACCGCCGCGGGGCTGGTCCAGGTCCAGGCCTGGATCTTCCAGGCGGCCCCTTCCTTGACCAGGGCGAAGGTCATCGTGCCCGTTTCGCGCATCGTCCGCCCGCCCTGCTGGAAGGTGTAGGTCGACGGCGTGACGACATAGGCGCGGTCGCCTATCACCGTTTCGCGCGTCGCCGCGCCCAGCATCACCTTGCCGCCGCTCTTGCCGGCCGCCGCCTCCGACGCGCCGAGCGCCGCGATCCAGCTGTCGAAGGCGCTTGGCCCCGACCAGGCGAACGGGGCGGTCGGCTCGTCGAGAATCATCGGCGCCGCGACGTGGACCGACTTGGCCAGCGCGACGTCACCGCGATTGAACGCGTCCACCATGGTCCGGATCGGCGCCTCGACCGCGCCGTCGGCGGCGTTGGCGGCTGGTGCGAGCGTCAGCGCCGCCACTGCCGCGAAGAGTTGGATGCGTCCCATGATCACTTCCCCCGAGTCGAACCATCAACGGCAGGAAACGGCGCTTTTTCGGGTCAAATGTCAACGCAGCCGGCGACGTTCGCCTAGTGCGCCGGCGCCGCCGCCAGGTTGAAGCGCGCGACCAGGTAGCGCTTGGCGACCTCATATTCGGCGACGCTGACCCGCCCGTCATGGTTGGTGTCGGCGAGTTGCTTGAAGTCGCTCACCGCCGCCTGCGCCTCGAACAGGGTCAGCCAGCCGTCGTGGTTGGCGTCGAAGCGGGCGAGCGCCCACGCGTTGAGCGCCGGATCGCGGTCGAACAGCTCGGTGGCATTGGGGTTGACCGGCGCCGCGTCGGCGGCGGCAGTGGCGGCGGCGAGGAGCAGCAAGGTCATCATGGCAGCGGGCGCAACGCGCGAACGGCCCGCTTGGTCGCACCCCGTCTAGCCGGCGGCGGCCAGCGCCGCGCGCACCGCCTCGTCGAGCGCCTCGGCGCGGAACGGTTTCGCCAGCAGCGACGCCCCGGGCGCCGCGCGGCGGATCGCCTCGGTCTCGCTATAGCCCGAGACGAACAGGATCGGCTGCTCAGGGGCCGTCTCGCGCATCGCCGCCGCCACCTCGGCCCCGGTCAGACCCGGCATCAGAAAATCGAGCACGACCAGATCGGGCCGCTCGGCGGCGAACAGCTTGAGCCCCTCGCGCCCGTCCTTCGCCTCGCGCACCCGCAGCCCCATGTCCTCGAGCGTCGCCGCGACGAAGTGGCGGACGTCGGGGTCGTCGTCGATCACCAGCACCGCCGCATCGACCGGCGCCGGCCGCGGGGCCTCGCTCGGCGCGCCGCCGCTGATCTCGGCCTCGGCCTCCTCGCTCGCCCGCGGGAACCACAGGCTCACCTTCGTCCCCGCCCCGGGCCGGCTGACGATCCGCGCGGTCCCGCCCGACTGGCGCGCCACGCCATAGACCATCGACAGGCCAAGCCCGGTGCCCTTGCCCACTTCCTTGGTGGTGAAGAAGGGATCGAAGGCGCGACTGACCACCTCGGGCGGCATCCCCCCGCCGCTGTCGGCAATGCTCAGCTCGACATATTGGCCGGGCTTGAGTTCGGGATCGTCGTCGCCGATCTCGACCTTTACCGTACGGAACAGCAGACGCCCGCCCCCCGGCATCGCGTCGCGCGCGTTGATCGCCAGGTTGAGCACTGCGAGTTCGAGCTGGGTCGGGTCGGCCAGCACCGCGATCGGATTCTCGTCGAGGTCGAACTCCTTGGTCACCCCCGGCCCGAGCACGTTGCGCAGCAGCGGCCGCATGTTCTCGATCAGCGGCCCGACCAGCGTCGGCCGCACCTCGAGCCGCTGGACCCGGCTGAAGGCGAGCAGTTGCGCGGTCAGCCGCGCGCCGCGCTCGGCCGCCTCGAGCGCATTCTGGGCATAGCGCTGCAACTTGGGATCGCTCTCGCGCTTGGCGATCAGGTCGAGCCCGCCGACCACCACCGTCAGCAGATTGTTGAAGTCGTGCGCGATCCCCCCGGTCAGCTGGCCGAGCGCCTCCATCTTCTGGCTCTGGCGGAGCTGCTCCTGCGTGCCGCGCAGCTCGGTAATGTCGCGCGCCTCGAACAGGATGTAGGCGATCGCCCCGCTCCCGTCGCGGACCGGGCGGAAGGAGAAATCGAGCGTGAACTTCTCCCCATTCGCTTTGGCCAATACCCGCTCGCCCTCGCGCGCCACCCCGCGCGCGGCAGCGGCGATCGCGTCGCGCAGGAAATCCTTCTGGTCGGGCCACAGCGCCGCGGTCGGGGTGTCCCACAGCTTGAGCCCGACGACCTGGTCGATGTTCCCGGCGCGCCACTGGAACTCGGTCCGGTTGGCGTGGAGGATGCTGCCGTCGGGCGCCATCAGGACGATCAGTTCCTGGACGCTGTTGAAGATCGCCCTCAGCCGCGCTTCGCTCTCGCCCAGCTCGGTGGTGCGCTCGGCGACCAGCGCCTTCAACTGCTCCTCGCCCCGCTTGGCGAGCGTGATGTCGAACGCCGCGCCGATATAGCCGAGCAATTCGCCATCGGGCCCGAACCGCGGCCGCGACACGCTGCGCAGCCAGCGCCAGCTGCCGTCGTGCCGCCGGTAGCGCGCCTCGAGCATGAACGGCAGCAGGCTCGCCTCGCCGGCGATGCTCTCGGCGACCAGCCGGTCCCAGTCGTCGGGGTGGATGAAGTCGCGCCACTCGTGGCTGTTGACCTGCGCCCGGGTCAGCCCGGTGAACTCGAGATAGGCGTCGTTGACGAACTCGCGCTTGCGGTCGAGCCGGGTCACCCACATCATCACCGGGGCGCTGTCGGCGATCCGCCGGAAGCGCGCCTCGCTCTCGCGCAGCGCGCGCTCGGCGACGCGCTGCTCGGTAACGTCCTGGATGATCATCACCACCGCGGTCACCCGCCCGTCGGGCGCCTTTTGCGGAATATACTCCGTCTGCAGCGCCAGCGGGCCGCGGGTCGGATGGGTGATGTCGGCGGCGAACCACTGCCGCTCGCCCGCCAGCGCGGCCTCGATCATCGGCCGCCGCGCCTCGTAGGCCGCGGGCCACAGCACCTCGGCGATCGTGTGCCCGAGGATCGTCCCGCGCGGCTGCTCGAAGAATTCGGCGAAGGCGCGGTTGCAGAAAAGGTAGCGTTGCTGCGGATCGATCGTGCACAGCGGCATCGGCAGCGCGTCGGCGATGCCGAGCACCTGCGCGAAGTCGATCCCGGTCATGGGACTGGGCCGGGGAGCGGGTCCGGGCGCGCGACCGGCCATGCGCCCCCGATTACTCCACCGCCGCGGCGGAGGGAATTCCTGGCTCGACGGCCGCCGCCACCGGTTCGACCGGCGGCAGCGCCAGCCACCACCACAAGGCGCCGAAGCCGACGATCCCCGCCGACGCGTAGAAGGCAACGTGGAAGTCGCCGCCGTGGCGCCCGACCAGCCAGCCGGTCAGGATCGGCCCGACGATCCCCGAGCAATTGCCGACCCCGTTCAGGATCCCGACCCAGCTCCCCGCCGCGCGCGGCCCGGCGTAGATTTGGGCCAGCGCATAGCTGTTGGCGCCGCCGATCCCGCCCACCGCGCCCGCCAGCAGCAGCCAGCCGAACAGCGTCGCGGTCGAAGTCGCCAGCGCCGCGCCGACGATCGCCGCCGCCAGGCTCAGCTGGTAGAAACTGAGCAGCCCTTTGCGCAGCCGACCCTCGGGCCAGCCGCGGCGGACCAGCGCGTCCGAGCCCCACCCCCACAGCAGCGCGCCCGCCCCCTGCACCAGGTAGACCGCGGTCGCCATGCCGGTCATCGTGCCGATCGACAGCCCGCGCGCCTCGACCAGGTAGAGCGGCAGCCAGGCGAGCAAAAAGAAGAAGCCGTAGGTGTTGCAGAAGTGGCCGATTCCGAGCAGCCACGGGGTCGGCTCGCGCATCACCGTGCGCACCGGCACGCTGTCGCCGGCCCGGCTCGCGCGGTCGCTCCAGTGCGGGCGCGAGGCGATCAGCCACGGCACCAGCCACAGCAGGGTCACGCCCCCGAACACCCAGAAGATCGCGCGCCAGCCGACGCTCGCCAGCAGCAGCCCGCCGGCGAAGGTCCCCAGCGCCGGCCCCCACGCCAGCGCCGCCGCCACCGTCCCGTTGGCGATCCCGCGATGCTCGGGCGCGACGTGGCGGGCGATGATCTTGCTCGCCGCCGGAAACGCCACCCCCTCGCCGACCCCGAGGATCACCCGCAACGCCACCAGCATCGCCAGTCCGCTGACGAAGCCCGTCAGCAGCGTCGCCAGCGCCCACAGCGCCAGCCCCGCGGCAATCAGCCGGTAGACGCAGAACCGGTCGGCCAGCCAGCCAACCGCGAACTGCGCCGGAGCATAGATCCAGGCGAACGCCGACACCGCCAGCCCGAAAGCGTAAGGCGTCAGGTCGAGCTCATGCTTGAGCTTGGGCGCCGCAATCCCCAGCGCCCCCCGGTCGACATAGTTGAGCAGCACCAGCGCGCCGAGCAACAGCGTCAGCCACACCCCCGCCTGCCGCCCGCGCCGCTCGTCCATCCCGCTGTCCTCCCCCGCCGACAGCAGCACAGCGCGGAGCGCGGCGCAATGCTCGCGGCCCGCCCCTGTCCTACACACAACCAGATCGGTTAAGCCCTCGTCCGCCAAACCAACCGCAAGGGACTAAGCCATGCCCGATCGCCCGCCCCCGCCGCGCCAATTCACCCTCGACAGCGCCTACGCCCGCGCTCTCCTCGCCCCCGGCCCACCGAGCCATTCGACCCTCGCGCCCGAGCCCCTGCCCATCGCCTATCGCTGCCTCAACCCACACCTCACCCCCGCGCCGGGCCGGGGTCGCCGATGATCGACCGCCGCCCCCACGCGCCCAACGGCGGTGAGCCCCTGCCCGATTTCCAGCCGGTTCAGCGCAAGTATCGCCACGACGGCTGGACCCCCGAGCGCCAGCGCGGTTTCATCGCCGCCTTGGCCGACACCGGCTCGGTCCGCCGCGCCGCCAACCTCGTCAACATGACGCCCGAGGGCGCCTACTACCTCCGCCGCCAGGCCGGCGCCGAAAGCTTCCGTCGCGCGTGGGAAGCCGCGCTCGATTTCGGCGTTCAGCGCCTCAAGGACCTCGCCTTCGAGCGCGCGATCGAGGGCGACCTCGTCCCCGTGATGAGCTTCGGCAAGCTCGTCGGCTACCGGCGCAAGATGAACGACCGCCTGCTGATGTTCTGCCTCCGCATGAACGCGCGCAGCCGCGACGGCCGCCGCTACGCCCAAAGCTACTTCGACCCCGCCGCGCCCAGGCTGACCGGCGCCCCATCATCCTCCCCCACCGGGGGAGGGGGACCAGCGCAGCTGATGGAGGGGGTTCTGAGCCCCGTCCCCCTCTCCCTCACCACCCCCCTCCCGACCGAGGCTGAGCAGGCCGACGACCAGGCCGCCCTCATCCGCGGCTTCGACCCGGTCGAGCTCAGCCTCGCGCAGATCGAGTCCCTCGAGGCCCTCCTCGCCGACGCCGCCGCCGCCAAGCGCGCGCTTGGCCAGCACCCCGCCGCCGACCCCGACGTCCCCTTCGTCAGCGAGGCCGACGGCGCCCACCTGCTCGAATCCGGCGTCGAGGAAGCCGCGACCGGCGCCTACTTCCAGCCCGAGCACGAAGCCGACTGGACCATGCTCGACGAGGCTGGGCTGAAGGAGGTCGCGGCCATCGACGAAGCGGTCGCCCAGGTCACCGCCGCCCGCGAAGCCGCCCACCGCGCCGCCCTCGTCGAGATTGCGAGGGAGGCGGGGATGGCGGTGCCGGCGGAGATCGAGGCCGCGCTGGAGCGGGAAAGGGAGGAACCGTCACCCCGGACTTGATCCGGGGTCCTGAGCGACGTTGGAGGGCGGGGTCCAGCTACTACCCGATGGCGGTGCCCTTAAAGCACTGCTCGCGATGCCACTTGATAAAAGCCGGATCGGGCCATTCCCGTCGCTGCTCCGGGAAGCGCGCGCGTCCATCGGGCAGCAGGATCTTTCGCACGCCGTCGACATCATTGATCTGGTTTGAGAGGAGCACTGACCGGTCGTCGGCCAAGCTGAGCAAACCACGGTCAAACATCCAGTGCACCGTGCCCGACAGCGCAAGTCCGTTCTGCACCACGTCAGGCCCCTTGGCTTCGACTGACTTGATGTGCGCAGCTTCAACCTCAGCACGGCCCCCGCCGTTGATGAACTGAAAACCGGTAAAGGCGCAGCGCCGGTCGTAAGCTCTGATCACCTTTGACCGGAACACACGGTCCCGCACCGTGCGCAGCGTCAGCATCTGCGTCCGGTCTTGCTCGAAGACGAAGGGCGCTTGTTCTTCTGCGACGCCGTTGACCGACAGCGTAGCATCGGTCCGCGGCAACAGCTCGTCATGTGTCGCCAAGCCGATTGAGATGATCCGATTGAAATCAGAGTCAGGGATCGGGCGAACGGCGGATTGCGCACGACCTGAAACCCGACCTGCCTCGTTCAGCACGCTGCGTTCCGGATAAGCACCGCCGGATTGAAACGGCACGTCATGATCGAACGGCAGGTATGACCCCGGCTCAATCATTGCGAGATACATGGCGGAGGCGCTGGGGTCAGGCACGATCCGCTCAACCTTGCCGACCGCGTGATAGCCTTTTCGCCCGGCTTTAACCGGCTCCATGAAAAGGACCCAATCGCCGACCATTTGGCTCGCACGTGAAAGGTAAGGCTCGGGGAACTGGTAAACCTCCCACGGTCGATCTTCGTAGCGAGAGTCTTCGCGAAAGAGGAACACGCCTTTGCTCATGGGGCTATGCTATTTGGGCAAAGGGCTGACGTCGATGCCGAATGAAGAAGCGTTCGCTCACCGCTGTTGAACGATGCTGCTACAAGAATGTCGGTTCGGCCTCGATTTGGTTCTCGCTGAAATTCCTTCGCAGCGAGCATCGGCCTGACCTTACTGACACGGCTTACTCCATTGACCCGCGAACGATGGCAGTCGTAAGCTCTCACAGTCACGAAGCCGCGCAGACTCACTGCCCTGCGGGATGGCAACTTACGATGGCTCCTGCCGAACAACTCCGCAGGGGCATTGAAAGGTACTTTAAGATGGCTGCTTTCGAGCCAGGTCGGCGTGCGCCCGACATTCTTCCAATGACAGTCGCCAAGATGGGGTTCTTGGTGGACCGCCTAAACAGAGACTGCTCGCCTCTCCAATTCGTTCGTGAGCTTACGAAAAACGCCGTGGAGGCGGTCGAACGATGTGATCCGCCGGTGGGAGAAATCCGCTGGGATGTGGACTGGAACCGCTTCGATCTCCTTGGGCCCGACTCTGCTCAAAAGCTCTGCATCATCGATACGGGACTCGGAATGTCCGGCGACGAGATGGTGGAATTCATCAACAAGTTGTCTTCGTCTATCCACGAGCAGTCCGCCACCGGCAATTTCGGCGTGGGAGCGAAAATCTCTGCCGCGCCGCTGAACCCGGAAGGCTTGGTATATCTGAGCTGGAAGGGCGGAGTTGGGTCCATGATCCATCTCCATAAAGATCCAAGCACGGGTGATTACGGATTACTGCGCTTCAGTAACGGCGAGTTCTGGCAGCACATACAGAATGATCTGAAGCCTGAGCCAATCAATGATCACGGTACGATGGTCGTTCTGCTCGGATCCTCAATCGATGAGAGTACGATGTTGGCTCCTCCGGGTGCCAAGATGCCGCGCAAGTGGATACTTCGGTATCTGAACTCGCGTTTTTTTTCCTTCCCTGAGGGGGTCAACGTATCGGTGCGAGAAGGCTGGGACCTTCCCCGCGGTACCCGGCATAACTTCTTGAGGAAAGCGACCGGACAAGGGCCGTGGCTTGCCGAGAACGCCGCGGATCATGGGCAGGTTCGCTTGCCCAGCAATAAGGCTACTCTCCACTGGTGGATCATCAAGTCGGACGTCGACACCAACAGCGGACACTACATCCCCGGCGGCCACGTAGGTGCGTTATTCCAGAATGAACTCTATGAGATTGCCTCGAGTTCAGCAGGCTATGCTCGTCTTCAGGCGTTCGGAATAGTTTTTGGCGGCGATCGGGTCGTTCTTTACGTCGAACCCGATAACGACCCCACAAGCATGGTAACTGCGAACACCGCACGAACCCAACTTCTCATTGGAAGCGAGCCGTTGGATTGGTCGAGCTATGCTGCTGAATTTCGTGAACTCATGCCCGAGCGCCTTCGGGAATATCAGGATGAAATCGGGTCTGGGTCAATCCAGACTGATCACCGTAAAGCCATTCGAGAGCGGCTTCGGACAGTGCGTGAGTTGTTCCGGTTCGGTCGTTATCGGCCTCGCGTAGGTGGACAATTCAACGTTACCCCTGGAGAAAACACCGGAGGTGAGATCGAGGGCGACGAAAAGAAGAAGCGCGAGACCTCCTCAACAAGTGGAGGCAGGGGCGGCATTCGTGGGGACATCTACGCGTTATTTGCGGAGGAAGTTGGCACTCCTGCCGATTTGATCAACTTGCCGACCGAACCGCAGGCAAAATGGATCTCGCTCGAAGACAAGACCCGGAATGCCGGAGACTTAGAAGATAGAGCCGCACGCTATCTTGTTGAGCAGAACCTGCTGCTAATCAACGGAGACTTCCGCGCCTTCACTGATATGGTAGATCGCTGGGCCGAACGCTACGCCAATGTTCCAGGATGCAGGTCGACTATTCAAGATGTAGCTCGCGAGTGGTTCGAGCAGCAGCTTATCGAGACAGTCATGAGCGCCCTGGCACTCAAGCAAGGTGGAAAGTGGAGCATGCAAGAGTTGCCGGAGTTGTGGAGCGAGACTGCTCTCACCGCTTCAGTTCTGCCCCGCTACCATATCGATATGAGCATAAAACGGATCCTAGGACAGCGCCTTGGGCGTATAGCCGCCTAAGCTCGGTTCAGTCGCTCCGCTCGGGGCGGCTGTTCACGCGAGGTATGCTGAAAGCAATCGCTGGGGCCTTAGGCGCGCGCAGACCAAGAGCGGAGTCGTCACGGAGTAAATCCGTGACGTCGGTCGTGTCGTCCTCGCCCCGGTGCGGCCCGCGCGCACGCCGGCCGGAATGCGCGCTCTCTTCGCGTTGCTCCGGCGGCGCTGCGCGCCGGCGTCGCTACGCTCAGGCGCTTATTCTTCCCCCATCCTGAGCGCCGCAATGAACGCCTCCTGCGGAATGCTCACCGAGCCATATTCCCGCATCTTGGCCTTCCCCTTCTTCTGCTTCTCCAGCAGCTTCCGCTTGCGGGTGGCGTCGCCGCCGTAGCATTTGGCGGTCACGTCCTTGCGCATCGCGCTGATCGTCTCTCGCGCAATGACCTTGCCGCCGATCGCCGCCTGGATCGGGATCTTGAACAGGTGCCTGGGGATCAGCTCCTTCAACCGCTCGACCATCCCGCGGCCGCGGGCCTCGGCGGTGCCGCGGTGGACGATCATGCTGAGCGCGTCGACCGGCTCCTCGTTGACGAGGATGCTCATCTTGACGAGGTCGCCCTCGCGCGTGCCGATCTGGTGATAGTCGAAGCTCGCATAGCCCTTCGACATGCTCTTCAGCCGGTCGTAGAAATCGAACACCACTTCGTTGAGCGGCAGTTCGTAAGTGAGCTGCGCGCGCCCGCCGACGTAGGTCAAATTCTTCTGGATGCCGCGGCGGTCCTGGCAGAGCTTGAGGATGGGCCCCAGATATTCATCCGGAACATAGATGGTCGCCTCGATCCACGGCTCCTCGATGCTCTCGATCCGGTTGGGGTCGGGCATGTCGGCCGGGTTGTGGAGCTCAATCGTCTGCGCCGCCTCATTCTTCGAGTGGCTGAGGTGCATCGTGTAGACGACGCTCGGCGCGGTGGTGATGAGGTCGAGGTCGTACTCGCGGGTCAGCCGCTCCTGAATGATCTCGAGGTGGAGGAGTCCGAGGAAGCCGCAGCGGAAGCCGAAGCCGAGCGCCGCGCTGCTCTCGGTCTCGAACGAGAAGCTGGCGTCGTTGAGGCGCAGCTTGCCAAGGCTTTCGCGCAATTTGTCGAAGTCGGCGGCGTCGGTCGGGAACAGTCCGCAGAACACCACCGGCTGGACTTCCTTGAAGCCGGGGAGCGGTTCGGCGGCGGGGCGCTTGGCGTCGGTGATGGTGTCGCCGACGCGGGTCTGGGCGACTTCCTTGATCTGCGCGGTGATGAAGCCGATCTCGCCCGTCGCGAGCTCGTCCAGTTGCTCGATCTTGGGGCGGAAGCAGCCGACGCGGTCGATCAGGTGGGTCGTCCCCGCGGCCATGAACTTGACCTGCGCGCCCTTGCGGAGCGTGCCGTCGATCACCCGCACCAGGATCACCACGCCGAGGTAGGGGTCGTACCATGAGTCGACCAGCATCGCCTTCAGCGGCGCGCTGGCGTCGCCCTTGGGCGGCGGGATGCGGGTGACGATCGCCTCCAGCACCTCGTCGATCCCGATCCCGGCCTTGGCGCTGGCGAGGACGGCGTTCGACGCGTCGAGGCCGATCACTTCCTCGATCTCGGCCTTGACCTTCTCGGGCTCGGCGGCGGGGAGGTCGATCTTGTTGATGACGGGCACGATCTCGTGGTCGTGCTCGATCGACTGGTAGACGTTGGCGAGCGTCTGCGCCTCGACCCCCTGCGCGGCGTCGACCACCAGCAGCGCGCCCTCGCACGCGGCGAGGCTGCGGCTGACCTCATAAGCGAAGTCGACGTGCCCCGGCGTATCCATCAGGTTGAGCTCGTAGGTCTCCCCGTCGTTCGCCGTGTAGTTCAGCCGCACGGTCTGGGCCTTGATGGTGATCCCGCGCTCCTGCTCGATCTCCATATTGTCGAGCACCTGGCCGTGCGTCATCTCGCGCTCGGTCATCCCCCCGGTGCGCAGGATCAGCCGGTCGGCGAGCGTCGACTTGCCGTGGTCGATATGGGCGATGATCGAAAAGTTGCGGATATGGGAAAGCGCGGTCACGCGGGCGGTTCTTCTGCAAGCTGAAGGGAATTGGCGCGTCCGCTAGCAGAGCGGTGGCGCGCTGTCATGCACCGCCGCCGGTCGAAGCGGCCGCGCCGTTGGTCGATGGCGCTTGCGTGGCCCGCCCCGACGCCTAGCATCCGCGCGCTTATTTCTCAGCGTTCGTGGAGCCTGCCCAACATGACCCTGCCCCGTCTCGCCCTGTTCCTGGCCAGCACCGCCGCGCTCACCGCGCCGGCCTTCGCGCAGCCCGCCGCGAGCAGCGCCGCCGCCCCGGTCAGCAGCCTCGTCGCCCAGGTCCGCATCCCCAACAGCGTGTTCAAGCTCGCCAACGGCCTCACCGTCGTCGTCCACGAGGACCGCAAGGCGCCGATCGTCGCGGTCAGCACGTGGTATAATGTCGGCTCCAAGGATGAGCCCAAGGGCAAGACCGGCTACGCCCATTTGTTCGAGCATCTGATGTTCAACGGGTCGGAGAACCTGCCCGGCGACTATTTCACCTATCTCCAGCAGGTCGGCGGCACCGACTATAACGGCACCACCTTCTTCGACCGCACCAACTATTTCGAAACCGTCCCGCGCGGCGCGCTCGAGCGGGCGTTGTTCATGGAAAGCGACCGCATGGGCTATCTTCTTGGCGCGCTGACGCAGGAGAAGCTCGATAACCAGCGCGGCGTCGTTCAGAACGAGAAGCGCCAGGGCGACAACCGCCCGGGCGGGCTCGTCTTCTACGAGGTGCTCGACAACCTCTTCCCCGCCGGCCACCCCTATCACCACAGCACGATCGGCTCGATGGCAGACCTCGACGCCGCCAGCCTGGCCGACGTCCAGAACTGGTTCCGCGACAAGTACGGGCCCAACAATGCGGTGCTCGTTCTCGCCGGCGACATCAACGCCGCCGAGGCGCGCCCGCTGGTCGAGAAATATTTTGGCGCGATCAAGCGCGGTCCGGTCAACACGCCGGCGGCGGCCGCGGTCCCTGCGGCCAACGGCAAGACCATCGTCATGAAGGACCGCATCGCGGCGACCCAGATCCAGCGCTACTGGGCGGTCCCCGGGATGCTCGGCAAGGACGCTCCGGCGCTCGACCTCGGCGGCTCGGTCCTCGGCGGCCTCGCCTCCTCGCGGCTCGACCAGGCGCTGGTCCGCAACGAGAAGCTCGCGGTCGGCGTGTCGGCCTCGAACAGCAGCTTCCAGCGCGTCGGCTTCTTCAGCGTCACCGCGGTGGTCGCCCCCGGGGTCGACCCGGCGCGGGTCGAGAAGCGCCTCGACGAACTGATGGCCGACTACATCAAGCACGGCCCGACCCAGGCCGAGCTACGCCGCGCCGCGACTCAGGAAGTCGCCGGCCGGATCCGCGGGCTCGAGCAGGTCGGCGGCTTCGGCGGCAAGGCCGTCGCGCTCGCCGAAGGCCAGGTCTATGCGGGCAACAGCAATTTCTACAAGCGCAACCTCGACGAGCTGGCGGCGGTCACCCCGGCGCAGGTTCGCACCGTCTTCGGCCGCTGGCTGACCCGCCCGCCGCTCAAGATCCGGCTCGAGCCGGGTGACCGTCCGCCCTATCAGGAAGCCGCGGTCCGCCCGCAGGGCACCGCCCCCAAGGAAGGCACCCCGCCGCCCTCGACCAAGCGCGCCATCCCGCCGCTGGCGACCCTCGCGCAATTGAACTTCCCGGCGGTCGAGCGCACCCAGCTCGGCAACGGCATCAAGATCACCTACGCCCGGCGCACCGCGGTGCCGCTGACCCAGATGGCGCTGTCGTTCGACGCCGGCGACGCCTCCGACGCGCCCACCCAGCGCGGCCTCAGCGACTTCACCCTCGGGCTGCTCGAGGAGGGCGCCGGCGGCCTCACCTCGCAGCAGATCGCCGAGCGCCAGGAAGAGCTGGGCGCCGAGATCGGGGCCAGCTCGGGCGCCGACCGCAGCAACGTTACCTTGTCCGCGCTCAGCGCCAACCTCGCCCCCTCGCTCGACCTGCTCGAGAAAGTGGTCGAGCAGCCGACCTTCGCTCCATCGGAGATCGAACGCGTCCGCACCCAGACGCTGACCGGCATCGCCCAGGCGCAGAAGGACCCCAACGGCATCGCCTCGCGCGCGCTGCCGGCGCTGCTCTACGGCGCCTCGCACCCCTATGGCGGCCCCCCGGGCGGCGACATCGCGGCGGTCAAGGGTTTCAGCCAGGCCGACCTCAAGACCTACCAGCAGCGCTGGCTGCGGCCCGACAATGCCGAGATCTTCGTCGTCTCGGACCGCCCGCTGGCCGAACTGAAGCCCTTGCTCGAGCAGCGCTTCGGCAGCTGGGCTGCCCCAGCCTCGCCCAAGGGCGTCAAGACCTTCACCGCCCCGCCGGCGCGGCCCAGGGCCTCGCGGATCGTGCTGATCGATCGCCCGGGCTCGCCCCAGTCGGTGATCATCGGCGCCCAGCTCACCCCGGTCGACCCGCGCGGCAACATCATCCCCGTCAGCGCGGCGAGCGAGGTGCTCGGCGGCAACTTCCTCTCGCGGATCAACATGGACCTGCGCGAGACCAAGGGCTGGAGCTATGGCGTCAGCGGCAACTTCGGCTTCAGCCAGCACGCCGCGCCCTACATCGTCAGCGCGCCCGTCCAGGCCGACCGCACCGGCGACAGCATCGCCGCCTTGAACAGCAACATCACCGACCTGCTCGGGGCCAAGGGCGTCACCGGCGAGGAGCTGACCCGGCTCGTCGCCAACAACGTCAACGCCCTGCCCGGCCGCTACGAGACCAGCGCCGCGGTGCTCGGCGCGCTGATGAGCAATTCGCTCTACGGCCGCCCCGACGACTATCAGGTCCAGCTCGCCGGCAAGTACCGCGCCCTCGCCGCCCCTCAGCTCGACGCCGCGCTCAAGGGGGCGGTCGATCCCAACGGCTTCGTCTGGGTGGTGGTCGGCGACGCCGCCAAGGTCCGCCCCCAACTCGACAAGCTCGGCCTCCCGGTGGAGGTCGCGCAGGCCCGCTGAGCCTGGATCGCCCCTTGCCCGAAAGCTTAACCTGCGGCAGCTTTCGGGCAACAGGGAGGTCGGCGATGAACAAGGTGATTCTGGCGGCGGCGCTGCTGCTCGGCGGCGCGACGGGCGCGCTCGCGCAGCCCCAGCCGCCAAGCGAGCTCGAGAGGGCGCGGACCCTCATCGACCAGCATCAGCCCGCGCAGGCGCTCGCGCTGCTCGACCCGCTCGTCGCCAAGGCGATCGCCGACGAGGCCAAGGACCCCAAGGCGCCCTGCCCGCGCTATGCGGTGGCGATGATCCAGCGGATGATGCCTGCCAACGTCACCGTGACGCTGCCCAACGACTTTTGCGACGTGATGCTTGCAAGGGGCTATGCGCTGACCGAGCTCAAGCGCACCGCCGAGGCCGAGCAGATGCTCGCCACGCTGGTCGGCCACGATCCGCAGAACCCGCAATATCTCATCGAATATGCCTTCGCGGTCCGCTCCAACGGCGGCAACGAGCGTGCGCTCGACCTCTACCGCCAGGCCCAGCAGCTCGGCACCAAGGTCGCCGACAAGCGCCTGAGCCGGCACGTCCAGGCGGTCGCCCTGCGCGGCCAGGGCTTCACCTTGTCCGACCTCGGCCGGTGGCACGAGGCGGTAAGCGCCTACAAGCAGAGCCAGCGCTTCGAGCCCGACGACGCCATCGCCGCGCACGAGCTCCAGTGGATCGCCCAGAACCGCCCCCACTGACCCGGGCTGAAACAGTTCGCACAAGCGCCGTCGACTTGGCCCTAGGCCGTGTTAGCCCCACGGGATGAGCTTCAAGATCGAACGCCGCCAGACCCCCGACGTCCCCCGCCCCGAGCACGGCCAGCGCCGTGGCGACAAGCTCGCCGCTCTAGCCCTCGCCCGCGCCGACGCCCCCGCCTGGTGGCAACACGCCCTCCCGCTATGGACGGCGGCAGCGCTCATCGGCGCGCTAGTCGGCGTGCTCCTGCTACGGCGCTAGTGGCTCGGAAGGTTTGCGCCGGGTGGAAAGCGGACACTCCGGGCTCGCAAATCAAGCCCCTTGATCAGTTTCCTGTCCGAGCCTCGCGGCGGCCAGCCTTAGCCGATCGCCTGACCGTAGAAATTATCGATGGCGATGGCCGCGATCATCAGGATCAGCAGCTTGTGCAGCCATTCGCGGCGACTGAAAATCATGATGGCGGCGGCCGCCATCGTCAGGATGTTTCCCCACCACTGTTCAAGAAAGCTGATGACGGTCACGCCCTGCTCCGTCGTCCGCGGGGCAAAGACGAGGAAGATCGCGGCATAGGCGAGCAGCATCAGGCTCCAGAAATAGCGCGCCTGCATCCAGTAATGACCACGAAGATCGACGGTCCCTCGCGGCAACGAGTCCGGGAGGATAGCCGCGGCCATGAGGAAGACGAGGATTCGGATCATCACGTCGGGAAAGAATGCGGCAATCGTCAGTGAGCGCTCGTCGCTGTAGATGCTGAAGTCGACCCAGTAAGATTCGAGCAACATTGCCAGGACGAAGGCGGCCAGGACGAGTACCGGCCAATACCAGCGCACCCGCGCGCGGGCGGTCATCAGACGGTGAAAGCTGGTGGCAAGATCGCCGACGGCGAGAGCAACGATAATGGCCAGAAACACGGTAACATGCGACGCAACGGTCATGGCGATCCCTTGCTAGGCGTGGCTGGCGCGTGGCCGGGGGCACAAGGAGCGGACCGTACTCACGGCTGTGACATCCGCTCGCGGCGGAACGCCACCCAGCCTTCCCGGATGCCCGTTCCCAGAATCGCTCCCCCGACGGCGGGCCAGATGCTGTCGACCGTCAGCCACCACCGCAGGAGGAAGGTGATGCCACCAGCGAGCGCGGCCACCGCAAGCACGTCGAAAATCCTGCGCATGAGGCCATTGTGCGTTGCGCGTCCAATGTCCGCAATGGGTGGAAAGCGGACGTTGCGTAGCCTAGTGACCGGCTTATGTGGCAGGTTCTAGTTACCGGCGCTCTCTCTCTTACCACGGCAGCAAGGGAGCAGCCGCCCAGTGATCGTGCGATGCCGCGCTTTGCTCTTCTCGAAGAAGGTGGCGGTTTGGGTATCGAAAGCCATAACTCCACCTCGTTCCTCTTAAGCGGAGTAGGGGCAAATGCCCACTGGTTTGCCGAGGCCTACGACGAGGAAAGCAATTGGTGCGGTCGTAAAATCGCAGGTAAGTGCGAGGCGACGACCTTGAAGTTTCATCGATACATCGACGGGAACGACTGCCCGGCACTTCGGAGTGAGATGAGCCAGCTTCCGCAGGTCAGGTCGCAGGAGCGCAACGCTTCGCACCCAATCGTGTCCGACACGCCGCTGTTGTCCCTGATTTCATACGAGGGGAGGGGCATGCGAACGGAGCGCCTTGCCGAGTATGTCGGGCCACTGGCGAGCTGGTGGCGCAAAGCTCAAGGTCGCCTCACCTCCTGCTGGACCGACACTCGGCCTCCGCCCCTCTAATGTCCGCAACGGGTCGAAATTGGAGCCTCACCGCACCCGCGTGACATGCCCCATCTTGCGCCCGGGCCGGGCGTCGCCCTTGCCGTAGAGGTGGACGCTCGCGCCGGGCTCGGCGACCAGGTCGGGCCAGCGCGCCACCTCGTCGCCGATCAGATTGTCCATCGTCGCTCCGCTGCCCCTGAGCGCGGTGCTGCCGAGCGGGAGGCCGCAGATCGCGCGGATGTGCTGCTCGAACTGCGAGGTGGCGGCGCCCTCGATCGTCCAGTGGCCGCTGTTGTGGACCCGCGGCGCGATCTCGTTGACCACCGGGCCGTCGGCGCAGGCGAAAAACTCGACCGTCAGCACCCCGACATGGCCGAGCGCGTCGGCGATGGCGCGGGCCATCGGCTCGGCGGCGGCGAGGTGCGGCGCGACCAGCGGGCCGGCCGGCACGGTCGAGGTGCGCAGGATGCCGCCCTCATGATCGTTGCGCGGAGCCGGGAAGATCGCGCTGCCACCATCGAGCCCGCGCGCGACGATCAGCGAGAATTCGGCGGCGAAGCTCATCCCCGCCTCGGCCACCGCCGGCTGTGCGCCGATCGCGGCCCACGCCGCGGCGGCATCGGCGGGGGAGCGGACCCACGCCTGGCCCTTGCCGTCATAGCCATAGCGGCGGGTCTTGAGCACCAAGGGGCAGCCGAGCGCGGCGACCGCCGCCTCGACGTCGCTTAGGCTCTCGACCGCGCGCCACGGGGCGACGCGGCCGCCGGTGCTTTCGATGAATTGCTTTTCCGCCGCGCGGTCCTGCGCGACGCCGAGCGAGCGGGTGCCCGGGCGCAACTTGTCGCCCAACCCCTCGAGCGGTCCGACGCTCAAATTCTCGAACTCGTAGGTGACGACGTCGCAGGCCGCCGCGAAGCGCTCGAGCGCCGCGCGGTCGTCATACTCGGCGCGGGTGAAGTCGGCGGCGACGTCGGCCGCGCACGGCCGCTCGTGCGGATCGAAGATGTGGGTGCGATAGCCGAGCTGCGCCGCCGCCACGCTCAGCATCCGGCCAAGCTGGCCGCCGCCGACGATGCCGATGGTCGCGCCCGGCCGGATCACTCGGGGCTCTCGGCCACCGCTTCCGTTTGCGCCGCGCGCCACGCCTCGAGCCGCTCGGCGAGGGCGTCGTCGCTCAAGCTGAGGATCGCCGCCGCCAGCAGGCCGGCGTTGATCGCGCCGGGCTTGCCGATCGCCAGCGTGCCGACCGGCACCCCGCCGGGCATCTGGACGATGCTCAGCAGGCTGTCGACGCCCGCCAGCGCCTGGCTCTTCACCGGCACGCCGAGCACCGGCAGGCTGGTCATCGCCGCCGCCATGCCGGGCAGGTGCGCCGCCCCGCCCGCGCCGGCGATGATCACCTTGAGCCCGCGCCCGCGCGCCTTTTTCGCATAATCGTAGAGCCGATCGGGCGTCCGATGGGCTGACACCACCGTAACTTCGTGGGAGACGCCCAGCGCCTCGAGCGTTTGGGCGGCATGGCGCATCGTGTCCCAGTCGGACCGACTGCCCATGATGATGCCCACCGCCGCGCTCATCAGCGGCCTTTAGGAAGGAGTGTCCCGCGGCGCAACGCCCGGGACGGACGAGACGTGATTGGGACTCTGCAACCGCAGGAAACTGCGCTATTATTCATGTTCCCTTGGCTGGGGGCCAATTGAGTGGCTGACGTGCTGAATGTCGAGCGGAGCGGCATGGCCGCTGATCGCGCGGAGCTGATCGAGGAGATCGGCCGCCTGCGGGGTGAGGTCGCGCGGCTCGAGGCCAGGATCGAGGACCTCGACCAGCTCGCCCACCACGACAGCCTGGTGCCCCTGCTCAACCGCCGTGGTTTCACCCGCCAGCTCGAGAAATTGATCGACCGCACCAACCGCTACGGCGACGGCGGGGCGATCCTGTTCATCGACGTCGACGGGCTGAAGAACGTCAACGACAGCTTCGGCCACCACGCCGGCGACGCCGCGCTGGTCCACCTCGCGCAGCTATTGATCGGCGACGTCCGCCAAAGCGACTTCGTGGCGCGCTTCGGCGGGGACGAGTTCGCGGTCCTGCTCGAACGCGCCGACAGCGACCAGGCCGCCGAGACCGCCAGCCGCCTCGCCGACCGCATCGCCGGGAGCGAGTTCCGCTGCGACGACCAGCTCATCCCGTTGAGCGCGGCGATCGGCATCGCGATGATCGAGCGCGGCGACTGCGCCGAAGCCGTCCTCATCCGCGCCGACCGCGCGATGTACGAGGACAAGGCCGCGGCCTGAGCGTCGGCGCTTAGCGCTCGCTCAGATAAAACCGGTCCTTCACCGCCAGATCGTCGCCCAGCTCGTAGACGATCGGCTGCCCGGTCGGGATTTCGAGCCCGACGATGTCGGCGTCGCTGATCCCCGATAATTGTTTCTCGAGCGCGCGCAGCGAGTTGCCGTGGGCGGCGACGATCACCCGCTCGCCGCGCTTGAGCGACGGCGCGATCTCGGCCTCGTAATAAGGCAGGACGCGGGCGATCGTGTCCTTGAGACTCTCGGTCGCGGGCACGGTCACGCCGGCGTAGCGGCGGTCGTCTTGCAGCGCGGCATAGGGACTGTCGCGCTCGAGCGGCGGCGGCGGGACGTCGAAGCTGCGCCGCCAGATCTTGACCTGCTCCTCGCCGACCTTGGCGACCGTCTCGGCCTTGTTGAGCCCGGTCAGCCCGCCGTAGTGGCGCTCATTGAGGCGCCAGTCCTTGGTCACCGGGAGCCACAGCCGCTCCATCCGCTCGAGCACCAGGTTGAGCGTCTTGATCGCCCGCCGCTGGACCGAGGTGAAGCAACGGTCGAAGTCATAGCCCTTGGCCGCCAGCAGCGCGCCCGCCGCGCTCGCCTCGGCGACGCCGGCCTCGGTCAGGTCGACGTCCCACCAGCCGGTGAAGCGGTTTTCGAGGTTCCACTGCGACTGGCCGTGGCGGAGCAGGACGAGCGTCGGCATGCGTCAGGCCCGGATGTCGGGGAGCATGGCGTGGAGCGCTGCCAGGCAATGGTGGGCGAGGAACTTCGAGCGCTCCGGGCTCCACCCATAGAGCGGATCGGGCAGGTCGAAATTGTCCTTGAACGGCATTTCCAGCGTCATCGACAGGCAGCCGTAGCGCTCGGCGAGCTGGGTCGTCGACATGCTCATATTGGCCTGGCCCGGCGCCGGGATCTCATAGCCCTGCTGGGTCTGGAAATCGGGGCACAGCCGCTCGAGCGTGTCGCTATATTGCTTGAACAGCCGCGTCTGCCGCTCGGTCAGCGAGGGGATGCCCTCGAAGCCGGCGAGGAAGTTGGCGGGGATCGCCTCGTCGCCGTGGATGTCCATCGCGAATTCGGGCGGGTTCTGGTCCATCGCGTTGCGGACGCACAGCACCTCGGGGCTCTTCTCCGCGCTCGGCGCGTGCCACTCGCGGTTGAGGTTGGTGCCCGCGGCGTTGGTGCGGAGGTGCCCGCGCTTCGAGCCGTCGGGATTCATATTGGGCACGAGGTGGAAGGTCACCGCCTTGCGCAGCGCGCGGGCGACGGGATCGTCGGGATCGGCGAGCTTCTCGAGCGCGCCTTCCATGAACCATTCGGCCATGCTCTCGCCGGGATGCTGGCGGGCATAGATCCACGCGGTCAGCGGCCCCTCGCCGATCGTCAGGCAGTCGATGTCCTGCCCGTCGAGGCTCTTGCCGAGGCTGCGGTAGCTGATCCCCTCGAACTGCGCGAAGCTGCTGACCAGGTCGTGGTGCCGCTCCATCGAGTAAGGCGCGAAATAGGCCAGCCAGACGAGATCGCTCTCGGGGATCAGGCGGATCGTCAGCACGCCGTCGGCGAAGCTGGTCCCCTCGGCCAACAGCCATTCCTCGCGGTCGTAGCTGACCCGCGCCTTATAGTCGGGCCAGCCGTTGGGGTAGGCGCTGCCCGCGCAATTGGTGATGCGCAGCGTGACGTCCTGGCCCGCGGCGCCGGCGAGGCGGAAATGGAACCACTGGTAGAAGTCGCTCAGGTGATCGGCGACGATCTCCAGGTCGAAGGTCGCGCCGTCCTGCTTCACGACCCGGATGTTGCCGGAATCGAACGCGCTCGAAATCGTGATGGACATGAACCTCAACCGGTGAATGGAAAGACGCGGGCCTGATAGTCAGCCCCGCCGGTTGAGGAAAGCCCGTCGTTCCGCGCCCCCCGTCAGGCCTTGCGCAGGTGCGCCGGATTCTCAGGGTCGACCAGCACGTTCACATCGTCGCCGTAGCGGAGATCGTAGAATTCGGGGTCGCCGCCGTCGAAGTGCAATTCGCCCGAGCCGGTCTGGCCGTCGGCGCGGGTGTACATCACCGCCACCGTCGCCTCGCCCTCGACCTTCTTGCTGTGCTTGGTGCGGACCTTGTCCCACTCGGCGACGTCGGCGCACTCGCCGGTGTAGTGGCGTTCCTTCGACGCATCGAGCTGTTTCCCCGGCTCGCGCGGGTCGTCGACCGGGGTGCGGCTGGTCTCGATGATCTCGCAGGCGCGGTCGATCCGCGTGATGCTTCCCTTGGCGGGCACCCAGTTCGGGCCGCAGCCACTCAAGCACCCCGCCGCGGCCGCCACCAGCGCCGCGCTCCCCAACCGCACTGACATCGCTTCGTCCCCCTTCCGAACGAAGCCCCGCGCTACACCCGCGCCGGTTACCAACGGGTTTCGTTGCCCGCGGTGAAGCGGGGATTGGCAAGTTCCGCCCGCCTCCGCTAGCGACGGCAGCCATGACCTCTCCCACCGTTCTCGTCACCGGCGGCGCCGGCTACATCGGCAGTCACGCCGTCCTTGCCTTGCACGACATGGGCTGGCCGGTAGCGGTGATCGACGACCTTTCGAACGGGCGGCGCGAGGTAGTGCCCGAGGGCGTGCCCTTCCTCCAGGCCGATGTCGCCGACAAGCCCGCGCTCGAGGGCTATCTGCGCGAGCAGCAGATCGGCGCGATCATGCATTTCGCGGGCTCGATCGTGGTCCCCGAGAGCGTCACCAACCCGCTCAAATATTATCGCAACAACACCGTCGCCTCGCACAGCCTGATCGAGAGCGCGGTCGCCTGCGGCATCCGCCACATCCTCTTCTCCTCGACCGCCGCCACCTATGGCGCGCCCGAGAAGGTCCCGGTCGACGAGGAGGACCCCAAGCTCCCGATCAACCCCTATGGCTCGTCCAAGCTGATGACCGAGGTGATGCTACGCGACTGCTCGGCGGCGCACGGCTTCAACTATGGCGCGCTGCGCTACTTCAACGTCGCCGGCGCCGACCCGCAGGGCCGCTCGGGCCAGGCGAGCAAGGGCGCGACCCACCTCCTCAAGGTCGCCTGCGAGGCCGCCATCGGCAAGCGCAGCCACGTCGACGTGTTCGGCACCGATTACCCGACCCCCGACGGCACCTGCATCCGCGACTATATCCACGTCTCCGACCTCGCCGACGCGCACGTCGCGGCGCTGAAGGCGCTGATCGCCAACCCGGACGAGAACCTCACCATGAACTGCGGCTACGGCCGCGGCTTCTCGGTGCTCGAGATGCTCGATGCCTTGGACAAGGTGAACGGCGCCCCGGTCGAGCGGCGGATGGGGCCGCGCCGCGCGGGCGATCCGCCGCAATTGGTCGCTTCCAACCGCCGCCTCGTCGAACGGCTCGGGTGGAGCCCCAGGCACGACGCCATCGAGCACATCATCGGCACCGCGCTCGCCTTCGAGCGGCGGCTCGCCGGCCAGGAGTAGCCCCCATCCGTTTCACGCTCGCGTTCGCGCCGCTCGCCGCCCTCGCCCTGCTCGCCGCCGCGCCGGCCCCGGCGCCCGCACCCGCGCCCGCGCCAGCCGCGGTCTCGCCCGAGCTCGCCGCCGCCGCCAACCGCGTCCGGGCCCATGTCGAGTTCCTCGCCGACGACCTGCTCGAAGGCCGCGCCACCGGCGCGCGGGGGCATGAGATCGCCGCCCGCTACGTCGCCGCCCAGTTCCGCGCGCTCGGCCTCCAGCCCGGCGGCGCCGACGGCGGCTGGTTCCAGCGCGTGCCGCTCCGCCGCGCGGCGCATGACGGCAATCCGGTGGTCAGCCTGACCAGCGGCGGCAAGGTCGCCCGGCTGGCGTGGGGCACCGACGTCGCCCTCCGCCCCAGCCTGACCGAGAAGCAGCGAAAGTTCACCGCGCCGCTGGTGTTCGCCGGCTACGGCCTTAGCGATCCGGCGCTCGGCCAGGACGACTTCAAGGGCCTCGACGTCGCCGGCAAGACGGTGGTCGTGCTCGAGGGCACCCCGCCCGGCATGGACACCGAGGTCGCCGCCCACCTCTCGTCGGTGAAAGCGCAGATGGCCGCCCGCGCCGGCGCCGTCGGGCTGATCGAGATCGGGCGCACCGGCAGCAGCAGCCGGCTCGGCCAATATGCGCGCGGTTCGGCGACCGACTGGGTCGATGCGAGCGGCGAGGCGGGCAGCACCCCCAAGGGCCTGCGCCTGCGGATGGCGGTCTCCAACGCCGCCGCCGCCCAGCTCTTCGCCGGCGCCCCCAAGACGCTCGAGCAGGTCCGCGCCGAGGCCGCGCGCGGCGGCAAGGGTCCCGCCGGTTTCGCGCTTCCGGGCACCCTCGGGGTCGAGGCCAACAGCCGCTGGGAGGACTTCACCAGCCCCGAGGTGATCGCCCTGCTCCCCGGCACCGACCGCAGCCTCAAGACCGAATATGTCGTGCTGATGGGCCACCTCGACCACCTCGGGATCAGGAAGGACGCCAAGCCCGGCGAGGACGCCATCTACAATGGCGCGCTCGACAATGGCGCCGGGGTCGCGACCATGCTCGAGGCCGCGCGCGAGTTCGTCGCCTCGGGCAAGCCGCCGCGCCGCTCGGTGCTGTTCATCGCCAACACCGGCGAGGAACTGGGCCTGCTCGGCGCCGATTATTGGGCGGCGCACCCGACCGTGCCGCTCGGCCAGGTCGCGGCGGCGGTCGACCTCGACATGCCGCTCCCCCTTTACCCCTTCGTCGACGTGATCGCCTTCGGCGCGCCGCACAACACGGTCGCGAAAACCGTCGCCGCCGCCGCCGGCAGCATGGGGGTCAAGGTCTCGCCCGACCCGATGCCCGAGCAGTCGATCTTCGTCCGCTCCGACCATTACACGCTCGCCAAGCGCGGCGTCCCCGCCATCCTGCTGGCGACCGGCTTCGGCGGGCGCGGCAAGGGCGTGTGGGACGATTTCTTCGCGACCCGCTACCACCAGGTCCGCGACGATCTCACCCAGGCGATCGAGTGGGACCAGCTCGCCCGCTACGCCGAATTGAACTACCGCATCTCGCGCGACCTTGCCGACACCGGCCAGCGTCCGCGCTGGTATGCCGACAGCTATTTCGGCAAGGCCTTCGCGCCCGATCAGCCCAAGGCCGCGCGCTAGGCGCTACTGCAGCGCGGGCTCGTTCAGGCGCAGGTGGAGGTAGGTCGGGTCGAAGTCGCCCGCCGCCGCCAGCGCGCGCCAGTCGCCGATCCAGATCGCGCGCGGATTGGGCCGGCGGATCAGTTCCTCCTGCTCGAGCAGCTTCAAACTGCGGTTGACGTGGACGGGAGTCAGCCCGGTCGCGTCGGCGATCTGCTCCTGCGTCATCGGCAACTCGTAATGCGTGTCACTGGCGAGCCCCGCCACCCGCAGCCGCACCGCGAACTCGCACAATAGGTGCGCGATCCGGGTCCGCGCGTCGCGCCGCCCGACGTTGGCTATCCACTCGCGGAACAGCGAGGCATCGACCAGCGTGTCGAGCCACATCGCCCGCGCCACCCGCGGCCGGTCGAGGGTCAGCTGGATCACCGCCTCGCGCGGGATCATCGCAACCCGCCCGGCGGTCAGCATCTGGACGCTGTGATCGGCGACCTCGAGCAGCGAGTTCTGCAGGTCGACCGCCTCGCCCTTCATGTGGATGCCGACGATCTGGCGCTCCCCGCTGGCGACCAGCTTGGAGCGGATCGAATAGCCGCGCAGCATCACGCAGGTGGTGCGCGGCGGCTCACCCTCACGGATCAGGAACTGGCCGCGCTCCATCGCCTCGATGGTGCACGGCAGCCGCAGCACCGCGGCGCGGTCGTCATCGTCGAGCGGAGAGCGGTAGGCGAGCTTCGTCACCAGCGGCCCGAGCGTCGACGAACTGGTTTGATCCTGCACCGGCCTGACCCCGCAACCGCGCCCTGTTGACCGCCGCGGCCGGGCAGCGTTCGTCCGCGGGCATGCGGGCGGGCCTAGCTGGCGGCGGACGGCGGCTCCCTAACCCAAGTTGGTTTGTCTCAAACCCGGACCAAGGACTACCTAACCCATGCTAAACGCCGGAACCATTCGAGCGTTGCGGCGCTGACTTGGACCATCGGCCAGGATGTGCCGGCCGGTGCCTGAAAGTCTGGTCGTGCCGCGTTTCTTTTTTCATCTCGTCGATGACATCGACGCCTTGCTCGACCGCGACGGTCAGGAGGTCGCCGCCCACGACATCCCGCAAACCGCGCTCAAGGCTGCGCGCGACTGCATGGCGGGCGACGTCCAGGAGGGTCGCCTCGACCTCGGCTACAGCATCGAGGTGCATGACGAGGCGGGGCACCTGATCCACAGCCAGCCGTTCGGCGATTCGGTCGAGATCGTCCGCCAGGACGCCCCCGCCCAGCCGCCGCTCCGGCCCCGCTCACCTTGACTCTCGCCTAGCCCTCCCATAAGCGCCCCGACCGAAGCCCGTCAGGGCGTCAGCTGACAATCTAGACTAAAGAGAAACGGGCAGACCCGGCCATGAAGATTCGCAACTCGCTCAAGTCGCTCAAGGACCGTCACCGGGATTGCCGCGTGATCCGTCGCCGCGGCCGCACCTACGTCATCAACAAGACGAACCGCCGGTTTAAGGCGCGTCAGGGCTAAGCATCCGGGGGATGCTTAGCCGGCGCGCCCGGCAAGGCTAAGCTGCTCGGCGGGGCCACGTGTCCCGCTTCGGTTCATCGCTCACCAGTACCGGCTGGCCGTCCATTGGCGGTTAAGCTGTTCCTTCCTATATGGTTGGGACTGGAGTGATGACGACCATGACGACGACTTTCCGTATCCTGATCGGTCTCGGAGCCCTGGGGCTCACCGGGGCTATTGGTGCGGGCACCGCCTCGGCGCAGCAGGCGCCGGGCGGCAACAATGCGCAATGCACCTCCCCGCCGGGGCTCAACTACATGATCTGCAACGGCCAGCGCGTCCCGCGGCCGAGCAACCGCGTGGTCCGCCCCGACGGCAGCTGGCGCGAGGAGTTGCGCCAGGGCAGCTGCGTCGTGGTCAAGGAAAAGACCGCCACGGGCGAGTATAAAGAGACCCGTCAGTGCAACTGAGGCACTGACGGCTTCTTCCTTTACGACGACTGCTGGACCGGATGCCCCTGTTGCGCGCGTGACGTGCGGCCGGTCGGATCGGCCGCGATCACGCAGGCCGGCAGCTTGAGCTGCGCCAGATCCTGGCACGGCCGCACTTGCGCGCTGCCATCCGGCCCGACGAAGATCGCCCAGTCGCGCTTGTCGGCGCACGACGCGGTCCACATCGACAGCGTGTTGTATTCCTGCACATAGCCCGACTTGGTGACGCGCTTGCACGGCATCCCGCTATCCTGGATCGCGCGCTTCAAGCCGATGTCGCGGTTCATCGTGTCGAGGTTGTGGAGCGCGTCCTGCTCGGCGCTGCGGACCGCGATCTTCTGGTTGTTGGCCGGCGCCGGCGCTTGGCTCCCGCTCCCACAGGCGGCCAGGCTCAGCATCAGACAAGTCGCAATCACTTCGCGCATCGGTCAGGCTCCCTCATCATCGGCATAACGCAGGCGAACCCGCCCGGCTGCATCCTTCGCCTTGCGGACCGCCGCGTCGGTCGTCTCGGCCAGCGCCAGCGCCACCCCCATCCGCCGGTTGGGCAGGGTCTTGGGCTTGCCGAACAGCCGCAACTCCGCCCCCGTCGCCAACGCCTCGCCCACCCCTTCGAACCCAAACCGCTCGCTCTCCCGATCGGCGAGAATCACCGCCGAGGCCGCCGGCCCGTGCTGGACGATTGGCGCCACCGGCAGCCCGAGGATCGCGCGCAAATGCAGCTCGAACTCGTTGGGTGACTGGCTGATCAGCGTCACCATCCCCGTGTCGTGCGGGCGCGGGCTCAGCTCGGAAAAGATCGCCCGCTCGCCGGCGATGAAGAACTCGACTCCGAACAGCCCCCGCCCGCCGAGCGCCTCGACCACCTTGCCCGCTTGGCTCCGCGCCGAGCGCAGCGTCGCCTCGCTCAACGCCGCCGGCTGCCAGCTCTCGCGATAGTCGCCCGCTTCCTGGCGATGACCGATGGCGTCGCAGAAGTGAATTCCGTCGGCCGCCGCGACGGTCAGCAGCGTGATCTCGCTGTCGAAGGCGATAAACTCCTCGACGATCACGCGGGGCCGGTCGCCGCGCATGTTGGCGACCGCATAGTCATAGGCCGCGCCGACTTCCGCGGCCGTCCGCGCCACGCTCTGCCCCTTGCCCGACGAGGACATCACCGGCTTGACCACGCACGGCAGGCCGACCGCGTCGATCGCCGCCAGCGCCTCGGAGCGGCTCTCGGCGAAGCGGTAGCGGCTGGTCTCGAGCCCCAGTTCCTGCGCCGCGAAATCGCGGATGCCGTCGCGGTTCATGGTCAGCTGCGCGGCCCTGGCCGATGGCGCCACCCGCCACCCCTCGGCCTCGAGAGCCCCAAGTGTCGCGGTGTCGATCGCCTCGATCTCGGGGACGATCACGTCGGGCCGATGCCGCTCGACCGCGGCCCGGAGCGCCGCCCCGTCGAGCATCGAGAAGACCTCATGCGCATCGGCGACCTGCATCGCCGGCGCGCCCTCGTAGCGGTCGCAGGCGATCACTTCGCAGCCGAGCCGCTTGGCGGCGATCGCGAACTCACGGCCGAGCTCGCCGGAGCCGAGTAGCATCAGTCTGGCAAGGAACATGCCGGCGGGTTAGCAAGTGCGCATTGGTTCGTCATCAGGAGTGCGCCCGTGCCCGTCCTCACCTTCTTGCTCGCGCTCGCCCAGGCCGCCGCGCACATGCCTCCGCCCGACCCGGCCAAGCCCCCGCGCACCCCGGGTGAGATCGTCGCCGCGGCGCCCGCCTCGGCCTGGCGCGCGATTCCCGCCGACGACCTGCTCGTCATCGACTACGAGGGCGGTGGCCGCACCATCGTCCAGCTCGCCCCCGGCTTCGCCCCGGTCCACGTCGCCAACATCCGGCGGCTGGCCAACGGCGGCTACTGGGCCGGCAGCGCGATCTACCGGGTGCAGGACAATTATGTCGCGCAATGGGGGACCAACGACGACAAGAAGCCGCTTCCAACCGGGATCGTCGCCAAGCCCCCCGCCGAATATGTCCGCAGCGCCGCCGGCCTCGCCATCCGCCCGCTCGGCTTTCCCGACCCCTATGCCGTCCGGGTCGGTTTCTCCGGCGGCTGGCCGGTCGCGCAATATAAGGACGGCAGCGTCAGCCTGACCCATTGCTACGGCACCGTCGGGGTCGGCCGCGACCTCAATCCCGATACCGGCATGGGGGGCGAGCTCTATGCCGTGATCGGCCAGGCGCCGCGCCAGCTCGACCGCAACATCGCCATCGTCGGGCGGGTGGTCGAGGGGATCGAGCTGATGGCGGCGCTGCCGCGCGGAACCGAGGCGATGGGCTTCTACAAGGGCGCCAACGTCGCGCGGAAAATCGCGCAGGTCCGGTTGGCGAGCGCTCTCCCCGCCGGCGAACGGCCGCAGTTCGAATATCTCGCCGAGACCAGCCCCGCCTTCGCCGCTTACCTCAATCGCCGCGCCAATCGCGACGACGATTTCTACCGCGTGCAGGCGGGCGGGGTGGACCTGTGCAACGCGCCGGTGCCCGTTCGCAGGACACCGGCGCGCTGACGTCTTCCCTGTTGGGTTAGTCTCCCCTCCCGACGGCTGTTGGCCAGGACGCTACTGGGCCGTGTGTCCGGAGGGGGAGTGGGGTTCAGGCCGCCCAGGCCTGTTCGCTCGGGCGGTCCTTGTTACGGTGCTGGATGACGGTCGGGCCGTGATGGTGGCGCGTGCTCGCCTCCGCCAGCGGCAGGGCCGTGGCGCAGAAGGCACATTCCGCCGACATCCGGCCGATCAGCCAGTGGGTCCGGCCGCAGCCGGGGCAGTGGTTGGTCTCATGCTCGCGATAGACGGCGTGGTAGCCGCGTACCGCGGGGTCGTGCTTCAGGCCCAGGTCGCCGAGGGTCGGAAAGTTCGACATTCGATTTACTCCCTTTGGCTGCAAAACGCGGGCCTGCGGGAATAAGTTTCAATCGGGTTACCGTGTTCACAGGCTGCGTAGTGCCACGGCGGGACGAACACGGAGCGCGGGCCACGCCACCAGCAGCGCGGTCAGCACCGCCACCACCACCCCGATCAGGGGCAGCAACACCAGCCCCGGCCAGCTCGGCTGGAAGCCCAGATTGAACAGCTTGGTCACCACGCCCCACGCCGCCGCGGTGCCGAGCAGGAAGCTCGCCAGCGAGACCGTCCCGCTCATCGCAGTGAACTCGATCAGCTGGGCCAAAAGGATCTGCCGCCGGGTCGCGCCGACCAGCTTCAGCAGCACGCTTTCCCGCGCGCGGCTGGCGCGGGTCGCGGCGACGGCGCCGGCGAGCACCGCCACCCCGATCAGGATCGCGATCAGCGTCGCCAGCGTGATCGCCGCATTCATCGCGCCCAGGATTTCCTGCACCCGCGCGACCACCTCGGAGACGCGGATCGCGCTGACCATCGGCAGCTCGGCCGCCAGCGTCCGCTCGAAGCCAGCGGTCGACCGCCCCGCGCCCGGCGCCACCGTCGCCATCAGCGTATAGGGCGCCTGCTCGAGCGTGCCGGGCGCGAAGATGATCGCGAAATTGAACCCGAAGCTGCGCCAGTCGATCGTCCGGAAGGACGCGATCTTCGCGGTGATCGGCCGCCCGAGCACCGCCACGGTGATCGAGTCCCCGACCTTGAGCCCGAGCGCGGTCCCGGCGTCGGCGTCGAGCGAGACCAGCGGCGGCCCGCGATAGTCGTGCGGCCACCATTGCCCGGCGACCACCCGGTTTCCCGCTGGCAGGTCGGCGGCGAAGGTCAGCCCGCGGTCGCCGCGCAGGATCCACGCCCCCTCGGGCACTTTCATCGTCGCCACCGGCTGCCCGTTCACTTCGGTCACCGGCCCGCGCAGCGACGGCACCAGTCGCAGGTCGGCGCCGGGCAATGCGCGGGCGGCCAGCGCGCGGAAATGCGCTTCCTCGTCAGCCGGGAGGTCGAGCAGGAACAGCGCCGGCGCCTTGGCCGGCACGTCGGCGGCGAGCTCATTGCGCAGGCTCGACCCGATCCCGCTCAGCGCCACCAGCAGCGACAGGCCGAGGCCGAGCGCGATGCTTAGCCGGACGGTGGCGCTGCCGGGTCGGTGCAGCGCCGCGATACCGAGCCGCGCGACCGGCCCACCGCGCCCCGCCGCGCGTCGCGCGACGCGGCGAATCGTCCAGCCGATCAGCCCGAACAGCCCGGCGAGCCCCGCGCCGAACGCCACGGCAAAAAGCGTCAGCGCGCGATTGTCCGACGACATCACCGCCAGCCCGATCGCCGCCGCGGCGGCCAGCGCCGGGACCAGCAGCGAGCGCCACCCGCCGCGATTGCTCCCACCGTCGCCGACATCGCCGCGCAGCACCGGCGCCGGGCGGTCGGCGATCGCGCGGGCGACCGGCCGCCACCCCGCGGCAATCGTGATCAGCACCCCGAACGCCGCGCTCAGGCCGAGCGCACCCCATTGCGGCGCCGGGTCGGGGCGGATCGGCAGCAGGTCGCCGACCACCTGCCCGACCAGCAAAGGCGTCAGCGCGCCCACCGCCAGCCCGATCAAGATCGCCGCCCCCGCCAGCAGCGCGATCGACGCGCCCAGCATCGGCGCCAGCGTGGCGCGCGTCGCCCCCAAAATCTTGAGCACCGCGATCCGGCTCCGCCGCGCGGCGGCGAAGGCGCCGACCGCGCTCGCCACCCCGATGCTGCCGATCCCGAGTGCGCCGAGCGCGATCAGCAGCATCAGCTGCCCGACATTGTCGACGAACCGCCGCGTGCCCCCCGCCGCGTCGCCCTTGTCTAGTGCGCGCCAGCCGCCATCGGGAAAGCGCTGCTGGAAGGCCTTGCCAATCGCGACCCCGTCCGCGCCCGACGGGAGGAGCAGGCGATAGCTGCTGGTGTAGAGGCTGCCGGGCTGGATCAGCCGAGTCGCCTTAAGGCCCTCCGGGCTGACCAGTACCGGCGGCGCGAGCGCGAAGCCCGCGGCGGCGGGCATCTGGCGGATGATCCCCGCCACCCGGAAGCTGGCGAAACCGATCCGCACGCCGTCCCCCGGTCGCAGCCCAAAGCGGTCGGCCAGCTCATGCCCGACCGCCGCCTCGCCCGGCCCGGCCATCCGCCCGGCATCGAACGCGACCGCCCCGGCCGGCGGCCAGCTCGGCGCCACCCCCGACAGCTCGACCAGCGCCGCGCCGCGCGGGGTGACGAGGTTGGCTCTTGTCGTGGTGCTCGGCATCACCCGCCCGAGCGCGGCCATCGCCTGCGCTTCCGCGGGCGACGCCTCGCGCTGCGAAGTCGACAGCATCAGGTCGCCGCCGAGCAGCGCCCGGCTGTTCTGCGCCAGCGCGCCGGTGATCGCGCTCGCCAGGCTGGTGACCGAGGCGAGCCCGGCGACCGCGATGGTCAGGCAGGCGAGCAGCAGCCAGAGCGAGCCGATCCCGCCGCGCAGGTCCCGCCGCGCGAGCGTCCAGCTGCCCATCTAGGCGACGATCCGCCCGTCGGCGATGCGGACGATGCGGTCGGCGCGCTCGGCCACCGCGGGGTCGTGGGTGATGACCAGCAGCCCCGCGTCGGCCGCCCGCACCCGCTCGAACAGGAGGTCGACGATCTGCTTGCCGGTGGTCGCGTCGAGGTTGCCGGTCGGCTCGTCCGCCAGCAACAGCCGCGGGCGCGGTGCGGTGGCGCGGGCGATGGCGACGCGCTGCTGCTCGCCGCCTGACAATTGGGTCGGATAATGGTCGAGGCGATGGCCGAGCCCGACCTCGGTCAGCTCGGCGGCGGCACGGGCGCGCGGGTCGGGCGCACCGGCCAGCTCCATCGGCACCATCACATTTTCGCGCGCGGTCATCGTCGGCAGCAGGTGAAAGGCCTGCAGTACGATCCCGATCCGTGCCCCCCGCAACCGCGCCAGCGCGTCCTCGTCGAGCGCGCCGACATCGGCGCCGAGCACCGTCGCCCGCCCGCTGCTCGCTCGCTCGAGCCCGGCGATCACCGCCAGCAGCGAGCTCTTGCCCGAGCCCGACGCGCCGAGGATCGCGACCCGCTCGCGCTCCTCGAGCCGGAAACTCACTCCGCGCAAAATCTCGGTGCGGGCCTCGCCCTCCCCGAGGGTCAGGTGGACGTCGGCGATGTCGATGAGGGGTTCGGCCATGTGGCCAAGCAGCTAGGAACGTTGCAGCGCCACCACAACCACCTAGATGGAAGGCCATGTGGAAATGGTCCTTGCCCCTCCTCCTCGCCGCCACCCCCGCGGCCGCCGCGCCGGCCCCCGCCGACACGCCGCTGATCCTCGCCTTTGGGGATAGCCTCACCGCCGGCTACGGGCTCGATCGCGGGCTGGGTTTCGCGCCCCAATTGCAGGCGGCGCTGCGGCGGCAGGGGATCAAGGCGAGTGTCCACGATGCAGGCGTCTCGGGCGACACCAGCTCGGGCGGCCGCGCCCGGCTCGGCTGGACGCTGTCGGGCCTTCCCCGCCAGCCCGACCTCGCGATCGTCGAACTGGGCGCGAACGACATGCTGCGCGGGGTCGATCCGAAGCTCACCGCCGCCAACCTCGACGCGATCGTCGGTGAGTTGCGCAAGCGCGGCATCCCGGTGGTGGTGGCGGGAATGCTCGCCGCGCCCAACCTCGACCCCGCCTACCGCCAGCAGTTCGACTCCCTCTTCCCCGCGCTGGCGATGAAGCATGGCGCGAGCCTTTACCCGTTCTTCCTCGAGGGCGTCGCTGGCCACCGCGAGCTCGCGCAGGCCGACGGCCTCCACCCCACCTTCGCGGGGATCAAGATCATCGTGACGGGGATTTTGCCGACGGTGCAGCGCGCGCTCGCGGCGCCGCGCCCGCGCTAATTCGAAAGCAGGTCGGCTGGGTCGATCGGGGTGGCGAATTCGGCGCCGATACGGTCGCCGTCGCTCCACCGGACCAGCGCGTTGGCGCGCTCATGCCCAGGGATGATCAGCCAGATGCGCGCCCCGACCGCGATTTCGGTCGACGTCTGCGCCATGAAGCCGGTCGCCGAAATGTTGAGCACCCGCGCGTCGCAGCCCTCGTTGCCGAGCTCGCGGACGCGCGCCTCGACCTCGACGTCCGCGCGGTCGGCGCGGCGGCGGTCGGCGACAGCACTATCCTCGTTCGCGATTCGCGCGTTGATCGACACGGTCAGGGTCTCCGGAGCTTGGCGCCAGTCCTCGCTGCTCGCGTGCCTCATGCCGAATTGAGCGTTCATGTCCATCGCTTGGTTCCCTCGCGGTTCACCATCGTGACCCGACCGGACTTAAGAAACAATGATTGCCTTGGCCACTGTTGCGGTGCGGCGACACTGTTCCGGCCTGTTCATGTTTGATATGGCGGCCAGCGGGCAAGACGGTCGCGTCGACGGCTTCCGCAGGGTGAAGTTCGTTACGCGAAAACAATGGGTTGGGTGATTATGAGCGGGCGTTTGACGAAGATGGTGCTGTGGGCGTCGACGGTCGCCGTGCCGGTGGCCGCGATGGCACAGGTCGCGCCGATGGCCGCGCCCGCGCCGGTCGTCCGGACGCCGCTCCCGGCGCCGATCACCCCGCCGCCGGTGCGCTCGACCGATCCGCTGGCGCCAGCCGGCGGCGTTCCCGCGCCGGTCGTCACCACGCCCGCCCCGCCGCCGGTCGAAATTCCGCCCCCGCTGTGGCAGCTGTCGGCGGCGCAGGAGCTGTCCGCCTACATCCGCGGGATCGGTCGCGACGGGCTCGACCCCGCCGACTACGCCCCCGCCAAGCTCGACGCCGCCATCCGTGGTGGCGATCCGCAGGTGCTCGCGCAGGTCGCCACCGACAGCTTCCGCAAGGTCGCCCGCGATCTCGCGCTCGGCCATGTCCCCCGTTCGGCGCGGACCCAGTGGTTCGTCAAGGATCCCGACCTCGACACCGTCCGCCTCGACCAGCTGCTCGTCTCGGCCGCGGCCGGCGGGCGGGTGACCGACATGCTCAACAATCTGCTGCCGACCCACCCGCAATATGGTGCGCTCCGCAACGCGCTCGCGCTGGCGATGGCCAACCCCAAGCCGGGCAGCGCCGCGGCGATCGACAAGATCCGCCTCAACATGGACCGCTGGCGCTGGCTGCCGCGTGACCTTGGCCAGCGCTACATCATCGTCAACGTCCCCGGCCAATTCGCGACCCTGGTCGAGAACAGCCAGACCCGCTGGAAGCATCGCGCCATTGCGGGTGCGACCAAGACCCCGACCCCGCAGCTCGCGGTGACCGCGACCGGCGTGATCCTCAACCCCTGGTGGGAAGTGCCGCCGTCGATCTCCAAGGAGGCGGCGGGCAAGCCGGGCTACGTCGCGGTCAAGGGCGCCGACGGCAAGGTCCAGCGCTGGCGCCAGCCGCCGGGCCCGCGCAACGCGCTCGGCAAGATCAAGTTCGTGATGCAGAACCCGCAGAACATCTATCTGCACGACACCAACAACCGCGGCCTGTTCGACGCCCACGCGCGCTTCCTCAGCCACGGCTGCATCCGCACCGAGAACATTCTCGACCTCGCCGCCGAGCTGCTCGGCGACAACAATGGCGAGTGGACGCAGGACCGGATCGACGCCGCGCTCGCCAGCGGCAAGACGGTGCAGGCCAATTTCGTCAAGCCGATCCCGGTCTACATCGTCTACTTCAGCACCGCCGCGCTGACCGACGGCAGCCTGGTCCAGTATCAGGACCTCTACGGCCGCGACGGCGCGGTGCTCGACGCGCTGAACGACCGCCTGCCGGTCATCCCGAAGGCCAAGCCGACCCAGACCGCGGCGAAGTAAGCGCCCACGAAAAAGGGCCGCGCCTCCATCGGGAGACGCGGCCCTTTTGCGTTGGTCCGTTCGAGACGCCTCAGGCGACCTTGTCGGCGTAGATCATCCGGCCACCGGCGAGGCGGCGCATCACTTCGAACTGGCTTGCGCGGCTGAACGCGAAGCAGCCTTCCGAGCGGCCGAGCTTGCCGTGCTCGGCGATCATCTCGGGCTCGGCATACCAGGCGTTGTGGATCACGATCGCGCGGCTCTCGGCGTTGCAATTGCTGACGTCGAGCCCGCGGACCTTCATCGAGAGCCCGTACTTGCCCTGGTAATAATCGGCGGTGGTGTAGGCGCCGTTGCTGGTCGCCTCCGACCCGAACTGGTTCGAGAACATCTCGACGAAGCCCGAATGGTCGGGGTCCGACCCGCGGCCGTGCGCCACCAGGTGGCTGGCGACGGTGCCGTTCATCAGGTCGACGAGGTGGAAGCGCGGATCGCGGCTGGCCTTGCTGAAGTCGACGATCCCGATGGTGTCGCGCGCGGCGACCCGGTGCAGGTCGAGGGCGGCCTTGGCCTTGGCCAGCAGCAGCGGATCGATCCCCGGCAGCGTCGCCGCGGCGGCCGCGACCGGGGCGGCGGGCATCAGGGGCAGGGCCGAGACCGCGGGCTGCGCGAAGACGATCGCGGGCAGTCCGGCAGTGGTCGCCGCGCTCGATACCAGCGCAGCCCCGGCGCCGACTCCAGCCCAGCGCAACATGTCCCGACGATTGACCTGCAAAATGAGTGCCCTCCAAAATGCGAAGAACCCTTATACAGATCAAATGGTTAACCGCCGATAACCAGCTTGTGTCTTGCCGTTCGCCTTGGCCCGGACGGCGCTCGACTCGTCGTGCAGCGGGCGGCATGGTGCGGGTTGAAACTGTGCCGACCCGCTGTTATGGGGCGCGCCAACGCCGCGAGCTCAGGGCTCTGCGGCGATCAAGCTGCTTTGCGCGGCCGACCGGGCCTTTCGACGAGTGGCCGTGGTTTGCTGCTGTGGCCTCGAGGCCGTTGCTAGACGATTGGAGTGATTGGGTTTTTATGCAGATCATCGTTCGCGACAATAACGTCGACCAGGCGCTGCGGGCGCTCAAGAAGAAGCTGCAGCGTGAGGGCGTCTATCGCGAGATGAAGCTTCGCCGGCACTATGAGAAGCCGTCGGAGAAGCGCGCGCGGGAGCGGGCTGCGGCGATTCGCCGGGCGCGCAAGCTCGAGCGCAAGCGGGTCGAGCGCGAAGGCGGCCGCTAAGCTTTCTGCCACGAATCACCGGGGGCCGCTTCGCATCGAGGCGGCCCTTGTTGTATCTGCTCCCATCCGTTGAAGGCATGCCCCGATGAGCGTCACCCAGGTCCCGATTCGCCCCGTCGCCAAGGCGACCCGCACCCGCGCCCTGTTCGGCTTCGTGCTGGTGATCCTGGCGGCGGTGCTGCTCGCCTGGTTCGGCGCCGGTCAGCTGCGCGGCGAGACCACGCCCAGCGGGCTCACCTTCCGCACCATCCAGAAGGGCGATGGTCCGCTGATCACTCCCAACGACGGCGTGCTGATCGAATATGAGGGCCGCCTCCCCGACGGGACGGTGTTCGACACCACCGCGGGCAAGAGCGCGGTGCCGATGATCGCGGGCCAGGTCATCCCCGGCTTCTCCGAGGCGCTGCAGAAGATGCAGAAGGGCGGCCGCTACAAGTTCCGCATCCCGGGCAACCTCGCCTACGGCGCGACTCCGCCGGCGGGCAGCCCGATCCCGCCCAACTCGCCGCTCGATTTCACCGTCCACGTCGTCCAGGTCGTCCCCAATGCGGCCCAGATGATGCAGATGCAGCAGCAGATGCAGCAGGGCGCGGCCGGTGCCGGCGCCGAAGGTGCGGGCGCGGGTGCCGAGGGCGCTGGCGCGACCACCATGCCGCCCCCGCCGGGCGAATAAGCCTCAATGTGAGCGGGCGACCGTCACGTCGTCGTCCGCCACGTGACCCAGCCGGGCCCACTCCTCGAGCACGACCTTGAGGCTGGCGAGGATCGGGTCGGCGAGCAATAGCCCGAGGAAGCCGAACAGCGCCCCGAAGATAAGCTGCGCCGCCAGCACCGCGGCGGGCGCCAGGTCGACCGTCTTGCGGGCGATATAGGGCATGACGACATAGCCCTCGATATTGTGGACGGCGAAGTAGACGACGATCGCCCACACCCCCGTCCCCGGCCCGGCCGAGAAGCCCACCGCGACCATCAGCGCCCCGCTGATCAGCGCCCCGATGTTGGGAATGAACGCCAGCGTGCCGGTGATGAGCGCGAGCAACGCGGCGAACGGCACGCCGCCCGCCGCCAGCGTCGCCCAGGTGAACAGCCCCTCGGTGATCATCCCCAAGAGCCGCCCGAATAGCAGCCGCCGCAGATTATATCCGACCCGCGCCAGCACCCGGTAGAAGAAGTCGCGGTGGCGGATCGGCAGCATCCACGCCACTCCGCGATCATAGAGCTTGGGCTCGGTCGCGAAGAAGATGCCGAGGGCGAGGATCAGCACCGCGCTGGTGATCACCCCGATCGCGCTGCCGAGGGCGCTGGTCAGCCGGCCGACGCTGCCGACCAGTTGCTGGGTGACCATCTGCGGCTTGTCCTCGTCGACCAGCCCATGGTCGTGGGCCCAGCCGAGCAGCCGCGCTCCCTGCGCCTCGACCGTCTGGCGGAGCGCCTCGAACTGCCCCGCGAAGGTCGTCCCCGCATACCACAGCACCCAGCCGAAGAAGCCGAGGCCCAGGAACAGCACCAGCACCAGCCGCAGGCCCCGCGGGATCGGCAGCGCCCGCCCGAGCAGCCGCGCCCCGCCGTCGAGCAGCACCGCGAAGATGAGGCCGCCGATGATCAGCAAGAGCGGCTCGGCGAGGAAGACGACGCCGAGGATCATCAGGACGACGCCGGACCACACCCCGGCGCGCTTCAATTCGGTCAGGACCAGCGGATCGCGGAACTCGGCCGGACCGGGCTGCTCGACGTGCGGCGGCTCGGGCGGGGCCATTCGCCGCCTAGCTGCCCTGGTGCGCCCGGAGCGACGTCCCCGCGCGGCCGGGGCGCAGCGCCTCGACCCAGCTCAAGGGGTTGAACAGCTGGGTGCTGCCGTCGAGGCTGAAGGTGATGAACTCGGCGCGGCCGCCGATATTCTCCCACGGCACCGGTCCGCCCAGGCCGAACTCGGGCGCGCCGGCCGAGAAGCGGCTGTCGGCGCTGCGGTCGCGGTTGTCACCCATCAAGAAGACATGGTCGGCAGGCACGGTGACCGGCCCGTAATTGTCGCCCGGGCTGTCGCCGAGGTCGATCGTGTCATAGCTGACCCCGTTGGGCAGCGTCTCGCGGACGATCGGCAGGCGGCAGTAGCTCTTGCCGTCCGAGGCCTGGACCAGATAGCCGGCGAACTGGATCCCGCACGGCGCATTGTCGTCGACCGGCACCATCGCCGGCGGCCGGATCTCGCGCTTCACTTCCTTGCCGTTGAGGATGAGGTGCCCCCCGCGCACCTCGACCGTGTCGCCGGGCAGGCCGATCGCGCGCTTGATATAATCCTCGGTCGCGCCCGGCGGGGTGACGATCACCACGTCGCCCGCCTTGGGCAGATGCCCGAACAATCGCCCTTGCATTGCCGGCAGGACGTGGAAGCTCGGGCTCACCCACGACCAGCCGTAGGGATATTTGCTGACCACCAGCCGGTCGCCCTTGAGCAGCCCCGGCATCATCGATTCGGACGGGATGTAGAAGGGCTTGGCGACCAGGCTGTGGAACGCCAGCACCGCCAGCAGCACCCAGAACAGCCCCTTGATCTCGCGCCACAGCGCCGAACCCTTGTCCGGCGCCGTGGCGGGGTCGCCCGCCGGGGTTTCGGCCACGGGCGGCGGCGCGGCCGGGTCGGCGGTCAGGCTTGGCTCGGTCACTCAATCACGCTCCAGCTTGCGGGCTTCCAATATCACGAACGCCTGGGCCCAGGGATGGTCGTCGGTCATGGTCAGATGGACCTCGACCGCGTGGCCTGCCGGCGTGAGGGCGTCAAGCCGCGCGCGGGCGCCGCCGGTCAGCACCAGCGTCGGCTTACCCGAGGGCGCATTAACAACCCCGATATCCTTCATGAACACGCCGCGCTTGAACCCGGTCCCGACCGCCTTCGAGAAGGCCTCCTTGGCGGCGAAGCGCTTGGCCAGCGTCCCCGCCGCGGTGAACGGCCGCCGCGCCGCCTTGGCCCGCTCGGCATCGGTGAACACGCGGTTGAGGAAGCGCTCACCGAAGCGGTCGAGCGACGCCTGGATCCGCTCGATGCTGCACAGGTCCGAGCCGAGGCCGATGATCACCGCGCATACTCCATCGCGGCGCGCATCTGGCGGATCGCCTGCTCCAGCCCGACGAAGATCGCCTCGCCGATCAGATAATGGCCGATGTTGAGCTCGCGAAGCTGCGGGATGGCGGCGACCGGCGTCACGTTGTCGGTGGTCAGCCCGTGCCCGGCGTGGACCTCGATCCCGTTCTTGGCGGCAAGCGCGGCG
Organism: Sphingomonas ginsengisoli An et al. 2013; assembly: GCF_009363895.1. NCBI lineage: Bacteria > Pseudomonadati > Pseudomonadota > Alphaproteobacteria > Sphingomonadales > Sphingomonadaceae > Sphingomonas > Sphingomonas ginsengisoli (ex An et al. 2013). Next base: position 2,385,432 of record NZ_CP045434.1, on the reverse strand, counting down.
GCGTCGGCGAGGCGTTTCAGTTCCGGGCTCCGTTCGGCCTCGGCGAGATGCGCGTAGCGGCCGGTGTGAAGCTCGACCACCGGGGCGCCGAGCCGCAAGGCCGCGTCGATCTGACGCTCGTCGGGTTCGATAAACAGGCTGACCCGCACGTTCGCCGCCCGCAACTCGTCGACCAACGGCTGAAGCGCGGCGAACTGCCCCGCGGCGTCGAGCCCACCCTCGGTGGTCCGCTCCTCGCGCCGTTCGGGGACGATGCAGGCGGCATGCGGCCGGTGGCGGAGCGCGATGGCGAGCATCTCCGCCGTCGCCGCCATCTCGAGGTTCAAGGGCACCGGCAGCTCGGCGGCCAGCCGGTCGATGTCGCGGTCGGTGATGTGGCGGCGGTCCTCGCGCAGGTGGGCGGTGATCCCGTCGGCGCCCGCCGCGCACGCCAGCAGCGCCGCCCGCACCGGATCGGGATTGTCCCCGCCGCGCGCGTTGCGGATGGTCGCGACATGGTCGATGTTGACCCCGAGGCGGAGGCGCTCATTCATCGCCGCGACATGGCAGCGCCGCCGGCGTTGTTCAATTCGCGGGCGCCGGACAGGCCGCGGCGGAGAGCAGGTCGTAAGCGAAGCCCTGACCCTGCCAGACCTCCCCGAACGGAAAGTCATCGCCGCCGCGATCGGTGAAGACGGCTAGCGAGGTGCGCTGGTGGGGAAGGATGAAGTTGCGGACCTGGACCCCGCCAATTTCGCCCCGGCGCTCGATGATCCGGACAGGCCCCGCGCACCCGGACAGGGGCGCTTTGAACGACCATTGCCCCAGCGCGATCGAGCCGAGCTCCGGTTTACCGTCCCACATCTCCGCGAGTTGCGCTGGCGGCAGAAGCTTACCCGCGAGCAGGGCTCGATCGAACGACAGGAGGTCCTTTGCGCTCCCATAGAGCCCAGCCGACGCCCCGTAGGACGTGAAATCGACGCTTGGCTCCGGCTTGCCGCCGACAGTCCCACTGACCGTTATTTCGGAAGTTGGAAAAGCGTGCAGGCTGGTGAGCTTTAGCGGCCGAGCAATCCGCTCCTCGACAAGCTTCTGCCAGGGCTTGCCGGTGACCTTTTCAAGCAGGGCACCCACGACGATGTAATCGCAATTGTTGTAGCTCCACTTCCCTCCCGGTTGGCCCGCCACTGGCCCGGCGCAATAGCCCGTGAGTGGATTGCGGCTGCCCCGATAGGTCGCGGAATAATAAGACGGCATCCCGTCAGCGCCCTTGGCCGTGTTGTCCGGGTTTGGCAGGCCGGACTGGTGCCGAAGCAATTGGCGCACCGTGACGAGCGATGCGTTGGGGCTGCGAAAGCCGGGGAGGTAAACACTGACCGGTCGATCCAGGCCGATCCGGCCGGCGGCGACTTCCTGCATGACGAGCACCGCGACGACTTGCTTGGTGACGGAAGCCCATCGCCACAGGCGCGGCGCGGTCAGCGCGCGAAGAAGGCCATAGCGCCGGATTTCCGCGTCGCTGGGGTCGTGCGGGATCGTATCTACCAGCCAGCTATCGCCCCCGCGGCTGACCACATATTCGCCGTGTAGATCGTAGCGTTGCTGCACGGCCTTTAATTGGGTCCCGATACGGTCATACGGGACTTCCGGTGCGGACTTCTGGTCGACCATCCTTAGGTGGACGGTCGGACTCGCGGCCGCCATTGCCACGGCCGCCAGGATCACGCCGCGCGGCTGCCGGGCTTGATCGCGGGGATGGCGGCGAGGTCAGGCGGGAGCGCGTCGGCCGCGTAGGTCGGCACGTCGAGCGCGACCAGCGCGGTGAAGGGGACGCCGAGGTCGACCCCGCCGTTCGAGCGGTCGACCAGCGCGGCCGCGCCGATCACCTCGCCACCGGCCGCCTCGATCGCCGTCATCGCCTCGCGGCTCGAGAGGCCGGTCGTCACCACGTCCTCGACCATCAGCACCCTCTGCCCCGCCTCGAGCGCGAAGCCGCGGCGCAGCTCGAACGTCCCGGTCGGGCGCTCGACGAACATCGCCGGCTTGCCCAGGGCGCGGCCCATCTCGTGGCCGACGATCACCCCGCCCATCGCCGGCGAGACCACCACGTCGACCGCGTCGCGAACACTGGCCGGTAGTTTGGCGGCGAGCGCCTGCGCCAGCCGCTCGGCCCGCGCCGGGTCCATCAGCACCCGCGCGCACTGCAGGTAACGAGGGGAGCGCAGCCCCGAGGAGAGGATGAAATGCCCCTCCAGCAACGCGCCGGCGGCACGGAATTCGTCGAGCACCTCGGCGTCGGTCATGGCCACGTTCCCACCCTCGTTCGCCTGCGCTGATAAGCCCCGCGCGACCCCGCTTCAACACCGGGACCAATGACCGTGCCGAAGCGCTTGAGAGAGCGGCGGTCCGCTCCTATAAGGCCGCCACTTTCGTTGCCTCCCGCGAACACGGGGCGGCCCGTCAATGACCTGAAGGAACGTGATGAAGTTCTTCCCCTGGGCGCTCGCCCTGGCCGTCGCCGGCCTCTCTCCGCTCAGCGCGCAGGCCCCCGCGGCCGCCCCGACGACGAGTGCGGCGACCCCGGCCGCGGCCCAGCCGAATCAGGCGCCGGCAACCACCGCCGCGCCGACGGCAGCGCCGACCGCCGCGCCCGCGACGCCCGCCGCCAAGGCGACCGGCCCGGCCTTCCAATATGCCCTGCCGACCCCCGGCATCGGGGAGCCCGACGGCCGCATCGGCACCCAGGACCAGGTCACTCCGGTCGGGCAGGAGGCCGCCGCCTTCCACAATAACTGGCTGCTGCTGCTGTGCGCGATCATCAGCGTGTTCGTGCTCGGCCTGCTGCTGATCGTCATCGTCCGCTTCCGCCGCGGCGCCCACCCGACCCCGTCGCGGACCAGCCACAACACCTTCATCGAGGTGGTGTGGACCTTGGTCCCGGTGCTCATCCTGGTGGCGATCGCGATCCCCTCGATCCGCCTCATCCGCCACCAGTACAGCCCGCCGCCGGCTGACCTCACCATCAAGGTGATCGGCAACCAGTGGTACTGGACCTACCAATATCCCGACAACGGCGGGTTCGAGGTCGTCTCGAATATGCTCAAGGAAAAGGCCGACGCCGGCCCCGGCGCGCGCTTCCGCACCGATGCCGATGGCCCCAAGCTGCTCGCGGTCGATGAGCGGCTGGTGATCCCGGCGGGCAAGGTGGTGAAGTTCATCGTCACCTCGAACGACGTCATCCACAGCTTCGCCATGCCGGCCTTCTGGATGAAGATGGACGCCAACCCGGGCATCCTCAATGAGACCTGGGTCAAGGTCGACCGGCCGGGCGTCTACTTCGGCCAGTGCTCCGAACTGTGCGGCGCGCGCCACGGCTTCATGCCGATCGCGATCGAGGTGGTGAGCCCCGAGCGTTACGCCCAGTGGGTCGCCTCGAAGGGCGGCACCATGCCCGGCGCGAAGCCGGCTGCCACTCCCGACAGCACCGCGGCGACCACCGTTACCCCGACCAACGTCACCCCGGCCGCCGCGCCGCTGCCCGCTACCGTTCCCGGTAGCGCAGCGCCCGCCGCTCCCGGCGCCACCCAGCCCAACGTCGCCAATCGCGCGACCGCCAACAAGTAAGAGCGGACCCCATCATGGCTACCACCGCAGACAATCTTCCGCTGACGGGCCACGAGGCGCCGGCGCACGACCATCACCATGACGCGGACCACAAGCCGGCGTTCTTCGCCCGCTGGTTCATGTCGACCAACCACAAGGACATCGGCACGCTCTATCTGATCTTCGCCATCTGCGCGGGGATCATCGGCGGCGCCATCTCGGGCATCATGCGCGCCGAGCTGGCCGAGCCGGGCATCCAGATCCTGACCAAGGCGTGGCCGCTCGGCGCGGGCACCGCCAACATGGACGAGGCGCTCCACCACTGGAACGTGCTGATCACCGCCCACGGCCTGATCATGGTCTTCTTCATGGTCATGCCGGCGATGATCGGCGGCTTCGCCAACTGGTTCGTGCCGATCATGATCGGCGCACCCGACATGGCCTTCCCGCGGATGAACAACATCAGCTTCTGGCTGCTCGTCCCGGCGTTCATCCTGCTCCTGGGCTCGACCTTCGTGTCGGGGGGCACCGGCCTCGGCGCGGGCACCGGCTGGACGGTCTACGCACCCTTGTCGACGAGCGGCTCGTCCGGGCCCGCGGTCGACATGGCGATCTTCTCGCTCCACCTGGCGGGCGCGAGCTCGATCCTCGGGGCGATCAACTTCATCACCACCATCTTCAACATGCGCGCGCCGGGGATGACCCTGCACAAGATGCCGCTGTTCGTCTGGTCGATCCTGGTCACCGCTTTCCTGCTGCTGCTGGCGCTGCCGGTGCTGGCGGGCGCGATCACCATGCTGCTGACCGACCGCAACTTCGGCACCAGCTTCTTCGACGCGTCGGGTGGCGGTGATCCGGTGCTCTACCAGCACCTGTTCTGGTTCTTCGGACACCCCGAAGTCTACATCATGATCCTGCCGGCGTTCGGCATCGTCAGCCAGGTCGTCTCGACCTTCAGCCGCAAGCCGGTGTTCGGCTACCTCGGCATGGCTTACGCGATGGTCGCGATCGGCGTGGTCGGGTTCGTCGTGTGGGCGCACCACATGTTCACCGTCGGCCTCGACGTGAACGTGAAGATGTACTTCACCGCCGCGACCATGATCATCGCGGTCCCGACGGGCGTGAAGATCTTCAGCTGGATCGCCACCATGTGGGGCGGCTCGATCTCGTTCGAGACGCCGATGCTGTGGGCGATCGGCTTCATCTTCCTGTTCACCGTCGGCGGCGTTACCGGCGTCGTCCTCTCGAACGGCGGCGTCGATACCTACCTCCACGACACTTATTACGTGGTGGCGCACTTCCACTACGTGCTGTCGCTGGGCGCGGTGTTCGGCCTGTTCGCGGGCTTCTACTACTGGTTCCCGAAGATGAGCGGGAAGATGTACAATGAGCTGCTCGGCAAGATCCACTTCTGGGTCATGTTCGCCGGCGTCAACGTGATCTTCTTCCCGCAGCACTTCCTCGGATTGGACGGCATGCCGCGGCGTATCCCGGACTACACCCCGGCGTTCGCTTACTGGAACAAGATCTCGAGCATCGGCTACGAGATCACCGCGGCCTCGATGCTGGTGTTCTTCGTCAACGTCTTCTGGTCGCTCGCCGCGGGCAAGAAGGCGCCGGACAACCCCTGGGGCGAAGGCGCCACCACGCTCGAGTGGACCCTGCCGAGCCCGCCGCCCTTCCACCAGTTCGAGACGCTCCCGCGGATCGACTGAGCGAGAAGGCCACGACCCAAACGAAACGCCCCGGCCTCACCGCCGGGGCGTTTTGCTGTGGGGGTCACAAGCGCCCACAGCGTCGCCAATTTCGCTTGCCCGAGCGGATGGCGCGCGCTCCACTGCCACGATGCGCATCCTGCTCGCCGCCGTCCTGCCCATCGCCCTCGCCGCCGCCGCCGCGCCGCCGCTGATCGGCGGGCAGTGGCAGGCGCCGCGCGGGCTGGTGCAGCAGCCGTTATGGCCCGGCCTTCCCCCCAACCATGCCGACAGTCCGGCCCGGCCCGAGCATAGCGAGACGGGCACCAACCCCAAGCGCTTCGCGGGCCGTCCCGTCACCGGCGTCTACGACGTGGCCCGCCCGTCCCTGACGATCTTCCCGCCACGCGGGCCGAGCCGGCGTTCGGCGGTGCTGGTCTTTCCCGGCGGCGGATTCCAGCAATTGGCGATCGACCTCGAGGGCACCGAGGCCTGTGACTGGCTGACGGCGCGTGGCTTCACCTGCGCGCTGGTCAAATATCGCGTGCCGGGCAGCGACCACCATTACGACCCCAGGTGCGATTGCGGTCTCGAGCCAAGACATCCGACCGCGCTGCAGGACGCGCAGCGGGCGATCCGTCTGGTCCGGGCGCGGGCCGGCAGCCTCGGCATCGATCCGCACCGCATCGGGGTGATGGGCTTTTCGGCGGGCGGCTATCTGGTCGCCGAGACCAGCACCATCGTCGCGCCGACCTACCCCCCGGTCGACGCCGCCGACCGCCTGAACAGCCGCCCCGATTTCGCCATCGCGCTCTACCCCGGTCACCTCTGCCGCGACGGCAAGTCGCTGGTCGCCAAGATTAGGGTGACCAGGGCGACCCCGCCGACCTTCCTCCTGCAGGCGTGGGACGATCCGACCGACCCCATCTGCGGCAGCACCCAATATGCCCGCGCGCTTGCCGAGGCGAACGTCCCCGCCGAAGTGCATCTCTTCGCGAGCGGTGGCCACGCCTTCGGCTTCCGGCCCTCGGGTGGGGCGGTGGACGGCTGGCCGGCGCTCCTGGCCGGCTGGCTCGACCGCCTGGCCGTTCTGCGCCGCTGAGGCTGGCGTCAGGCCAGCCGCGCCGCCGCGAACCCCAGCGCGATGGCGGCGAGCGACAGCAGCACCGAACCCACGACGTAGAGCGCGGCGGCGCCCGGCTGCCCGCGCTGCCACAGCGTCAGTGCGTCGAGGCTGAAGGCGGAAAAGGTGGTAAAGCCGCCGAGCACCCCGGTGGCGAGGAACAGCCGCCACGGCTGGCTCGCCGCCGGCCCTTCGGCCAGCAGCGCGGCGAGCAGCCCCATCGCGAACGAGCCGAGGATGTTCACCGTCAGCGTTCCCGCCGGGACGGTCGGCCCGAACCAGAGCATCCCGAGCCGGTTGACCCCGTAACGCGCGACCGCGCCGAGCCCGCCGCCGAGGAACACCAGCAACGGGTTCACGACGCCGCCTCCACCTTGGGCTTGCGATGGGGCACGAGGTGCAGAATCGCGACCACGATCGCGCCGACCACGCTCCCGACCACCGCCGAGCCGAGCGCATAGATCAGCCAATTCCACACCGGCTGCCAGAAACCGAGCAGCGCCGCCCCCGCCTCGGCGAGGTGATGAACCGCATGCGGCAGCGCGGTCAGGACGTGCAGTTGCTCGAGCCCGTGGAGCAGGATCTGCCCGCCGACCCACAGCATCGCCGCGGTCCCGATGGTCGACAGCGCGCTGAGCAGCTTGGGCACCCCGCGCACCAGCAGCAGCCCGGGATGGCGCAGCTTGCCCCCGCGCTTGGCGAGGTGGAGGCCGATGTCGTCCAGTTTCACGATCAGCCCGACCGCGCCATAGACCGCGATGGTGATGACGATCCCGACCAGCACCAGCGCCAGCGCGCGGGTCCAGAAGCTCGACACCTCGAGGCTCGACAGCGCGATCACCATGATCTCGGCCGAGAGGATGAAGTCGGTGCGGATCGCCCCCGCGACCTGCCGCCGCTCGAGCTCGGCGGGGTCCTCGACCTCGGCCAGCGCGGCCTCGTCATGGTGCTCGCCCGACAGTTTCTCCCACAGCTTCTCGGCGCCCTCGAAGCACAGATAGGTCCCGCCGAGCATCAGGATCGGGGTGATCGCCCACGGCGCCACCGCCGCCAGCGTCAGCGCCACCGGGAGGATGATCAGCAGCTTGTTGCGCAAGCTCCCCACCGCGATCTTGCCGATGATCGGCAGCTCGCGGTCGGGGGTCAGCCCGGTGACGTAGCGCGGGGTCACCGCGGTATCGTCGATCACCACGGCCGCCGCCTTGCTCCCCGCCTTGCCGACCGCCGCCCCGACATCGTCGAGGCTCGAGGCGGCGAGCTTGGCGATGGCGGCGACATCGTCGAGCAGGGCGATCAGTCCGGAGGGCATGTCCGGGTCTTAGGCGATGGAGTTCTCGCTCCACAATCCCGCTCGTCCCGAGCGGAGGTCCGCAGGACCGCAGTCGAGGGGCGCGTCGCGAAACGCCCTTCGACGACGCTACGCTCTGCTCAGGACGAGCGAAACTTGCCACCTCGCCCATAATCCCCCATCCGACGCCCCCATGCTGAGCCTCGATTTCATCCGCCAGAACCGTGACGCCGTGGCCAAGGCCGCCGCGCAGAAGAATGTCGCGATCGACCTCGACGCGCTGCTGACGCTCGATGGCGAGGCGCGGGCGGCGCAGCAGGAACTCAATCGCCTTCAGGCCGAGCGCAATCGATTATCAGATCAGATCAAGCGATCGTTCGCTGCGGCTGGTAGATCAGGTGGTCTCAGCGACGACACCAAAGCTGAAGTCGAACAGCTAAAGGAGCAGAGCAAGCTCACAGGCCCGCTGATCAAAGAGCAGGAAGACCTTTTCGCCGACCGACAAGCAGCGCTCCGCGAACTCCTCCTCCGCCTCCCCAACATCCCGTGGGACGGCGCCCCGGTCGGCCCCGACGAGAGCTTCAACACGGTCATCCGCACCGAAGGCGCCCCGCGCGACTTCGGCTTTACCCCTCTCGACCATGTCGAGCTGATCGAGCGCAACGACTGGGCGGACTTGACCCGCATCGTCCAGGTCGCGGGCAGCCGCCAATATTGCCTGAAAGGTCGCCTCGCCCTGCTCGAGGGCGTGTTGATGAACTGGGCGCTGCAGAAGATCGCCGCCGCCGGCTTCACCCCGATCACCGTCCCCGCGCTGACCCGCGAGGACGCCTTCGTCCGCCAGGGCCAGTTCCCCGGCCACCGCGAGGAGACCTACCAGCTCCCCAACGACGACCTCTGGCTCGCCGGCACCGCCGAGGTCGCGCTGACCTCCTTGCACTCGGGCGAGATCCTCGACCTGTCGAACGGCCCCGTCCTCTATGCCGGCACCTCGCCCTGCTTCCGCCGCGAGGCAGGCAGCGCCGGCCGCGACGTCCGCGGCCTGCTGCGCGTCCACCAGTTCCTCAAGGTCGAGCAATATGTCATCTGCGAAGCCGACGAGGCGGTCTCGGCCGAGTGGCACTCGCGCCTCCTCAGCCTCGCCGAAGGGCTGCTGACCGACCTCGAGATTCCCTACCAGGTGATCGAAACTTCGACCGGCGACATGGGGCTGGGCAAGTATCGCATGAACGACATCGAGAGCTGGGTTCCCTCGCTGGCTAAGTATCGCGAGACCCACAGCTGCTCGACCCTCCACGACTGGCAGGCGCGCCGCGCCAACCTCCGCTACCGCGACGCCGACGGCAAGGTCCGCTTCGCCCACACCCTCAACAACACCGCGCTCGCGTCCCCCCGCATCCTCGTGCCCCTGCTCGAGAACCACCAGACCGAGGACGGCCGCGTCCGCCTCCCCGCCGCGCTCCAACCGCTGATGGGCGGCGAATTCCTTTGATTCGTCATTGCGAGCGAAGCGAAGCAATCCATTCCGCCGCGCCGATGGATTGCTTCGCCTGCGGCTCGCAATGACGGAAGATCACGACACCCGCCCGCCCCCGGCCACCGCGCGCGTGGCGGAGATTGCGGCGTTCGTCCCCCGCGCCTGGAAAGCGTTCCTGCCGGTCGGCCCGCTCGGTCCGGCGGGCGGCCCCAAGTGCCTCGTCCTCCCCGGCTTCCTCGCCAGCGACCGCTCGACTGCCGCGCTGCGCCAGGCCTTCGCCGACGCCGGCTGGCGCACCGCGGGGTGGGAGCTGGGGCTCAACAGCGGCGCCAAGGCCGACACCATCCGCCTCCTGCGCGAGCGGTTCGAAGCGTTCAGCGCGGGCGAGCCGGTGCTGCTGGTCGGCTGGAGCCTCGGCGGCGTCTTCGCCCGCGAGCTGGCGCGCGAGGTGCCGACCGACGCGCTGGCGGTGGTGACGCTGGGCTCGCCCTTCAGCGGCGACCCGCACTGGAACAACGTCTGGCGGCTGTACGAACTGGTGACGCGTCACAAGGTCGACGCCCCGCCGATCGAGCGCAACCACGCCAAGCCGCCGGTGCCGACGCTGGCCCTGTGGTCGCGCCGCGACGGCATCGTCGCCCCGCGCTCGGCCTACGGTCTGCCCGAGGAACGCGACGAAGCGGTCGAGCTCGACTGCACCCACATGGGCTTCGCGGTCAGCAGCCGCGGCACCCGCGCCGTGGTCGCCGCCACTCACGCCTTCCTCACCGCGCGGGGACTGACGCCCCCATGATCGTCGCGATCACCGCCTCCAGCGAGTCGGCCACGAAGTAAGCCGGCTGCATCGCGTCGTGCCGGTAAGGCGCGGCGGTGGCCTCCGTCAGGTCGAACCGCCGCCGCGCGATGCCCTCGTCCTCGAGACTCTGCCGCGCCTCGCCGAAGCTCGACGCCAGCCCCGCGCCGAGGATGCGCGTCTCAAGCCCCTCGCGGCACAGCCCGAACTCGATCGTGTGCCAGTAGAGCCGCGCGATCCACTCGCCCCGCCCGGCCGCGATCGCCGCCTGTCCCATTTCGCCCGCGCGTTGCATCGCGTCCGCCATCCCGGGGTGCGCCAGCATCGGCACATGGCCGAAGATGTCATGGAAGCAGTCGGGCTCCTCGAGATAGTCGAGCTGGTCGCGGCGGCGGATGAAGTCGCCGACCGGAAACACCCGCTCGCTAAGCATCGCGAAAAAGGCGTCGTCGGGCACCAGCCCCGGCACCGCGACGCAGCGCCACCCGGTCAGCGGCGCCAGCTTCGCGTTCAACCGCCCCAGCTCGGGCACCCCGCCCGCGCCGAGGTCGAGCAGCGCCAGCCCGTCGAAGAACTCGCTCACCACCCGCCCGCGCAGCAACTCGACCTGCCGCGCATAGAGCGTGTCCCACACCTGGTGATCGTCGGCGGTGAACCCTGCCCAGCCCTGGTCGATGACATGGCGCTGCCACGCGGCGGGGGTGTTGGCATCGTCGGCGGTAAAGGTCTTGAACATGGGCTTGTCCTTTGAAGGGCATTAAAAAACCCCGCCGGGCCTGGGCCTGACGGGGTGCGGTGGGGCGGCGGTGACGAACAGGCGTCAGCCGACCTCCACCGCGGGCGGATAATAAGTAACGGCAAGGGCGATCGTGCGGATCATCACGGGCCAAATGCCACGCCGCGCCTGAACGCGCAATGGCCGCCCCGTTCAGGCCTGCTGGATGGGAATCACCGCCAGCGTGATCCGCGACAGGCAGACCAGCTTGCCGGCGTCGTCGGTGATCCGCATCGTCCACACCTGAGTCGTCCGGCCGAGCGCCTCGTTGGTCGCGCGGCAGGTCACCCACCCTTCGCGCGCGGCGCGGATGTGGTTGGCGTTGATTTCCAGCCCGACAACGATCTTCTCGGCCGGGTCGACCGCCAGCGCGCCGGCCATCGAGGCAACCGTCTCGGCCAGCGCCACCGACGCACCGCCGTGCAGCCGCCCGAACGGCTGGTGCGTGCGCCGGTCGACGGGCATCCGCGCCTCGAGCCAATTGTCGCCCATCTGGGTGAATTCGATCCCGAGGTGGCCCGGCATGCTCGCCGCGCCCATCCGCGTCACGGCCTCGAGGTCGATATCCTTGCGCTGCCAGATCTCCACCCCATGTCTCCGTGAACGATGAACCTGCCGCGCTAGTGGCACGAAACGGAGCGCTCGCCCATGACCCCCGAGAACAAGCGGATCGCGAAATATGCCGCGGTCGGCGCGCTGATCGCCATCCCGCTGCCGATCGTCGGACCGATCATCGGCGGGATCGTCGGCGCGGTGATCGGCCACAACAAGAACAAGGCCGAGGGCGCGGGCTCCTACTGAGCGGCGAGGTCGTCGATCGCCTGCGCCAGCGCGCGGTCGCGGTCCGTCACCCCGCCGGCGTCGTGGCTGGTTAGCCGGAAGTCGACCCGGTTCCACACGGACGTGAACTCGGGATGATGGTCGACCTTCTCGGCATGGAGCGCGACCCGGGTCAGGAAAGCGAAGGCCGCGCTGAAGTCGGCGAAGCGGAAGCTGCGGTGCAACGCCCCGTCGCGTTCGATCCAACCCGTCGCCTGGTTCACCGCCTGTCTCCTCCCGCTGGCCTTGCGCGCGCTTGAAAGCCCGCGTCAAGCGGAGCAGGGACGGCGCCAGGTAAGAGGAGTATCATCATGGCCACCGCCACCGCCGAGCTGTCGCCGCTCGGGCTCGAGAACCCGATGGGCACCGACGGCTTCGAATTCGTCGAATTCGCCGCCCCCGACCCCGAGCTGCTGCGCTCGCTGTTCTCGAAGCTCGGCTTCCCGGTCGTCGCGCGCCACCGCTCGGCCGACATCACCCTCCACCGCCAGGGCGACATCAACTTCCTCATCAACGCCGAGACCGAGGGCCACGCCGCCGACTTCGCGCGCGACCATGGCCCTTCGGCGGTGTCGATGGCCTTCCGCGTCAAGGACGCCGCCAAGGCCCACGCCCGCGCGCTCGAACTGGGCGCGACCGACGCCAGCCATGGCGGCCTCGGCGCCCCCGCGATCGAGGGCATCGGCGGCTCGCGCCTCTACCTCGTCGACCGCTACGGCGCCGCCGGCAACTGGTATGAGGACAGCTTCACCTTCGAGCCCGAGTGGCAAGCGACCGAACGCACCGCCAACGCCCACCTCGTCTACCTCGACCACCTCACCCACAACGTCCACCGCGGCCGCATGGCGCACTGGGCGGAGTTCTACGAGCGCCTCTTCAACTTCCGCGAGATCCGCTACTTCGACATCGAAGGGAAGGTCACCGGCCTCTTCTCCAAGGCGATGACCAGTCCCTGCGGCAAGATCCGTATCCCGCTGAACGAGAGCCAGGACGACAAGAGCCAGATCGAGGAATTCCTCCGCGAATACAAAGGCGAAGGCATCCAGCACATCGCGCTCGGCAGCGACGACATCTACGCATCCGTCGACATCCTGTCCGAACGCGGCATCCCCTTCCAGGACACGATCGACACCTACTACGACCTGCTCGACGAGCGCGTGAAGGACCACGGCGAACCGCTGCACGAGCTCAAGAAGCGCAAGATCCTCGTCGACGGCGCCCCGACCGAAGGCCAGGGCCTGCTCCTCCAGATCTTCACCCAGAACGTGATCGGCCCGATCTTCTACGAGATCATCCAGCGCAAGGGGAACGAGGGCTTCGGCGAAGGCAATTTCAAGGCGCTGTTCGAGTCGATCGAGCTGGATCAGATTCGGCGCGGCGTCATTTCGGCGGAATAGTCCATCGTCATCCCGGGCTTGACCCGGGATCCACCTTCTTTGGACCCAGCATCAAGCCAGACAGGTGGACCCCGGATCAAGTCCGGGGTGACGACTGCTCCCGGCGCGATTGAGAGACATTCGACTTGACCCAAGCCTTCATCTGCGACGCCGTCCGTACCCCTATCGGCCGCTATGCCGGCGCGCTGTCCTCGGTCCGCGCCGACGACCTCGCCGCCATCCCCGTCCGCGCCCTGATGGAGCGCAACGCAAAAGCCGACTGGGAGCAACTCGACGACATCATCCTCGGCTGCGCCAACCAGGCGGGCGAGGACAATCGCAACCTCGCGCGCATGGCCGGCCTCCTCGCCGGCCTGCCCCACCAGAGCGGGGGCGTGACCCTCAATCGCCTGTGCGGCTCGGGCCTCGACGCCGTCGCGATGGCGGCGCGCGCGATCAAGAGTGGCGACAAGGACTTCATCCTCGCCGGCGGCAGCGAAAGCATGAGCCGCGCGCCCTTCGTCCTCCCCAAGGCGCAATCGGCGTTCGACCGCAACGCCGAAATCTACGACACCACCATCGGCTGGCGCTTCGTCAACCCGAAGCTGCGCGACGCCTATGGCGACGACACGATGCCGAGCACCGCGGAGAATGTCGCCGACGACTTCTCGATCAGCCGCGAAGACCAGGACGCCTTCGCCCAGCGCAGCCAGGAGAAGGCCGCCGTCGCGCAAGCCAACGGCCGCCTCGCCGCCGAGATCGTCGCGGTCGACATCCCCGGCCGCAAGGGCGAGGTCACCACCGTCGACAAGGACGAGCACCCCCGCCTCACCGGCCTCGACAAGCTCGCCGCGCTGAAGCCGATCGTCCGCAAGGACGGCACCGTCACCGCGGGCAATGCCTCGGGCGTCAACGACGGCGCCGCCGCGCTGATCGTCGCCTCGGAGGAAATGGCGAAGCGCCACGGCCTCACCCCCCGCGCCCGCGTGCTCGGCGCCGCGGTCGCCGGCGTGCCGCCGCGGATCATGGGCATCGGCCCCGCCCCGGCGACCGAGAAGCTACTCGCCCGCCTCGGCCTCACCCTCGCCCAGATGGACGTGATCGAATTGAACGAAGCCTTCGCCGCGCAGGGCCTCGCGGTCCTCCGCCAACTCAACATCGCCGACGACGACCCCCGCGTGAACCCCAACGGCGGCGCCATCGCGCTCGGCCATCCGCTCGGCATGAGCGGCGCCCGCCTCGCCCTCACCGCCACCGAGGAACTCCAGCGCACCGGCGGCCGCTACGCCCTCGCCACCATGTGCATCGGCGTCGGCCAGGGCATTGCCATGGCGATCGAGCGGGTCTGATGGTCCCGCGTCATTGCGAGCGGAGCGAAGCAATCCATATCGCGGCGATGGATTGCTTCACCCGCGGTTCGCAATGACGACGGACAACCTCTGGGACGTCCTCCGCGAAGTCCCCGACCCCGAGATCCCGGTCATCTCGGTGGTCGACCTCGGCATCGTCCGCGAGGTGTCGGCCGACCGCGTCGTCATCACCCCGACCTATTCGGGCTGCCCCGCCACCCTGGTGATCGAGCAGAGCATCCGCGCCGCGCTCGACGCCGCTGGCTATCGCTCGGTCCGGATCGAGACCGCCATCGCCCCGCCCTGGACCACCGAGTGGATCACCCCCGAGGGTCGCGAAGCCTTACGGAAGTACGGCATCGCCCCGCCCGAGCCCTCGGGCGCGGTCGCCTGCCCGCAATGCGGCTCAGATCACGTCGAGGAAATCAGCCGCTTCGGCTCGACCCCCTGCAAGAGCCAGTATCGCTGCCGTGACTGCCTCGAACCCTTCGACCGCTTCAAGTGCCACTGACGCCTCTTCGTTATTGCGAGCGAAGCGAAGCAATCCAGGCCGCGTCGACGCATGACTGAGCTATGGATTGCTTCGCTATGCTCGCAATGACGACCTGATCACCCGCACTGCCCCCGGTGCAGCAATTTGTGATCCGCCAGCACCAGCGCGACCATCGCCTCGACCACCGGCGCGCCCCTGATCCCGACGCACGGATCGTGCCGGCCCCGCGTGACCGCATCGACCTCATTCCCGGCCTCGTCCACGCTCGGCACCGGCACCCGGATCGACGAGGTCGGCTTGAACGCCACGCGGACGACGACCTCCTGCCCGGTCGAGATGCCCCCGGTGATCCCGCCCGCATGGTTGCTGTCGAACCGCCCGCCGCTCCGGATCGCGTCGGCATTCTCGCTGCCCTTCAGGCACGCCGCCGCGAAGCCGTCGCCGATCTCGACCGCCTTGACCGCATTGATCCCCATGCACGCCCCCGCGAGATCGGCGTCGAGCTTGCCATAGACCGGCGCCCCCCAGCCCGCCGGCACCCCGCCCGCGACGCACTCGATCACCGCACCAAGGCTGTCGCCCGCCGCGCGCGCCTCGTCGAGCAGCGCTTCCCACCGGCTACCGTCAGCCTCGCCGCCAATCTCGACCACCTTCGCGATAATCGTCACCTCGGGGATGATCAGCCGCGCGATCGCCCCGCCGGCGACCCGGATCGCGGTCTCGCGCGCGCTTGCCCGCCCGCCGCCGCGCGGATCGCGCAGCCCGTATTTCTGCTGATAGGCCAAGTCGGCATGCCCCGGCCGGAACGGCAGCCCGGCATAATCCCCTGACCGCGCATCGACATTGTCGATCATGAAGCCGATCGGCGTCCCCGTCGTCCGCCCCTCGTAAATCCCCGACAGCAGCCGCACCCGGTCGGGCTCCTGCCGCGGCGAGACGTTCTTGCCCGTCCCCGGCCGCCGCAAATCGAGGAAATGCTGCACCTGCGCCTCGTCGAGCGCGATCCCCGGCGGGCAGCCGTCGAGCACCCCGCCGATCGCCGGCCCATGGCTCTCGCCCCAACTCGTCAGCCGCAGCAGCCGCCCGAAGCCGTTCCAGCTCATGCCGCCTCCCTGATGTCCGCGCCAAGCCCGCGCATCGCGGTCACGAAGGTCGGGAAGCTGGTCGAAATCATCTCCGCCTCGTCGACCGTCACCGGCTGCGCGGCGGCGAGCCCCAGCACCAGATGCGCCATCGCGATCCGGTGATCGCCGTGGGTCGCTACTTCGGCCCCGCCCGGCACCGCGCCGCCCGTGATCACCAGCGCATCGCCCTCGGCGCGCGCGTCCACCCCGCACGCCGCCAGCCCCGCCGCCATCAGCGCCAGCCGGTCGCTCTCCTTGTGCCTAAGCTCGTCGAGCCCCTCGATCCGCGTCTCTCCCCGTGCACAAGCCGCGAGCACCGCAAGGATCGGGATCTCGTCGACCATCGAGGGGATTTCCTCGGGCGTGAACTCGGCCCCGAACAACGGCCCGAATCGCACCCGTACGTCGCCGATCGTCTCCCCCGCCTGCCCGCGCACATTGGCCAGCGCGACGTCGGCGCCCATCCGCTGCAACGCCATGACGAAGCCGCTCCGCTGCGGGTTCAGGAGCATGTCAGGCGCGGTCACCTCCGACCCGGGCACGATCGCCGCCGCCGCGAGCGCAAAGGCGGCCGACGACGGATCGCCCGCGATCGGGATCAGTGCGGGCTTGAGCTGGCGGCGCTCGCCGAGGCTGACCCGCTCGCCCTCGCGAACGACGTCGACCCCCATCGCCGCCAGCATGATTTCGCTATGATCGCGGCTCGGCACCGGCTCGGTGACGCTGACCGGCTGGTCGGTGCCGAGCCCGGCGAGCAGCACCGCCGACTTGACCTGCGCCGACGCCGGCACGTTCACGTGCACGATTCCCTGGGTCACCGGCCCGCGCAGCGTCAGCGGCAATGTCTCGCCGCCCTCGAACCGTACGCCCATCGCCTCCAACGGCCGCCGCACCCGTCCCATCGGTCGGCGACTCAGCGAGGCGTCGCCGGTGAAGGTCGCGCTCACTCCCTGCCCCGCCGCCGCGCCCATCAGCAATCGCGCGCTCGTCCCGCTGTTGCCGCAATCGATCGGCGCGTCCGGGGTTCGCCAGCGCCCTCCGATCACCCGCCAGCGCCCCGGCCCGAACTGCTCGACCCGCACCCCGAACGCGCGCAGCGCCTGCGCCGTGGCCAGCACGTCGGCGCTTTCGAGCAACCCGCTGACCACCGTCTCGCCCTCGGCCAGCGCGCCGAAGATCAGCGCGCGGTGCGACAGCGACTTGTCGCCGGGAACGGCGAAGCGGCCGGCGAGCGGCCCCGACGGGCGGCTCGTCAGCTTCAGGCGCCGAGCGCCTTGCCGAGCTCGACCTGCCCCTGCTCCATGCCCGAGCCCGGGACGGTCGCGGTGGCGAGGTCGCCGATCTCACCCAACCGGTCGAGGATGACCTGCCCGGCGTCGAGGTCGTCGAGCCCCTTGATCGAAATGCCCTTGGTCAGCGTGATCTGCGCCGCCTCGACCCCCTGCGCGCCCGCCGCGAGGATGGTCCGCGTCGGCGCTTCCTCGGCGACCAGCGCGAGCAGCGCCGGGCTGACGAACTCGGGCTTGAGCAACTCCAGCGCCTGCGGCGGCAACAGCCCCTCGGTCATCGCCGTCCGCGCGGTCGGCGCGAGGCAGTTGACCTTCACATTGTTCTTGGCGCCTTCCAGCGCGAGAGTCTGCATGAAGCCGACCAGCGCCATCTTCGCCGCGCCGTAATTGCTCTGCCCGAAATTGCCGTAGAGCCCGCTCGACGAGGTGGTCATCACGATCCGCCCGTAATTGCGCTCGCGCATCCCGTCCCACACCGCCTTGGT
This sequence comes from Sphingomonas ginsengisoli An et al. 2013, assembly GCF_009363895.1. Classification (NCBI taxonomy): domain Bacteria; kingdom Pseudomonadati; phylum Pseudomonadota; class Alphaproteobacteria; order Sphingomonadales; family Sphingomonadaceae; genus Sphingomonas; species Sphingomonas ginsengisoli (ex An et al. 2013). The sequence goes on along the minus strand of NZ_CP045434.1, from coordinate 2,367,765 downwards.
GCAGATGACGCTGCCCATCAGGTGGACGTCCATCACCAGCCGGAAGTCGGCGAGGTCCATCTTGGCGAAGCTCTTGTCGCGCAGGATGCCGGCATTGTTGACGAGGATGTCGACCGCCCCCGCTTTTGCCACCATCTCGGCCACCGCGGCCTCATTGGTGACGCTCGCCCCGAACGCCGAGGCCTTGCCGCCAGCGCTGAGGATTTCCTCCATCACCTTCTCGGCCAGGCCGATGTTCTGCGGAATGTCGTTGACGATCACCCTGGCGCCCGCGCGCGCCAGCAGCAGCGCGTGGCAGCGGCCGAGGCCCCCGCCGGCGCCGGTGACGATCGCGGTCCTGCCCTCAAGCGAAATGGCCATGCGGCTCCCCTTGTTCAGTCTGCGAGGGCAGTAGCGTCCTTCATCGCGCTGACAAGCTGGCGCAGCGCCGCCGGATCGGCGCCGAGCTTGACCAGCGCCGAGCCGGCGATGACCCCGTTCGCCCCGGCGGCTAGCGCCTGCGCGACATGCTCTGGCGTCGAGATGCCGAAGCCGAGGATCGGCGGCGGCGCCCCCGCCTCGGCCAGCAATTCGAAGATCGCATCATGGTCGAGCGCGAGCGCCTCGCCCGTCCCGGTCACCCCGGCGCGGGCGACGCAATAAGTGTAGCCACCGCTCAACCGCGCAATTCGCTCGACCACCGCGGCAGGCGTGTTCGGCGCGGCGATCATTACCAGCTCAAGTCCGGCAGCCTTGGCGGCAGTGGCGAAGCGTTCGGCCTCGAGGCTCGGCACGTCGGCGACCAGCATCGAATCTGCCCCCGCCGCCGCCGCGTCGGCCATGAACCGGTCGAGCCCGCGCGCGATCAGCAGATTGGCGTAGGTCAGGATCCCGATCGGCACCGCCGGATGCTTGGCGCGAAACTGCCGCAGCAGCGCGAAGCAATCGTCGACCCGCACCCCGGCCTTGAGCGCCCGCTCGGCCGCCGCCTGGATCACCGGCCCGTCGGCGACCGGGTCGGAGAAGGGAATGCCCACCTCGATCATGTCGGCGCCGCCATCGATCAAGGCGTCGAGCAGCGTCGCACTGGTCGCCACATCGGGATCGCCGAGCATCAGGAAGCCGCCGAACGCGCCCTCGTGCCGCTGCTTCAAGCGCAGGAACATTTCGTCGTAGCGGCTCATGCGGCCTCCGGCTTCAACAGCTTGACCGCGCTCGCCATGTCCTTGTCGCCACGCCCCGACAGGTTGACGACGATGGTCATCTCGCGGTCCGCCTCGCGCGCCAGCTTGATCGCATAGGCCACCGCATGCGCGCTCTCGAACGCCGGGATGATCCCCTCGGCTTTCGCCAGCGCCTGGAAGGCGGCGAGCGCATCGTCGTCCTCGACCCCGACATAATCGGCGCGGCCGCTCTCCTTCAGATACGCATGCTCGGGCCCCACTGCGGGATAATCGAGCCCGGCCGAGATCGACCAGCTGTCACTGATCTGCCCGTCGCTGTCCTGCAGCACCAAAGTCTCGGTGCCGTGGAGGATGCCGTGATGCCCGCGCAGGATGGTCGCGCCATGCTCGTGCCCCGACAGGCCCTTGCCCGCCGCCTCGACCCCGACCAGCCGGACGCCCTCGTCGGGAATGAAGTCGCTGAACATGCCGATCGCATTCGACCCGCCGCCCACGCAGGCGACGACCACGTCGGGCAACCGCCCCTCGACCTCGACCACCTGCGCCCGCGCCTCCTTGCCGATCACCCGCTGGAATTGCCGGACCATCGTCGGATAGGGGTGCGGCCCGGCGGCGGTGCCGAGCAGATAGTGCGTATGCGGAAAGCTCGCGGTCCAGTCGCGCAGCGCCTCGTTGACCGAGTCCTTGAGCGTCCGGTCGCCCGCGGTGACCGGGATCACCTTCGCGCCCATCAGCTCCATCCGGAACACGTTCAGCTGCTGCCGCGCCACGTCGTCGGCGCCCATGTAGATTTCGGTTTCGAGCCCGAACAGCGCCCCCGCCAGTGCGGTCGCGACGCCATGCTGCCCGGCTCCGGTCTCGGCGATCAGCCGGCGCTTGCCCATCCGCTTGGCGAGCAGACCCTGCGCCAGCACCTGGTTGGTCTTGTGCGCCCCGCCATGGAGCAGATCCTCGCGCTTGAGGTAAATCCGCGCCGGGCTGTCGCCCGCGAGGTTGCGACAGCGGGTCAGCGGCGTCGGCCGCCCGGCGTAGGTCGTGAGCAGCTCCTCCAGCTCCGCCGCGAAAGCCGGGTCCTGCTCGGCCTCGAGGAAGGCGCCTTCGAGCTGCTCGAGCGCGGGCACCAATATCTCGGGCACGTAGCAGCCGCCGTAGCGGCCGAAGCGTCCGTCATGCTTCATCGTGTCGCCTTTCTTTTCGTCGGCCGCAGCGCCGCGAACAGCGCGCGCAGCTTGTCATGATCCTTGATGCCCGGCGCCGATTCGAGCCGCGAGCTGGCGTCGAGCCCGTAAACCCCCGTCGCCTGCGCCGCCCGCGCATTGTCGGGCCCGATCCCCCCGGCGAGCCACGCCTCGGGCCGCCGCGGATGATCGGAGACCGTCGCCCAGTCGAACGCCTCGCCGGTCCCGCCTGCGCCGTGGTCGAATAATTGCCGATGTCCGCCGCGCTCCTCGGCGCCCGCCGTCCACACCTCGCCGCCGAACAGCCCGCGGATCGCGGCGACGCTGTCGGCGCTCTCGTCCCCGTGCAGCTGCACCACCGCCAGCCCCAACGCCTCGGCCGCCGCGATCACCTGATCGACCGGCGCATCACGAAACACACCGACCGGCTTCAGCCCCGCGGCCCGCGCCACCTCGGCGAGCGGCCCCGCCTGCTCGACCGTCAGCGCCCGCGGCGTACCCGGCACGAGGATCAACCCAACATGGGTCGCCCCCGCCGCGGCCGCCGCCCGCACATCTTCGGCCCGGGTCAGCCCGCAGACCTTGACCCGCCCGAACACCAGCGCCCGCGCCGCCTCGCCGACATCGTCCGCCGCCATCAGCGACGAACCGACCAGGAAGGCGTCGGCCAGCGGTGCAAGGCGCTCGACATCGACGCGGGTGGCGATTCCCGATTCGCTCACCAGCACCCGCTCCGCCGGCACCAGCGGTGCCAGCCGTTCGGTCACCGCCAGGTCGGTCCTGAGCGTCTTCAAATCCCGGTTGTTGATCCCGACGATCCGCGCTCCCAGCGCCAGCGCGCGCTCGAGCTCTTCCTCGTCATGCACCTCGGTCAGCACGTCCATCGCCAGCCGCGCGGCCTCGGCCATCATCGCCCGCGCGCCATCGTCGTCGAGCACCGACAACATGCACAGCACCGCATCGGCGCCGTGCAATCGCGCTTCGGTCACCTGGCGCGGATCGACCACGAAATCCTTTGCGAGGATCGGCCCGTCGAACAGCGCGCGCACCGACCGCAGCGCCGCGAATGACCCGCCGAAGAACCGCTCGTCGGTCAGCACGCTCACCGCATCGGCGACCCCGGCATAAGCCTTCGCCGCCGTCTCGATCGAGTGCGCCGAGCGATGCCCCGAGGGCGAGGCGCGCTTGACCTCCATGATGAACCGCGCGCCCGGCCGGCGCAGCGCCGCCTCGAGCGAACGCTCGCTCGGCACCGCCGCACCGCCGTCGAACCCCGCCAACCGCGCCGCGACCTCGGCCCGTTTGTGCGCGACGATCTCAGCCAGCACGTCAGTCACGGCTCGCCTCGACATAGGCGCGCAAGATCTGCCCCGGACGCCCGCTCGCCAGCGCCTCGCGCGCCATGTCGGTCCCCTCGCGCAGGTCGCCGGCGACGTCGGCGGTCATCAGCAGCGCGCCCGCGTTCAGCGCCACCACCGCCGCATCGGCCGCCGCGCTCTGCCCGTCGAGCAGCGCCAGCAACCGCGCGCCATTCTCCTCAGCATCGCCACCCTCGACCCCGGCCAGCGGCGCGCGGTCGAGCCCCGCCTGCTCCGGCGTCAGCGTCACTTCGGTCAGCACGCCGCCGTGCAACCGGATCGCCTGCGTCTCGGCGTGGAGCGCCACCTCGTCGAGCCCGCCGCCATGCACCACCAGCGCCTGCTCGACCCCCATCGCGCCGAGCACCAGCGCCACCCGCCGCAGCAGCTTGGGATCGGCGACCCCGAGCAATTGCACCGGCGGCCGCGCCGGGTTCACGCACGGCCCGAGCAAATTCATCACCGTGCGCACCTGCAACTGCCGGCGGATCGGCGCCGCATGCTTCATCCCGACATGATAAGAGGGCGCGAACAGGAAGCAGAAGCCGGTCTCGTCGAGGCAGCGCCGCGCGGCGGTCGGCGCCATCTCAAGCGTCGCGCCGAGCGCTTCCAGCACATCCGCCGAGCCGCAGCGGCTGCTCGCCGAGCGGTTGCCATGCTTGGCGACCGGCAGCCCGCACGCCGCCGCGACGAACGCCGCCGCGGTCGAGATGTTGATCGAGCCCGAGCCGTCACCCCCGGTCCCGCAGCAATCGGCGAACAGATAGTCGGGGCGCGGGAAATCGACCGCGGCGGCGGCCAGCGCCTGCGCTGCGCCGATCATCTCCTCCTCGGTCTCGCCCTTGACCCGGAGCGCGACCAGCAGCCCGGCGATCTCGCCCGGCTCCAGCCGGCCGAGCACCAGCCGCTCGAACAAATGGCGGCTCTGGTCGGCGCTCAGGTCCTGCCCGTCGAGCAGGCGCGGCATCGGGTTGGGCACCGGCCCTTGGTCGGGCGGCAGGTGCGGCTGGAGCGAGGTGGCGCTGGTCGACATGGAGAAACGCTTTCGTGGAGCACAAAAAAACCCGCCGGGGAGCGGCGGGTCGGACAAACTCTGGTCGGTGAAGTCGGGAAGGAAAGTCCGCTTACCGCCAGCGCCATCGCGCCGCCGCCACAGGCACACGCCACCACCGCCAGGAAGCGGTCGCGGAAGCGGTGAGGGCGAAGGCGGAAGCCATGGCGCCTACCTCCCTGCTTCGACGCGGCTTGTCAACGCTGGCCGAACGGCCATGGTGCCGCGCATGACCGACCCACGGATCGTGATCGCCGGCGCCGGCAACATCGGCTGCTACCTCGGCGGGCTGCTCGCCGCCGCCGGCCGCCGGGTGACCCTGCTCGGCCGCGAACGAATCGGCGACGCCCTCGCCGAGCATGGTCTCCACCTCACCGACCTCGACGGGCTCGACCTCGGTCTCGGGCCCGGCGTGGTGCCCTTCGCCACCGATCCCGTGGTGCTGGCCGACGCGGACCTCATCCTCGTCACGGTGAAGAGCGGCGCCACCGCCGAGATGGCCGCGCTGATCGCTGCCCACGCGCCGCCGCACGCCACGGTGATCAGCCTCCAGAACGGCATCGCCAACGCCGACATCCTCCGCGCCGCCTTGCGCGGCCGCACCGTCCTCGCCGGGATGGTCCCCTTCAACGTCGGCAACCTCGGCGACGGCCACTTCCACCGCGGCACCTCGGGCAGCCTCGTCATCGAGGACCGCGACCCTGCCGCGCTCGCCGCGCTGACGGTCCCCCACCTCGGCGTCCGCGCGGTGCCCGACATCGGCCCGGTCCAGTGGGGCAAGCTGGTGATCAACCTCAACAATGCGCTCAATGCGCTGTCCGGCCTCACCGTCTTCGAGCAGCTCCAGAGCCGGCCGTGGCGGCGGGTGATGGCGGCGCAGCAGGCCGAGGCGCTCGCCCTCCTTGCCCAGGCCGGCATCGACCCCGTCGGCATCGGCAAATTCCCGCTGAAGCGCTTCCCCGCGGTACTGCGCCTGCCGACTCCCTTGTTCCGGCTGCTCGCCAAATCCTCGGTGCGGGTCGACCGCCGCGCCCGTTCGTCGATGTGGGACGATCTCGAGCGCCGCCGCCCGACCGAGGTCGGTGAGCTTCAGGGCGCGGTGATCGCGCTCGCCCAGCGACTCGGCGCCACCGCCCCGATCGCCGTGCGAGTGACCGCCTTAATCCGCGCCGCCGAGGCCGCCGGGCAGGGTTCGCCCGGCCTCGCTCCCGCCGAGGTCCTGCCCAAGCGGTGAACATCCTCTACGTCATCAATTCGGTCGAGGGTGGCGGCGCCGCGCTGCCCGTCCCCGCGATCGTCGCCGCGCTGGAGAAAGCAGGCGCGGCCGTCACCGTGCTCGCGCTCACCCGCCGCAACGGCAAGGCGCTCCCGGCCCTCGAGCGCGCCGGGGTCCGCACGATCGTCCGCGAGGGCGGCGAAAAGGATCATGGCGCGGCACTCAAATGGCTCGGCCAGCAGATCGCCGCGCACCGCCCCGACCTCCTCTGGACTTCGCTCACCCGCGCGACCCTGCTCGGCCAGTGGGCTGGGCAGCGCGCCGGCGTGCCGGTGGTAAGCTGGCAGCACAACGCCTTTTTAAAACCCTCCAACCGCTGGCTTCTCCGCGCCCGCCGCAACGCCGCCATCCTGTGGGTCGCCGACTCGGCCGCGGTAGCTCGACTGACCGAGCAACGGCTGGGCCTCGCCCCCGAACGCGTGATCACCTGGCCGATCTTCGCCGCCGACCCCACGGCTCCTTTGGCCCGCCCGTGGTCGCCCGGCGAGACGCTCGAACTCGGCAGCCTCGGCCGCCTCCATCCCAACAAAGGCTACGACCTGTTGCTGGCCGCGCTGGCCCGGCTCGCCGCCGACGGATTCGTCGCCCCGGTGCCGTTTTGGGTGCGGATCGCCGGCGAGGGGTCCGAGGAAGCCGTCTTGCGTGCGCAAATGGCGGAATTGAATCCGCCAAATGTCGCATTTTGCGGCTATGTCGGCGACAGCCGCGACTTTCTCGCGGGGCTCCACGCCTACCTCCAACCCTCCCGCCGCGAGGGCTTCTGCATCGCCGCCCACGAGGCGATGCAGGCCGCCCTCCCCGTCCTCGGCACCCGCACCGGCGAGATGCCATTCAGCATCGAAGAAGGCGTCAGCGGCTGGCTGGCGGACCCCGGGGACGTCGCTTCGCTGGCGGCTGGGCTGCGGAGATTGCTGAGCAATCCGAACGACTTGGCGGTGATGGGCGCGGCCGCGCGGGAGACAGTCTTGACCCGCTTCAGCCAACAGAAGTTCGACGCAACCGCCGCCGAAATCCTCGCCCGCGTTCAAACCGCCGCGACGCTGAGCTCTCCCCGCTTGTAGCGCCGCACCGCCGCCCGGAACGAGAACAGCAGGCTCGCCGCGATCACCGCGCTCTGCAACAACGCATGCCACCCCGCCCCGTTGAGCCCGAGCCACCACAGCAAGGGCGGTAAAGCGGGGTATAACAACAGGTTACCGACCAGCTTGGCGTTGATCGACTTGTTCGGAAGGCCGAGCGCGATCAGACCCGGCGAGACCGGCGCGGTGCCCAGCGTCAGCAGCCGCGCGGCGGCGGTCAGCGACAGGATCCACGCGGTCCCGCTGCCGGTAAAGGTATGCCCGCCGATGAAGTGCATGATGCGGTCGGCGAAGATGCCGAGGATCAGGCACATCGGCACCCCGATCGCCGTGGCGACCGCCGCCGAATGCCACACCGCCTGGCGGAAACCCTTGAAATCCTGCTGGGCGATCAGCTTGGCGACCACCGCATAGCTCGAGTTGGCGAGCATCTGGGCGGGCTGCTGGAGAACGATGCTGGCGCGCTGGGCGAGGCTGAAAATGCCCGCCGCGGCCGGCCCGAGCATCCAGCCGACGGTCAGCGGGGCGAGCTTGGGGCCCATTTCGCTCAATGTGATGTCGACGTTGGTGGTGACGATGAACGGCAGCAGCCCTTCGTTCTCGGCGACCGTGCCGCGCACCGAGCCGACCAGCCCGTGCGACAGCCGCATCCGCCGCAGCACCCACAGCCCCATCACCCACATGCTCAGCCCTTCCGCGAGCGAGGCAAGCAGCCAGATGGTGAGGAAAGTGACGAGCCCGCCGCCGAGCGCGAGGGTCAGCAGGCAGCCGCCGAGCCGGACCAGCGGATTGACCAGCTGGTGGAAGCCCAGCAGGTCGAACCGCTCAGCAATCTGGAGGATGCCGTAGGGGGTCGCGCGAACAGTGGCGACGATGGCGAAGGCGTAGGGGATGGCGAAGCGCATCGCGTCGGGCGACCAGCCGAGCCGCGGGCCGATCCACGGAACCAGCGCCATCGCCACCAGCACCGCGATCGCTCCGCAGCCGATTTCGACCAGCGCCATGAAGCGGATCAACCGCATCAGCCGGCCATGCTCGCCCTGCTGGAGCGCAAAATTGCCGTAGCGGACGACCCCGTGGAACCCTGAGAAAGCGATCAGGCTGCCGATGAAGGTGGTGTAGCCGTGGAGCAGGATGAGGATGCCGTAGCTGGTCGCGCCCAACGCATGGGTGACGATCACCACGTAGCAGAGGCTGAGCAGACCGGCGCCGATCTTGCCCCCCGCGAGCAGCCCGAGATTGGCGAAAATCCGGCGCAGCGCGCCGCCTTGCGCGGGAGTTGTGACGGGCGTTTCCAAGCGGTCGGTCGGGTCCCTGCGGGTAGCCGGGCAGTGCGGCCCCCAGCGACGCCATAGCGGCGGCGGGCGGGCGCGCAAAGCGGCGCGTCAGGCGGGAACGAGGCCGAGCTTGTGGAGGATGGCGTCGGCGGCGCGCTCGGACGCCGGCCGCTCGGTGCGGTCGATGCTGGCCGCGAACAGCGCCTGCTGGGCGGGCAGGTAACGCGGATGGTCGCGCCACGCCCGTTCGAGCGCACCGGGCAGCGCGTCGACTTCGTCGATCACCTCGCCCGCCTGCCAGAAGGCGTAATTCGGGTCGTCGCGCCAGGCGACGCCGTGCGTGTTGAGAAAGATGCACGGCCGCGGCGTGGCGAGGAATTCGTAGAGTTGGCTGCTGACATCACCGAGATAGAGGTCGGCGGCCTGGGTGTAGGTGAGGTCGGTCGAGGCCGGCGAGCCGCGGTCGACGAGAATGTTCGGGGCCTCAATGACCGCCTTGGCAATCTTGCCCGGACGGCGCGCGGTCAGCCGGTCGATGGTCACCGTCAGCGGCCGCTCGAACAGCATCACATGGGGCGCGAAGATGAGGTTGTAGGCCGGATTGGCCGCGAACCAGGCGAGTAGCTTGGCGCCATCTTCATACCAGGACGACAGATGCGGCGAGACGTGCGGGTTGTAGAGCACCGTCGGGCCGCCGTTGGCCTGCAGCGGCAGGCGCGGCGGCGTCGCGGGAAGGAGGTCGAGCTTGGGATAGCCGACCAGGGCAAGCTGCTCGGCGGGCACTCCCGCCTCCGCGCTCAGCCGGCGCGCGATCTTGGGACCCGAGACGAGCACCAGGTCGAAGGCGCGGCTGGCGGCATTGAACCCGATCGCGCGGTCGCCCGCGCCGTGGCGGGTGTGGATCAGCGTCAGGCCGGTGAGGCCGTAGCGGGTCTTCAAGAGGGTCGAGCTCTTCTCGGCGACCACCAGCGCGTCGAGCGTGCGGAAGAAGGCGAGATTGTCGCGGAGGACGGCGAGCTTGGCGATCGGCAGCCACCGCTCGAGCAGCGCGCTCGCCAGCCGGCTCGACCGCCGTCGTGGCCGCAAGGCGACCATCGTCAGCGGCGGCCGCTCACCCTGGCCGGCGATCAACCGCTCGACTTCGGCGGCAAGGCGATCGGAGGTGGTGATCAGCACGACCTCGACCCCGGGCAACCGCCGCCGCGCGAGCGCCAGCGCGATCGGCAGGCTGTGCCCGATCTGGTGGATCTGGTCGTGATTGAAGAGGAAGCCGATCCGCCGCGGCTGTCGTTCGCTGCTGGTCACCAAGGCCTCATCGTGCGGGCGACCCTAGCCCGCAGCGCCGGCTATGGCCAAGCGTGCGCCTGCCGCCAAACGCCTTTTCCCATCGCCGTGAAGTTGATACTCTAGCGAAACAAGATTGCCACGGGACTCGGCGGCGGTTGGCGGCATCATCGACGCGCCCACCCGCTTGATGTCCGGCTGGTCGTTGCTGGCCGCCCGGCGGCCGCGTGATGCGTCAACCTCATCGGGAGAAGCAGACATGACCACCTTGCCTCGAATGGCCGCCGGCCTCGCCCTTACGCTGGCCGCGTTGCCGGTTTCCGCTGCCGCGCAACCAGCCGGCTTCCTGGTGTCCATGGTCGCGCAGGATTGGTCAGCGGGACGCGGCGCCAACAATCTCTACCAGCGCGGCTATCAGGACGGCCTTTCCGGCGGCCCGCGCCTGGGCAATGCGCGCGCCTATCTGCAAGGCTATCAGGCCGGCGCGCAGGCGCGCTTCGGTCAGGGCGGGGGCGCGCCGCTCTACGGCTGGTACGACAACGGCTGGAGCCGGCTCCAGGGCCGCAACACCGCCGAGGCGCTGAGCCGTCTCAACAATCGCGGCTTCGTCGAAGTGAGCAACCGCAAGCTGGGCGGAGAATGGGTCAAGGAATATTGGCGCCGCGGCAGCCGCGAGTGCCTGGTGATCCGCTCGGCGCACAACCGGATCAACTCGATCCAGCCGGTCGATCCTGCCCAGTGCCGCTACTAGGCACGATGTCATGAAACCTCGCCGGCGCCGGACCGTTTTCTAGGTCCGAGCGACCATTGGAGAGACGATCATGAGCATCGACAAGGACGACAACAAGCTGGGCATCGACAGCGACCGCACCGAAGGCAGCCTCAAGCAGGCCGGCGGCAAGCTCAAGGAAGGCGCCGGCGCGCTGTTCGGCGACAAGAAGCTCGAAGCCGAAGGCAAGGCCGACCAGGGCGAAGGCAAGCTCCAGAACGCTTGGGGCAGCATCAAGGACAAGGCCCGCGAGATCGTCGGCAGCGACGACGACAACAAGGACGTGAGCGACAACGACAACCGCTAATCGCGGATTGTCGGAAAAGAGGGCTCGGCGTGAAAGCGCCGGGCCCTTTTTGCGGGCTTAGTCCAGCCAGGTGGCGGAGCGGGAGGGATTCGAACCCTCGATACGGTTTTGCCGTATACTCACTTTCCAGGCGAGCGCCTTCGACCACTCGGCCACCGCTCCGCACTGATTGAGGTGCCTGGAAGCAGCGCTCTCTAGGGAAGCGGGGCGCCAGCGACAAGCCACCCGCTGGCCGTTGCCGCCGCGCTCGGCTAGGCGCTTGATCAATGCGCGCCTTCGGTCCGTCCCCTTCCGCCGCCGAGATCGAGGCGCTGGCGCGCGCCGCGCTCGAGCGATTGCCTGAGCCGTTCGCCAGCCACCTCGACGGCGTCGTCCTGCAGGTCGAGGAATTCGCCGACGAGGACGTGCTGCGTGAGATGGGGATCGAGGACCCGTTCGACCTGTCGGGGCTCTACACCGGCCGCCCGCTGACCGAGCGCAGCTCGACCGACAGCGGCAGCCTGCCCGACCGCATCCAGCTGTTCCGTCGCCCCCTGCTCGACGAATGGGCGGCCGAGGGCGAGGAGCTCGAGACTTTGGTCACCCATGTCCTGATCCACGAGGTCGGGCATCATTTCGGTTTTTCCGACGACGACATGCACGCGCTCGAAGACGAGGCCGAGTGAGCGACTTGCTGCGGTTCGCCGAGGTCGCCTGCTGGCGTGGCGGGCGGCTGTTGTTTTCGGACCTGTCGTTCGAGCTGGGGGCCGGCGACGGGCTGTGGCTGCGCGGGCCCAACGGGGTCGGCAAGTCGAGCGCGCTGAGGCTGGCGGCGGGGCTATTGAAGCCGCTCAGCGGGACGATCGAAGCGGCGCCGGCGGCGCTGGCGGACGAGGCGCTGGCGCTCGACCGCGAATTGCCACTGCGGCGGGCGCTGCGCTTCTGGACCGAGGATGCGGCGGCGCTGGACGGCGCGCTCAAGGCGCTCGATCTCTCGCGCCTTGCCGACGTGCCGGTGCGGCTGCTGTCGACCGGGCAGGCACGGCGAGCACGGCTCGCGCGGGTGGCGGCGTCGGGGGCGCAGCTATGGCTGCTCGACGAGCCACTGAGCGGGCTCGATGCGGACAGCATTGGGTTGGTCGCCGCGCTGATCGAGCGCCACCGGGCCGAGGGCGGCGCGGTGCTGGCAACCTCGCATCAGCCGATGCCCGGCGCGGGCTGGCGCGCGCTAGATCTCGCCGCATGACCGGGCGGCTGATCCTCCGCGAGGTGCGGCGCGCGCTGAGCGCGGCGGCGTGGCTGCCGCTCGCTTTCTTCCTGCTGGTGGTGGCGGTGGTGCCGTTCGCGGTCGGGCCCGATGCGCGCTTGCTGGCGCGAATCGGCGGTGGGGCGCTGTGGATCGCGGCGCTGACCGCCGCGCTGCTGCCGATCGAGCGGCTGATCGAGCCCGACCGCGCCGATGGGGTGCTCGACCAGCTGGCGGTCGCCGGCGTGGCTGACGAAGTGACCGCCTCGGCCAAGATCGCGGGGCACTGGCTGACCTTCGGGCCGCTGCTGCTGCTCGCCGCGCTGCCGGGGGCGGCGCTGCTCGGACTCGACGGAGCGGCGCTCGGCCGGGGCCTGGCCAGTCTGGCGGTGGGGACGCCGGCCCTCGCCGCGCTGGCGGTGGCGGTGGCGAGCCTGACGGCGGGCCTGCGCGGCGCGGCGGCCCTGGGTGGGCTGCTGCTGCTACCGCTGGCGGTGCCGTTGCTGATTTTCGGAGCGGGCGCGGCGGCGGGCGAACCGGGCGCGCTGGCGCTCGAAGCTGCGACTGCCCTGTTCATCACCGCTGGCGCGCCGTTCGTCGGCGGCGCGGGCTTGCGGGCCTTGCGGACCTAGTCGCGCCGCCACCGCGCGAAAATGGCCGTCGGGAGGAGCAGCCCGCGCGCTTCCTCGCGCACCGCCATCTCGCCGCATTCGACCGTCCCGCCCAAATCGGCGAGGGTCTGGCGGAGGAGTTCGGCGATGCTCAGCGCACTCATCCGCACGGCGTAGACGGTGAGGACGAGGAAGCGGCTGTTCTCGTCGAGCAGCTGGCGGCAGTCGGCGAGCAGGGGGGCGAGATGCTCCTCGAGGCGCCACATCTCCCCGGTCGGACCGCGGCCGAACTTGGGCGGGTCGAGCAGGATCCCGTCGTAGCGGCGCCCGCGGCGGACCTCGCGCGCGGTGAATTTGGTGGCGTCGTCGACGATCCAGCGGATCGGCCGCTCGGTCATGTTCGAGAGGGCCGCGTTGGCGCGGCCGCCTTCGACACTCTTCTTGGAGGCGTCGACGTGGACCATCCGCGCTCCCGCCTCGCTCAGCAGCAAGGTGCCGACCCCGGTGTAGCCGAACAGGTTGAGCACGTCGGCGTCGGCCGAGCGCGCGCGCATCCAGTCCCATTGCGGCGCCATGTCGGGGAAGAAGCCCAGGTGGCGGAACGGGGTCAGGCTGGCGTGGAAGCGGACGCCGTCGCGCTGCAGCGGCCAGCTGGCCCGGACGGGGCGCTGGTGGACCCAGCGGCCGCCGCCGTCCTCGTCGCTGCCGGGAACGAATTCGGCATCGGCGGACCAGTCGTCGCTCGCAGGCGCCCACATCGCCTGCGGCTCGGGGCGGATCACCCGAACGTCGCCGTAGCGCTCAAGCTTGCGGCCGTGGCCGCTGTCGAGGAGGCCGCAGTCGGCCCACGGCTCGGCGACGATCGTCTGGAGGTCGGTCATGCGGCGAGCGCCAGCTTGCCCCCGCCGATCGCGGCAAAGGCAGGGCGCTGGCCAAGCATCGCGGTGCCCGCGGCGCAGGCAGCGGCGGCATCGACCGCGGCGAGCTCGGCGAGCGATTCGTCGAGGCTCATCAGCCGGCCGAACAGCTCAACCGAGCGGGCATGATGGTCGGCGCGGCCCTGCACGGTTTCGAGGCTCATCCGCAGCTGCGCTTCGATCTGGGCCTTGGCGCGGGCGACTTCGGGGTCGCTTAGCGTCTCGGCGGCGGCGGCGACGACGTCCTGCGCGAGCGCCAGCGCGGCGGGGGCGTCCTTGCGGTCGGTGGCCGCGCTGACCGCGAACAGGCCGGTGTCGGCGAATCCCTGCACCCAGGCGTAGATCGAATAAGCGAGGCCGCGCTCCTCGCGCAGCTGCTGGAACAGCCGCGAGGACATTCCGCCGCCGACCGCTTGCGAGAATACCGCGGCGGCGGGCATGGCCGGATCGGCGCCGGGCGGGGCGGCCCAGCCGAGGTGCCAGTGGGCCTGAGCGGTGCGGCGTTGCTGCTGGCGGGCGAGACCGGTGAAGCGGGCGGGCGGCTGGGCTGCGGGGTGGCCCGGCGCGAGATCGCCGAAACGCGCCTCGGCCATGGCAAGCAGGCGCTCGGGCGCGACCGCGCCGGTGCCGACCAGCAGCAATCGCTCCGGGCTGAACTGGTTGCCAAGCCAACCGTGGAGGTCGGCGACCGCGAAGCCGGTGATCGACGGCTCCGTCCCGATGACCGGGCGGCCGAGCGGCTGGTCGGGAAAAGCGGCTTCGAACAACAGGTCGCCCGACAGGTCCTCGGGATTGTCGAGGATCTCACCCAGCTCGGAGAGGATGACGCCCTTCTCGCGCTCGAGCTCGGCGGCGTCGAAGTGGGGCGCGCGGACGAGGTCGGCGATCAGCTCGACCGCGAGGGGGACGTCGGCAGGAAGGACGCGGGCGTGGAAAGCGGTCTGGTCGCGCGCGGTCCAGGCATTCAGCGAGCCGCCGACATGCTCGATGTCCTCGGCGATCGCGCGGGCGTCGCGGCTGCCGGCGCCCTTGAACACCATATGCTCGACCATGTGGGCGAGGCCGCCTTTGCCGACCGGCTCGAAGCGCGAACCGACCGCGGCGTAGAGGCCGACCGCCGCCGACTGCGCGCCGGGCATCGGGTCGGCGACGACCGCCATCCCGTTGGCGAGCCGGTGGAGCGACGCGCTCATGGGCGCGCCTTTCGCAGACGGGTGGCGACGGCGATCACGTAGATGGTGAGCGCGACCGCGGCGAACAGGAACCACTGGACGGCGTAGGACCAGCTGCTGTTCCCCTCGGCATCGGCGCCCGGGGCGGGGTTGGCGGCGAGGCCCGCGAGCGGCGGGGCGGCGACCAGCATCAGCGTGCGCGGCTGATGGTGGAAGAGGCGCACCGAGAGCGGCCGTTCGTCGGGCGCATAGTCGATGATGCCGCTGACCGGGCCGCCAGCCCACTGCACTTTCTGATTGGGATCGCGGGTGGTGCCGAGCTGGACGGTGAGGCCCGGCCCTTCGGCCCCGGTGCGGCAGGCGGCGAGCACGCGGAAACCGGCGCCGCCAGCGCCGAGCGTCTGGACGGAGACCGGCGACAGGCAGAAACCGCTGGCGCGGCGGTAGAGCCACTGATCGCCGACCGGACTGGCGGGAAAGGCCATCGGCGGGAGGTGGAGGTTCTGCGCCTGCAGTGAGGCCTGGCGATCGCGCTGGTGGGCACGGTCGAGCTGCCAGAAGCCGAGGCGGATCAGCACGCCGACCAGCAGCAGCACCAGGATGGTGGGTACTATCAGCTGGCGGCGGTTCATTTCACCAGCCGCCCTTCGCGCGCGCGGTTGCGATATTCTGCGCCAAGCAGCCACGCCTTGGCCAGCCGCAACCCGCCACCGGTCAGGACGAGCCCGATCGGCAGCCAGACGAGATGGACCCACCACGGCGGCTCATGGCTGGCGTCGAGCACCAGCGCGGCGATCACCAGGATCGCGCCGACGATCAGGATGAGGAAGGCGGCGGGACCGTCACCGACGTTGAACTGGGTGTAGTCGAGGCCGCAGGCGCTGCAGCGGTCGGCGAAACGAACAGGGCCGGCAAACAGCCGGCCCTTTCCGCAACGGGGGCAGGTTCCTTTCAACGCCGTCACCAGCACGTCGGGCTCCTGCCGCTCGTCGGCTGAGGTCACCCGTGCATCGGGGCGCCCCATCCGCCCCAGATGTAGATGGAGACGAACAGGAACAGCCACACCACGTCGACGAAGTGCCAGTACCAGGCCGCCGCTTCGAAGCCGAAGTGCTGCTTGGGGGTGAAGTCGCCCTTCACCGCGCGCAGGTAGCAGACGATCAGGAAGATGGTGCCGATGATGACGTGGGCGCCGTGGAAGCCGGTCGCCATGAAGAAGGCCGAGGTGTAGATGTTGGCCGGGCTCTCCGCCGTCGCATGCTCGGACGAGAAGCTGAAGGGCGCGTGAATATATTCATACGCCTGGATGCAGGTGAAGGTGATGCCGAGCAGGATGGTCAGCAGCAGCCCGTTCTTCAGGCCCTTGCGGTCGCCGTGGATCAGCGAATGGTGCGCCCAGGTGACGGTGGTGCCCGAGCACAGCAGGATCAGCGTGTTCAGGAGCGGGAAGCCGAACGGGTTCAGCACCTCCATGCCCTTGGGCGGCCACTGCGCGCCGACGCTCTCGGCCGCGCTGGGGAACAGCGCGTTCATGAAATAGGCCCAGAACCAGGCGACGAAGAACATCACCTCGGAGGCGATGAACAGGATCATCCCGTAGCGCAGGTGAAGCTGGACGATCGGGGTGTGATCGCCGGCATGCGCCTCGTGGATCACGTCGCGCCACCAGCTGAACATCACCGCCAGCACGCCAAGCAGGCCCGCGATGCAGACGAACTTGCCGTAGGGGTTGTCGTGCATCCACATCACCCCGCCGCCCGTCAGGAGCAGCGCGGAGAAGCTGCCGGCCAGCGGCCACAGGCTCGGCGGCAGGATGTGGTAGGGATGGTTCTTGGTGCTAGCGGCCATCGATGGTCCCGTGTTTCAAGCGAGTTTCGGGCGAGGCCTTAGCTGGCGCCTGCGGGTTTTTCCACCGGGTAAAACGTATAGCTCAGCGTGATCTCGTGAATGTCCTTGGTCGCCGGGTCCTTGCGGATCTGCGGATCGACGAAGAACACCACCGGCATATGCGCCTTCTGGCCCGGGCGCAGCGTCTGCTCGGTGAAGCAGAAGCACTGGATCTTGCTGAAATATTGGCCGGCAAGATCGGGCGAGACGTTGAACGCCGCACGACCGGTGGTGACGCGCGGGCTGTTGTTATGCGCGAAATAGCTGATCTGGGTCTTCTCGCCCGGGTGGATGGTGACGGTATTCTGCTCAGGGCGGAATTCCCACGGCAGCGCGGCGTTGATGTTGGCGTCGAAGCGGACGGTAATCTCTCCCGCCACCGCGCCCGGCGCGACCTCGGCGCGGCGCGGGGTGCCGCCGAAGCCGGTCGCCTGGCAGAAGGCGCGGTAGAGCGGCACGCAGGCGAAGGCGACACCGAGCATGAAGAGGACGAACAAGGCGGCGCGGATCGCGACCTTCTTGTTGCGCTTCTCGTGCTCGATCCGCTGGGGCGCGTTCACCGGTTCACCGTCAGCTTGGCGATGGTGATCGCGAAGGTCAGGACGACGAACAGGATGAGCAGGATGGCGGTGATCCGCGCGCCGCCCCGCTGGCGGGCACGGACGAGCTCATCTTCGGGACGGGGAGTGTTCATAGGGGCCACCAGCGGTCGGCGACGACCGCGCCGAACAGGACAAAGAGATAGATGATTGAATAAGCGAACAGCTGCTTTTCGGGCTTCATGCCGGCCGGCTCGGTCGCGCGGTTGCGCCACACCGCGATCGACAGCAGCAGAAACAGCGCCGAGCCAACCGCGGCAGTGACGCCATAGAGCGCGCCGGTCAGGCCGAGCGGCCAGGGCGCGACCGCCGCCGCGGCCATCGGCAGCGTGTAGAGCAGCACCTGCAGGCGGGTGTGCGGCAGCCCGGCGACCACGGGCAGCATCGGCACCCCGGCCTTGGCATAATCGGTCCGCACGAACAGGCTGAGCGCCCAGAAGTGCGGCGGGGTCCACAGGAAGATGAGCAGGAACAGCAGCACCGGCAGCAGCTCGATCCGCCCGGTCGCGGCGACCCAGCCGATCAGCGGCGGGAAAGCGCCGGCGGCGCCGCCGATAACGATGTTCTGCGGGGTCCGGCGCTTGAGCCAGACGGTGTAGATCACCGCGTAGAAGAAAATGGAGAAAGCGAGGATCAGCGCCGCCAGGTGATTGGTGGCGAGGTCCATCAGGATGACCGACATCGCCGATAGCCCGATGGCGAAATGGAGCGCGGTCTGACGATCGAGGCGGCCGGCGGGCAGCGGGCGCTTCTCGGTCCGCCGCATCATCGCGTCGAGGTCGGCCTCATACCACATGTTGAGCGCCGCCGCTCCGCCCGCGCCGAGCGCGATGCACAGCACAGCGGTGAACGCCAGCACCGGGTGCAGCGTCACCGGCGCGGCGAGCAGGCCGGCGAGGCCGGTGAAGACGACCAGCGTCATCACGCGCGGCTTGGTGAGCGCGAACAGGTCCCGCCAGTCGGCTGGCAGGGGCAAGGTGGTGGTGGCGGTCGGCATGAGTCTCGCGGCGCATATAGTGGGATGGCCCGGGCGGCGCTAGGCTGGCCGCATGACCCGTCGAATCGCCCTCGCGCTCGCCCTGCTCGCCGCCTTTCCGGCTTCCGCCCAGACTGTGCCGCCGCCCGCGTCCGCCCCTGCGGCACCGGCAGCGACGACCGATCTGGTGACCGTGGCGCTCGACACCGCCGCGGGACGGATCGTGCTCGCGCTCGACCGCGCCCACGCGCCGGCGACCACCGCCAACTTCCTGCGCTACGTCGATTCGAAGCGGTTCGACGGGAGCACTTTCTATCGCGCGATGCCCTATGGCGCGGGCAACGGCCTCATCCAGGCCGGGATCACCAAGGACGCGCGGCTGCTCTACCCGCCGGTCGCGCATGAGCCGCCGAGCCAGACCGGGCTCAAGATGGACGCCGGGGCGGTGGCGATGGCCAACCTCGGGCCGGGCACCGCCAAGTCGGACTTCTTCATCCTCGCCGGGCCGATCACGACGTTCGGCGACGCCTTCGCGGTGTTCGGCCATGTGGTCGAAGGGATGGACGTGGTGAAGGCGATCCTCGCCAGCCCGGTTTCGCCCGACAAGGGAATTGGCCCGATGAAGGGCCAGATGCTCGACCCCGCGGTCACCATCCGCACCGCGCGGCGGGTCGCCAACTAGGCCGACGCCTCGCTGGCGGCTGGCGTCGCCGGTGGCGCTCGTCGAAGCAGCACCACGATCGCGATGATCGGCAGCGTGGCGGTAATCAGCCAGTTGTCGGGGATCGGTCCGATCTGCCGAAAGCCCGCGGGCAGCAGCGAGAAGTAGAGCAGCTTGAGGCCGAGGTCGCCGCTTGGCCAGGCGATCGACAGCAGCATCCAGCCGGGCAGACAGCCGAGCGTCCACAGCAATCGCCGGCGAAACAGGCCGCTCCGCCAGACGCGGACGATCGCGGCGATCGACAGCGCCCAGGCGGCGAGCGGGATCAGCAGGAGAATGACGGCCTCTCGGCCGGCCGCGAGCGAGAAGCGGGTCGCTTCGTCGAGCGGACGCCCGAGAGGCTGCCAGAAAATGCCTCCGTCAGACCGGCTGTCGTCAGACCGCACGAGCATGATCGTGACCAACCCCGAGCGGGGCCCGTCGTCGAGCGCATAGACGAGGCGCGATCGCCGCGCCCCACCACCGCTCACCGTCCAGTAGCCGACCATGCGGGGCGTCACCTTCGGCGTCGCGACGGCAAGCTGGCGGAAGATGTCGGCCGGCACGCTCGTCCCCGCCGGCAAGGTCAGCTTGGCGGGATCGGCGGTCCCCCGCGCCTCGTCGATCGTTCGGAAATAGGCCATCGCCTGGCGCTGCTCGTCCGCCGGCGCGAAGGATGCCGGGTTGAGCGTGCATCCGCCCAGCAGCGTCAGCAGCACGCCCGCCAGCAGCGTGCGGAGGATGTCGGCCGGGCGCATCGACGACTGGCTCAGCGCCGTTCGCCCGCGCTTTGGGTGCGGGTCGCGGCGTAGGGCGCGCCGGCCAGCCAGCCCGGCCAGCGGTCGCTGTCGGCGACCATCTGGCCGACGCGATAGGCGGCCAGCGCTTCCTGGGCGGTGCCGGCGAAGGTCCACTTGGGGTCGAACTCGTCGCACGGCTGATGATAGCAGCGCGCATTGTAGGCGCCGACGATCCGCTGCCCGGCGGCAGTCCCGCCGACCTGGAGGTCCCGTCCCCCGCGGAAGGCGAGCACCGGCACCCCGCGCTGGGCGAAGGGGAAATGGTCCGAACGGAAATACCAGCCAGCCTCGGGGCTCGGCTCGGGATCGACCCGCAGCCCCTGCTCGCGGGCGGCCTGGACCAGCATCGCTTCGAGCTCGGACTGACCGGGGCCGATGAGTTCGAGGTTGCGCGCGGCGGGCAGCGCCACATGGGGGTCGAGGTTGATCACCGCCGCGGTGCGGGCGAGCGGGACCAGCGGGTGCGAGGCGAACCAGTCGGAGCCGAGCAGGCCCTTCTCCTCGGCGGTCCAGGCGGCGAAGACGATCGAGCGCTGCGGCCGCGGGCCGTGGGCGAAGGCACGCGCGATCTCGAGCATCTCCGACGTGCCGGTGGCATTGTCGATCGCGCCGTTGCGGATGCTGTCGCCGCGCGCGTCGGGACCGTTGTGGCCGTTGGCGTCCCAATGCGCCCCGTAGAGGACATAGTCGTTGGGCCGCGCCGCGCCGCGCAGGATGCCGACGACATTGTGGCTGACGACGTTGGTCGCGCGGTTGGTGGCGTCGACGCTGACCGTGCCAGGGAGCGCGAAGGCGCGGAAGGCGGCGCTGCGGGCGCGCTGCTTCAAGGCCGGCAGGGTGTAGCCGGCGCGCGCGAGCAGCGGCAGGATCGCCGGGCCGCGGACGATGCCGCTGAACCTGATGCTGGTCGGCTTCAGGGGCGCATAGCTGAAGGCCGGCACGCGGATGCTGCCGCCGACCTGGCTGTAGGGCCAGCTGTAGGCGGCTTCCTCGTGGATGAAGAGCACGCCCGCGGCGCCGGCCTTGGCCGCGGCGACGACCTTGGCCCCGCCGCGCCCGGCGAAGGACAAAGCGCGGCCACCGAAGCCGAGGTCGCGCCCGGCCTCGAAGTCGGGATCGTTGGCGAGCATCACCACCACCTTGCCGCGCACGTCGACCCCCTGGAACGCGTCCCAGCCGCGGGCCGGATCGGGCGCGCCCCAGCCGGCGAACACCAGCGGCAGGCCGGTGAGGTGGGTGCGGCCGGGCGCGGTCGGGTTGATGTCGAGGTCGGGGCCGTCGCGCAGCACGGCCGGGCGGCCGCGCATGGCGACCGTCAGGCGCCCGCCGGGCAGCGTGTCGAGGCGGACGAAGTTGATCGGCTGATACCAGCTCCCGCCCTCGCCCGCCGGCTGCAGCCCCGCCGCCGCCATCTGCCGCGCGATATAGGCGATCGCCTTCTGCTCGCCCGGCTCACCGGGACCACGTCCTTCGAACGCATCGGAGGAAAGCATGCGGACGTCGGCCTTGATCCGGGCGGGATCGATCGGGCCGGCGCCGGTGAGGGCAAGGAACAGGGCGGGTGCCAGGAGGAGGGTACGCATCGCCGTAGTGGAGCGCTCCTGAGCCGCGCGTGCAAGGCCAAAAACAGCGCGGTCGAGTCGCTCCATTGACTCGCGTGCCGGACTCGCGGGAATAAGAACAAAAGTAGAACAAGAACGTTGCGAGTCGTGTGGAACGAGGTCTGCCCTCCGTCCCCGGCGGGGAATCCGCGCGGGTTGAACAGCCCCTGCCGTTGTCGGCGGCGGGCGGACCGACGCTGTCCGAATTGTTCGCCGCGAGCCCGCGCGACGCGGGCTGGGCGGGGTTCCTGCTTAGGCAGCTCGACCCGGCCAGGCCGCTGTTGTGGGTGCAGGAAAGGATGGCGATCCTCGAGGGCGGGCGGGTCCATCCCGCCGGGCTCGGGCGCCACGGCCAGGGGCTCATCCATGTCGAGGCGCGCGACGCCCGGGCGGCGCTGTGGGCGATGGAGGAGGGCCTGCGATGCCCGGCCCTGAGCGCCGTGATCGGCGAAGTGTGGGGGGACCCCGCCGCGCTCGACTTCACCGCGACCCGGCGGCTGGCGGTGGCCGCCGAACGTCATGGCGTGGCCGCCTGTTTGATAAGGCTGGGCGGCCACGCCAATTTGAGCGGCGCGCGCTTCCGCTGGCGGCTGGCGAGCGCGCCGAGTTTGGCCCATCCGCTCGACCATCGCGCGCCGGGCGAACCGCGCTGGGAGGCCGAGCTGTTCCGTGCGCGCGGACGCCCCCCGGGGCGCTGGGTGATGGCCGGTGACGGATCAACGGATCTGCTCCCTGTGGCTGCCCCGGCTGGCGATCGAGCGGTGGGCGAGGACAGGCCCCTCGACGTCGCTCGGGACAGGCCCCTCGACGCCGCTCGGGACAGGCCCCTCGACGTCGCTCGGGACAGGCGACGATCAGCCTGAGCGGCCCGTCGTCCTCACGGTCGAGGCGCAGCACGGCCAGCTGATCCACGCCGCCACCGACGCCGCGCTGGCGGGCGGGGCGCGGGTCGGCGGGCGGCTGACCGACGCCCGCGCGCTCGACCCCGCGCTCGAGGCGGTGCCGGCCGATGTCGCGGGCGATGCCGCTTGGTTGCGCGCGCTGGCGCTGTGGGCGGCCCGCTGGTCGCCGCTGGTCGAGCTCGACGGGACCGACGCGCTGCGGCTCGACCTGACCGGGATCGCGCACCTGTTCGGCGGCGAGGCGCGGCTGCTGGCCGAGATGGAGGCGCGGATCGCGGCGCTTGGCTTCACCACCCGCGCGGCGATCGCGCCGACCGCGGGCGCGGCGTGGGCGCTGGCGCGGTTCGGCGGCAACACCGACCAGGCGTCGACGGCACGGCTAGCGGTGCTGCTCGCCCCCCTCCCCGTCGCCGCGCTGCGTCTGAGCCCGCAAGCGACTCACATCCTCGTCCGGCTCGGCCTCAAGACCATCGGCGACTTGGCCGGCGTGCCGCGCAAGGCGCTCGCGCGGCGCTTCCGCGAGGCCGAGCATCCCTTGGACGCGCTCGACCGCGCATTGGGCCGCAAGCCCGAGCCGCTGACTGGGGTCCGCCCCGACCCGCCGCCGTGCGCATTGCTGCGGATGCAGGAGCCGGTCACCCACCCCGAGGCGGGACCCCAGGCGCTGGCGCTGCTGGTGCCGCGGCTGGTCGCCGAGCTGCAGACGCGCAAGCTGGGCGCACGCGCGCTGGTGCTGACCGGCTACCGGGTCGACGGGACGCTGAGCGAGGCGAGCGCCGCCACCTCCATCCCGACCCGCGATCCCAGGCACCTCGCCCGGCTGCTCGCCGACAAGGCTCAGACGATCGATCCCGGCTTCGGGGTCGACGCCTTCGCGCTGACCGCGAGCTGGGCCGAGCGGCTCGACGCGGGGCAGGACGCGCTGGTCGGCGAGCCGTCGGGCGAGACCAGGCTGGCCGAGCTGATCGACCGGCTGAGCGTCAAGCTGGGGCCCGACAAGGTGCGACGGCCAGCGCCGCGCGAGAGCCATTTGCCCGAGCGGGCGAGCGGGTGGGTCGCGGGGGTGGCTGCGAATACCCCCGCTCGTCCTGAGCGGACCCCGGACTTGATCCGGGGGAAGTCGAAGGGCGTGTTGCCACACGAACGCCCTTCGACTGCGGCCTACGGCCTCCGCTCAGGACGAACGAGTAGTGCGGTGGATTCCCCCCAGCGCCTGCTCGACACGCCCGAGGCGATCGCGGTCATCTATGCGACACCCGAGGGCCTCCCCCGCCGCTTCGTCTGGCGGCGCAAGGTGCATGACATCGCCCGCGCGCAGGGGCCGCAGCGGATCGCCCCCGAATGGTGGCGCGAACGCTCGACCGCGCGCTTGCGCGATTATTACAAGGTCGAGGACGAGGCCGGCTGCCGCTTCTGGATCTTCCGCGAAGGGCTGGTCGGCGACGGGCGCGGCGGGCCGCCCGAATGGTTCGTCCACGGGCTGTTCGCATGAGCCGCCGCCATGCCTGAGCAGGAAGGCTATGCCCGCCGCAAGCTGGTCCGCGAAGGCGGTCCCGCCGCGTTCATCCCGCCCGCCGACTTCGTCGAACTGGGGATCGCCACCCCGTTCAGCTTCCTGCGCGGGGCGTCGGACGCGATCGAGCTGGTGATGACCGCCTTCGCGATGGGGATGGACGCGATCGGAGTCGCCGACGTGAACACGCTGTCGGGGGTGGTGCGGATGCATAGCGCCTGCAAGGGCGCGGGGCTGCGGCCGCTGATCGGGTCCCGGCTGGTGGTGCGGGTGGCGCCTAGTGCCAGCAGCAATGTGCTGCAGTTCGCTCGTCCTGAGCGGAGGCCGCAGGCCGTAGTCGAAGGGCGTGCCGAGGGTGGCGACGCCGAACGCCCTTCGACTGCGCGCTCCGCGCTCCGCTCAGGACGAGCGGGTGGGGGTGATGAACAAGCCGCGACCCTCCTCGCCTACCCGATCGACCGCGAAGGCTATGCGCGGCTGTCGCGGTTGCTCAGCCTCGGGCAGGGCCGCGCGGAGAAGGGCGAGTGCGACCTCACGCTGGCCGATGTCGCCGACCATCGCGAGGGCATCGCCTTCATCGCGTGGCCCGAGGAGGATTTGGACGCCTTCGAAGCGCTGCTGCCGGCGCTGACCGCGGCGCTGCCCGGGCTTCGCCACATCGCCGCCGCGCACCTCTATCGCGGCGACGATCTCGCCCGGATCGAGCGATTGGACCGGCTGGCGAAGGCGATCGGCGCGACCATCCTCGCCACCAACGACGTCCATTATCACGAGCCCGCCAAGCGCCCGCTGCAGGACATCATGACCTGCATCCGCGAGAAGACCACGCTGGCGGAGGCCGGCTACCGCCTCCACCCCAATGCCGAGCGGCATTTGAAGAGCCCGGCCGAGATGGCGCGGCTGTTCGAGCGCTGGCCCCACGCGATCCGCGCCACCCGCGCGTTCGCCGACGCGCTCGGCTTCAGTCTCGACGAGCTCAAATATGAATATCCGCGCGAGAGCGTGCCCGAGGGGCGCAGTCCGCAGCAGCAGCTCGAGCATCTGACCTGGATCGGCGCTTCGGCGCGGTGGGGCACCGACGGGGTACCCGAGACGATCGTCAGGCAGCTCCGCCACGAACTCAAACTGATCGCGAAACTGGATTTCGCGCGCTACTTCCTGACGGTCCATTCGATCGTCGATTTCGCCCGCTCATGCGAGCCGCCGATCCTCTGCCAGGGACGTGGGTCGGCCGCCAACAGCGCGGTCTGCTATTGCCTCGGCATCACCGCGGTCGACCCCTCGACCAACGACCTCCTGTTCGAGCGCTTCATCTCCGAGGAGCGCAAGGAGCCGCCCGACATCGACGTCGATTTCGAGCATGAGCGGCGCGAGGAGGTGATCCAGCACATCTACCAGAAGTACGGCCGCGACCGCGCCGGGATCGCCGCCACCATCATCCACTACCGCCCTCGCTCGGCGATCCGCGAGGTCGGCAAGGTGATGGGCCTCTCCGAAGACATTTGCGCGGCGATCGCCGGGACCATCTGGGGCTGGGGCGAGGACGTCAGCGAGAACCATGTCGCCGAGGCCGGGCTGGACCTTTCCGACCCGCACCTCGCGCGGGTGATCAAGCTCGCCGAGCAATTGATCGGGATGCCGCGCCACCTCAGCCAGCATGTCGGCGGCTTCATCCTGACCGAGCGACCGCTGATCGAGACGGTCCCGGTCGGCAATGGCGCGATGCCCGACCGCACCTTCATCGAGTGGGACAAGGACGACATCGAGGAACTGGGCATCCTCAAGATCGACGTGCTCGCATTGGGCATGCTGACCTGCATCCGCAAATGCTTCGCGCTGATCGAGCAGCATCATGGTGAGGCGTGGGACCTCGCCACCGTCCCGCGCGAGGAGGCGGGCGTCTACGACATGCTGTGCCAGGGCGATTCTCTGGGTGTCTTCCAGGTCGAGAGCCGAGCGCAGATGAACATGCTGCCGCGATTGAAGCCGCGCTGCTTCTACGACCTGGTGATCGAGGTCGCGATCGTCCGCCCCGGGCCGATCCAGGGCGACATGGTCCATCCCTTTCTCAAGCGCCGGCAGGGCAAGGAGAAGGTGGAATATCCGCGGCCGTCGCCCGAGCACGGTCCGCCCGACGAATTGGAGCGGATCCTCAAGCGGACGCTGGGCGTGCCCGTGTTCCAGGAGCAGGCGATGAAGATCGCCTTGGACGCCGCCAAATTCAGTCCCGAGGAAGCCAACCAGCTGAGGAAGGCGATGGCGACCTTCCGCAGCCGGGGAACGATCGACCTCCTCCAGGACAAGATGGTCGAGCGGATGGTGACCCGCGGCTACGAGCGCGAATTCGCCGAGCGCTGCTTCCACCAGATCCGCGGCTTTGGCGAATATGGCTTTCCCGAAAGCCACGCGGCGAGCTTCGCGCACCTCGTCTACGTGTCGAGCTGGCTGCGGTGGAAATATCCGGCGGCCTTCGCCTGCGCGTTGCTCAACAGCCAGCCGATGGGGTTTTACGCGCCCGCGCAAATCGTCCGCGACGCGCGCGAGCACGGGGTCGAGGTACGCGCGGTGGATGTGAACCTGAGCGGGTGGGATTGTTCGCTGGAGGACGCTCACCCCGCTCGTCCTGAGCGGAGCGCGAAGCGCGTAGTCGAAGGGCGTTGGGAGCGTGGTGCGGGTGAACGCCCTTCGACTACGGCCTGCGGCCTCCGCTCAGGACGAGCGGGTTCGGCCCCTGCCCTCCGCCTCGGCCTCCGCCAGGTCGAGGGCCTGCGTGCCGCCGATGCCGCGCGACTGGTCGAGGCGGCGCCGTTCGCCAGCGTCGAGGAGCTGCAGTCGCGCGGCCATGTCCCGCCGCACGCGATCGAGCGGCTGGCCGAGGCCGACTGCTTCCGCTCAGTGGGGCTCGACCGGCGCCAGGCGCTATGGGAGGCGCGGGCGTTGAGGCCGGTGCCCGAGCTGCCGCTATTCGCCGCGGCTCAGGCGCGGGACGAGGGCGAGGAGACCGAGACCGCGACGCTGCCGACGATGCCCTTGGGCGAGCATGTGGTGAGCGATTACCAGACCACGCGACTGAGCCTGAAGGCGCACCCGATGCAGTTCCTGCGCGATCATTATGGGAGCCAAGGCTTCGTC
Source organism: Sphingomonas ginsengisoli An et al. 2013 (assembly GCF_009363895.1). Taxonomy (NCBI): domain Bacteria; kingdom Pseudomonadati; phylum Pseudomonadota; class Alphaproteobacteria; order Sphingomonadales; family Sphingomonadaceae; genus Sphingomonas; species Sphingomonas ginsengisoli (ex An et al. 2013). The sequence goes on along the minus strand of NZ_CP045434.1, from coordinate 2,340,988 downwards.
CGCGCGAGCGACCTGCGCGAGGTCAAATATGGCCGGCGGGTCAAGCTGGCCGGGCTGGTGCTGATCCGCCAGCGGCCGGGCAGCGCCAAGGGGGTGTGCTTCATCACGCTCGAGGACGAGACCGGGGTCGCCAACCTCGTCATCTGGCCCGACGCCTTCTACGCCCAGCGCAAGGTGGTGATGGGCGCGCGGCTGATGGTGGTGCACGGCATCGTCCAGCACGACGAGGCGGTCTGCCACCTGATCGCGCAGAAGCTGGAGGACGACAGCGCGCTGCTGCGGACGCTGTCCGATGCGCAGGCGCTCGACCCGCAGCTCGGCCGCGGGGACGGCGCCGGGCCGGCGCGACCGCCGATGCGCGGCCACCCGCGCGATGCCCGGATCATCCCCGACGCGCGGGTGATCAACTGCCCGACGCATTGACCCCGCGCCGACAAGCGCCACATTCCGGCCATGCTTCGGCAAGGTTGGGCTCAGCTTCGGGCCGCTAGGGGACGCCCATGATCAAGCAACTGACCCTCGCCGCCGGCCTCGCGCTGGCGCTCTCCACGGTCCCCGCCGCCGCCAGCCCGGCGTCCGAGCTCGAGGGGCTGTGGCGCAATCCCAAGGGCAGCGTGGTGGTGCGGATCGGCCCGTGCGGCCCGGCGCTGTGCGGGCGGGTGGTCAACGCCAGCGCGTCGGCCAAGGCCAAGGCCGCGCAGGGGGGGACCGAGGTGCTGGTCGGCACGACAATCCTCTCCGACATCCGCCCGGCCGGCACCCGCCGCTGGAAGGGCCGCGTCTTCCTGCCCAAGCAGAACATGCACGCCAGCGGCAACCTGAGCCTCGCCGGCAACGAGCTGACGGTGCAGGGCTGCGTCCTCGGCTTCCTCTGCAAGGACCAGACGTGGGTGCGGGTCAGCTAGGGGCGCGGGTCCGCTAGACCGACAGCGTGAAGCCGCCGCTCAATTCCCCCGCCAGCACCGCCGCCTGCAGCGCGGCCATTTCGTCGGCCCAATAGCGATCCGCCTCGAGGTGCGGGCTGAGCGCGCGCACCTTGCCGTGCAGCGCCTGGAGCGCCGGACTGGTCGCGAGCGGGGCGTGATAGTCGACCCCCTGGGCGGCGGCGATCAGCTCGACCGCGACCACCCCGGCGGTATTGCGGGCGATGGCGCATGCCTTGCGCGCGGCGATCGGCGCCATCGAGACATGGTCCTCCTGCCCGGCCGAGGTCGGGATCGAATCGACCGACGCCGGGAAGGCGAGGCTCTTGTTCTCGCTGACCAGCGCGGCGGCGGTGACCTGGGGGATCATCAGGCCGGAATTGACCCCGCCGTCGTCGACCAGGAAGGCGGGCAGCCCGCTCATCTTGGGATCGACCAGCACCGAGGTGCGGCGTTCGCTCAAGGAGCCGACTTCGCATAGCGCCATGGCGATGGTGTCGGCGGCGAAGGCGACCGGCTGGGCGTGGAAATTGCCGCCCGAAATGGCGGCGTCGCAGCCGTCGCCCTCGTCGAAGATGATCGGATTGTCGGTCACCGCGCCCGCCTCGATGGTCAGCGTGCGGGCGGCGTTGTGGAGCAGGTCGAGCGCGGCGCCCATCACCTGCGGCTGGCAGCGGAAGCTATAGGGGTCCTGCACCTTTTCGCAGCCGTGGGTGTGGCTGGAAAGGATCGCCGAGCCGTCGAGCAGGCGGGCGAGCTCGGCAGCGACGCGGATCTGTCCGGGCTGGCCGCGCAGCGCGGAAATGCGCGGGTCGAACGGCTTGGCGCTGCCCTTCAAGGCATCGACCGACAGCGCCCCGGCGTGGAGCGCGGCGCCGAAGGTGCGTTCGGCCGCGAACAGGGCGTCGAGCGCGACCGCGGTCGAGAATTGGGTGCCGTTGATCAGCGCGAGTCCTTCCTTGGGGCCGAGCTCGAGCGGCGCGCGGCCGAGGCGCTGGAGCGCGTCGCCGGCGGCCAGCCGCTCGCCGCCGAGGTCGATCCACCCCTGCCCCATCAGCGCGGCGGTCATGTGCGCGAGTGGGGCGAGGTCGCCGCTGGCGCCGACGCTGCCCTGGCTCGGGATGACCGGCATGGCGTCATGGTCGAGCAGCGCCTGCAGCGCCTCGATCACCGCCGGCCGCACCCCCGAATGCCCGCGACCGAGGCCGAGCAGCTTCAGCACGATCATCAGCCGGACGACGTGGCGCGGGGTGGCGTCGCCAAGGCCGCAACTGTGCGAGAGGATGAGGTTGCGCTGGAGCTCGGACAGGCGCTCGGCGGGGATGCGGGTCTGGGCGAGCAGGCCGAATCCCGTATTGATGCCGTAGACCGTCTCGCCCCCGGCGACGATCCGCGCGACCGCGTCGGCCGACGCGTCGATCCGGTGCATGGCGGCGTCGTGCAGGCGCGCCGGCGCCCCGCTCCACAGTTGGCGGAGCTGAGTAAGGTCGATCGCCTGGGGGTCGAGGGTCAGCGTTGATGACGACAAGTTTCCATGTTTCCCTGGTTCGGGGGTGAGAGCGGCGACATCTGTGCCATTGCGGGAGGTGAAGTTTCCAAGTTTCCCTGGTGCGGGGTCATGGTGGCGATATTTCCCCTAGCGAACTTTCCCTGCTTCGGCTTTCCCGACGCCGCGATCCAAGCGTTGCCGACGATCGGCAGGCTCGCCCAGCGCTGGTTGAGGCGGAGCAGCACGGAGCACGCCGTTTCCTATTGTTCAAGCGGTGGGGCGGAATCTGCTTTGGGTGGGAAGCCGACATTGAGACTGCGCAGCGGATCTCGCTTAGAGCGGTTGGCAGCTTTGTCGTTCGCTCACCTTCTTGGCTAGACCTGCAAGATCGTGAAATTCGCCAAAGTCGGCCGTGACTCCGAAACGCTTAAAGTTGTCGTCTCCTTGTTGTGCAAGGACGCCCGTCACCACTCCTTCTCTGCTTGCGTTGGCCCAGGCTTGCAACAGCACTATCAGAAAGTCGTCGCTGACTTTTCTCTCCGAACCAGACAATAGTTGAAGTGTCTTCCAGCTATTCTGTTCGGACGATACTGCAGAGTTATACGCGTCCATCTGCACATAGAGCATCGCTAAATCTCTGGCCCTCTGCCGATCCATATGGAGCGGCAGGCCTTCGGATTTAGCAACCTCAAAGGCTGTCGACTCTGATGGTCGCACGGCGGGAAAGCCTATTGTGCCAATTGCCGGCAGGCTTCCTGTCTGGCGTGCCCGATCAAGAACTTTTCCAATCGAGATCAGGCGGCTTTCGATGCACTTTTGCTCAAGTCGCCGTTCAACGAAGTTGAACCTGTTTCCGGAAAGCTCGCCACTCATCGCCTGCAGCCCATCGCGAAGCCGAATTTGCCATCGAACCCAATCCGCGACTTCTCCAATGAGAAGAGCGATCAATACACCCAGCACAACACTCCCAACTTCCCGCGCGAACTTCCGCCGTTTTACGGCAACCGACTTCCTGCTTACATCTCCCATTCGCACCCTCCTTCAGCACCTAAACGATAGGTCCGTCGGCTCGAGGTCCGCAATGGGTCGAAAAACGACGCTCCGCTCAGACCCGCTTCAGGCGCAGGGCCGACCAGTCGAGGTCGATGGCGATCTGGGCGACGGTGTCGCGGCCGTGGGTGGGCGCGAGCTGGTGGATGAGGTCGCGGCTGAGGTCGGCGGCGAGGGATGAGGTGAGCTTCGGGTAGGCGACCCACAGGATGGTGTCGCGGCGCAGGGTCGCGGCGAGCTCGGGCAGGCGCTGGTCGAAGACCGCGCGGTCGGGCGTGAACAGGAGCACGACGTCGGCATCCTGCGGTTCGGCCGTCCGCGCGTCGGCGGTCAGCGCCGCGAGCGCCGGCGGAGCGCCGATCACCGCTAGCGTGCGCTCGCCTTTGACCTGCAGTCGGTCGAGCAATGGCTTGTCGGACATCCTTCGTACCTCCGGTCGGTCAGAGCATCGGCAGGTCGAGGCCCTGCTCGCGGGCGCAATCCTGCGCGATCGCGTAGCCGGCGTCGGCATGGCGCATGACCCCGGTGGCGGGGTCGTTCCAGAGGACGCGTTCGAGGCGGCGGGCGGCGGCGTCGGTGCCGTCGGCGACGATCACCATGCCGGCGTGCTGCGAATAGCCCATGCCGACCCCGCCGCCGTGATGGAGCGACACCCAGGTCGCGCCGCTGGCGGTGTTGAGGAGGGCGTTGAGGAGCGGCCAGTCGCTGACCGCGTCGCTGCCGTCCTGCATGCTTTCGGTCTCGCGATTGGGGCTGGCGACACTGCCGCTGTCGAGGTGGTCGCGGCCGATGACGATGGGGGCGCTGACCTCGCCGTTGCGGACCATCTCGTTGAAGGCGAGGCCGAGGCGATGGCGCTGGCCGAGCCCGACCCAGCAGATGCGCGCGGGGAGGCCCTGGAAGGCGATCCGCTCGCGCGCCATGTCGAGCCAGCGGTGGAGGTGCGGATCGTCGGGGATCAGCTCCTTCACCCGTTGGTCGGTCTTGTAAATATCCTCGGGATCGCCCGACAGCGCGCACCAGCGGAACGGGCCGATGCCGCGGCAGAAGAGTGGGCGGACGTAGGCGGGGACGAAGCCGGGGAAGTCGAAGGCGTGCTCGACGCCGGTGTCCTTGGCCTCTTGGCGGATGTTGTTGCCATAGTCGAAGACCGGGACGCCCATCGCGCGATAGGACAGCATCGCCTCGACATGGCGGGCCATGGCGATGCGCGCGGCCTGGGCCACCGCGGCCGGATCGCGCTCGCGCATGTCGAGCCATTTCGCGACGGTCCAGCCGATCGGCAAATAGCCGTTGGCGGGGTCGTGGGCGCTGGTCTGGTCGGTCAGCGCGTCGGGGCGGATGCCGCGGGCGAGCATCTCGGGGATGAGTTCGGCGGCGTTGCCGAGGAGGCCGACGCTGGTCGGTTCGCTGGCGTTGCCGATGATTTCCAGAGCTTCGTCGATGGTGGCCGCGCGGCGGTCGAGGTAGCGGGTCTCGAGCCGCTTCTCGATCCGGGTTTCCTGGCATTCGATCGCGATGCAGTGGGCGCCGGCCATCACCGCCGCGAGCGGCTGCGCCCCGCCCATGCCGCCGAGGCCGGCGGTGAGGATCCACTTGCCCCGGAGGTCGCCGCCATAATGCTGGCGGCCCATCTCGGCGAAGGTCTCGTAGGTGCCTTGGACGATGCCCTGGGTGCCGATGTAGATCCAGCTGCCCGCGGTCATCTGGCCGTACATCATGAGCCCGGCGCGATCGAGTTCGTTGAAATGCTCCCACGTCGCCCATTTCGGCACGAGGTTGGAGTTGGCGAGGAGCACGCGCGGGGCGTCGGGGTGGGTGCGGAAGACGCCGACAGGCTTGCCCGACTGCACGAGGAGGGTCTCGTCCTCGTTCAGCCGCTCGAGCGTTTCGACGATCTTGTCATAGGCCGCCCAGTTGCGCGCGGCGCGGCCGATGCCGCCGTAGACGACGAGGCTCTGCGGATCCTCGGCGACCTCGTCGTCGAGGTTGTTCTGGAGCATGCGGACGGCGGCTTCGGTGAGCCAGCTTTTGGCCTTGATGTCGGACCCGCGGCGGGCGCGGATGCGGCGGCTATTGTCGCGGCGTTGGTCGGTCATCGAAGCCTTTCCGTCATGCTGAACTCGTTTCAGCATCCATCGTCGAGCGGCGGTGCTAGTGGAGAAATGGACCCTGAAACAAGTTCAGGGTGACGGTTCTGCCAATCAACAATCCACCCCAGCGAGCATCCGCCGCGCGGGTCCGGACAGGCCGATCCAGTAGCCGAGCTCGGCCGGCTCGGCGATGTCCCAGGCGACGAGATCGGCGACCTTGCCGGGGGCGAGCGTGCCGACCTGGTCGTCGATGCCGAGCGCCTGGGCGGCGTGGACGGTCATGCCGGCGAGCGCTTCCTCGGGGGTCAGGCCGAACAGGGTGCAGGCCATGTTCATCGCGAGCTGGGGATTGAGCAGCGGCGAGGTGCCGGGGTTGCAGTCGGTGGCGATGGCGATCGGGATGGCGTGGTCGCGCAGCAGCTGGACCGGCGGCTTGTGCGTTTCCTGGAGCGCGTAAAAGGCGCCCGGAAGCAGCACCGCGACGGTGTCCGCAGCCGCCATCGCCGCCGCACCGGCCTCGTCGAGATGCTCGAGATGGTCGGCCGAGAGGGCGTGGTAGCGCGCGGCGAGCTTCGCCCCGCCGCGGTTGCTGAGTTGCTCGGCGTGGAGCTTGACGCGGAGGCCATGGTCCTCGGCGGCGACGAACAGCCGCTCGATCTCATGGGGGAGGAAGCCGATGCCCTCGCAGAAACCATCGACGCTGGTGGCGAGCCTGGCTTCGGCGACGGCGGGGACGAGCTCGTCGATCGCCTGGGCGACGAAGGCCTTGCGGTCGGCGCCCTTGGGGAGGGCGTGAAGCGCGAGCAAGGTCGGGGCGATGCGGACCGGCTCGCTCTCCGCCAGCGCCTGGGCGACGCGCAGCAGGCGCAGCTCGGAAGCGACATCGCTGCCATAGCCCGACTTGACCTCGACCGTGGTGCAGCCACCGGCCATCAGCGCACGGAGGCGGCGGCGGGCGCTGGTGAACAGTTCCTCGTCGCTGGCGGCAGCGGTGGCGGCGATGGTCGAGGCGATCCCGCCCCCGGCCTCGGCGATCTCCTCGTAGCTTGCGCCCATCCGCCGCAGTGCATGTTCGCGGGCGCGGGTGCCGCCGAAGACGAGGTGGGTGTGGCAGTCGATCAGCCCCGGGGTGACCCACAGGCCGTTCATCGGCACCACCTCGCCGACCTTCATGCCGGCCATGTCGGTGCGCTTGCCGATGCGGATGATGCGGCCGTCGGCGATGGCGATGGCGGCATTGCGGACGATGCCCAGCGGGTCGCCCTTGGCCGGGATCATGGTGCAGACGTTGCAGTCGGTGAGGAGCCGGTCCCACATGGCGGAGGCTGTGGCACGCTGCTAGGCAGGCAGCAATGACCAGCGCCTGGCCCAACCTCGCCGAATTGCTCACCAGTGCGGCCGATGCGCCGGTCGGATGGGTCGGGGCGCCCTTGTCGGCGGGGTCGGTGACGCCCGGACGGTGCGATCTGGCGCCCGCGGCGCTGCGCGGCATCCTCAAGCGGATCGGCCGCTACGACATCGCGCGGGCGAAGGAAGTGGGGAGCCTCGTCCACGATCGCGGCGAGGTGAAGCTCGACGGGTTGAGCATCGAACAGGCGACTGGGCCACTGCGCGCGGCGGTGGCCGAGAGTGTCGCGGCGCATGGGCTGACGCTGCTGATCGGGGGCAACAATGCGGTGACCCGGCCCGGCGTGCTCGGGCTGGCCGAGGCGCTAGGGCTGCTGCTCGACGCGATCGGGCTGATCACGCTCGACGCGCATCTCGACATGCGCGACCTGTTTGCGGGACTGGGCAACGGCAATCCGGTGCGGGCGCTTCGCGAGGATGGGCTGCCGGGGCGCAACATCGTCCAGGTCGGGCTCGCCCCCTTCGCGAACAGCGCGCGGATGCACGACGATGCACTGTCGGGCGGGCACCTGCTGCTCACCGCCGACGAGGTCCACGCCAAGGGCGGGCGCGCGGCGGCGGTGCGCGCGATCGAAGCGCTCGACCACGTCGAGGCGATCGTGGTCGACTGCGACATCGACGTGATCGACCGGGCGCAATTTCCCGGCGCCCCGGGCGCGCGGCCGGGCGGGATCTCCAACCAGGACTTCTTCGCCGCCGCCCGCCGCCTCGCCGCCGAGCCGCGGGTCAGGGTCATCGACCTCACCGAATGGGACCCTCCGCTCGATCCGAGCGACCTTTCGGCGCTTACCGCCGGCCGCTGGCTGGCCGACGTACTGGCGGGATTCGAGGCGCGCTAGCGGCCGAGCAACTGGCCGAGTTCGGCTGGGCTCAGCGCGTGGCGGAGCTGATCGCAGCGACACTGGTCGGGGCGCTTGTCGGGACGGCGGCGAAGCAGGCGGGTGCCGTGGCGGAAGCGGCCGCCGGTGACCTGGTCGTAAGCGACCTCGACGACCAGCTTGGGCTTGAGCGGGATCCACTCGGCCGAACGCGCATTCGCCCAGCGGCTGGGTCCGCCCGGCGCCGCGCCGGTGAAGCCGGTGCCACCCGCCAGCTTCTCGAGCTCGGGCGTCCACTCGGCGCGCTCGGCGGCGCTGAACGAGGAGCAGAAGCCGACGTGGTTGAGCTTGCCCTCGTCGTCGTAGAGTCCGAGCAGCAGCGAGGCCATCGTCGCCGACGCCCGCTCGGTGCGGTAGCCCCCGACCACGCAGTCGGCGCTGCGGCGCTGCTTGACCTTGACGAAGGCGCGCTCGCCCGGGCGGTAAGGCTCGTCTTGGCGCTTGGCGATCACCCCGTCGAGCGCCGCGCCGCTAAGTGCGAGCCAGCCGAGCGCGTCGGCGCGCCGCTCGGTGGCGGGCGACAGGAGGAGGTCGGGCGAGCCCTGGTCGGCGACGAATTTCTGCAGCTTCGCCCGCCGCTTGGCGAGCGGTTCGCTGGCGAGATTCTTGCCGGCGAGACCCAGCAGGTCGAACGCCATCAACCGCGCGGGCGTCTCGGCGGCGAGCTTGCGGACGCGACTCTCCGCGGGATGCAGGCGCTGCTGCAGGGCCGCGAAGCTGAACTCACCGCCGCTTTCGATGATCAGCTCGCCATCGAGGATGAAGCGCCGGGCGGGCAGCGTGGCGAGACTGGCGACCACTTCGGGGAAGTAGCGGCCGAGCGGCTTGCCGCTTTTCGACCATAGAGCGACCGCGTCGCCTTCGCGCACCGCGAGGCAGCGGAAGCCGTCCCACTTGGGCTCGAACAGCCAGCCGGGCCCGTCGGGCAACTCGCTCGCCAGCAGCGCTTCCATCGGCGCGAACGGCGCGGTCTCGCTCATCGCCAGACAACCCGCGATTACCGCTGAAGTGCCGGTAAGCTTAAAGTTGCGGTAACCCGCCGCTCCCAAGCGATGGTAATGGGCACGCTTAGGCCATTCCCGTCCACCGTCCGCACGGCGCCGGCGTCCTCGCTGCCGCTGGGCGACGTCAGCGCCTTTGCGTCGGCGAAGATGAAGGCGCTCGGCTGGGCGCTGGCCGCGATGGTCAGCCTCTGCCTGCTGGTGATGCTCGGCTCGCTCGCCGCGACCCATCGCGAGTCGGTCGCCATCGCCACCGAGCGCGAGCAGCAGCAGGTGCGCAACGCGCTGATCGCGACCGTCGGCGACATGCGCGCCGATTTGACCAGCGTGACCTTCTGGGATGAGGCGGCGCAGCATACCGGGGTGAAATTCGATCCGAAATGGACCGATGAGAACGTCGGGGTCTGGCTCGCCAAATATTATTCGGTCGACGAGAGCTTCGTCCTCACCGACCGCGGCGGATTGCTCGCTTCCTACCTCGGCCCGCGGCGCTCGGCGGCGGCCAGCTTCGATCGCTATCGGCCGCTGGTGGCGCCGGTCGTCGCGCAATTGCGGCGTCAGTTGCACAGCTACCAGCCGGGGCAACCCGATCTCGCCTTTGGCGCGGCCAAGTTGGGGACCAGCCACCAGCGGCTCGATTTCGCGCGGCTGGTGATGGTCGAGGACAGCCCTCGCGTGGTGATCGTCGCGCCGATCCTGCCCGATTTCGGCCATGTCGGCCCGGTCCGCCACCCGGCCATGCTGGTCGCCTCTTTCCGGCTCGACGGCAAGCTGTTCCGCACCATCGGCCGCGAGCTGATGATCGACGGGTTGCGGGTCAGTCGGCGGGCCGCGCCGTTGCCACCGCGCAGCAATCGCTTGCCGATCATCATCGCGGGGAGCGCGGCGCCGCTCGACCTGCGCTGGACGCTTCAGCCGGTCGGGACCGACCTGCTGCGCCGCTCGCTGCCGGTCGTCGCGACGCTGTCGCTGCTGATGCTGGTGGCGGGGGTGGGCGGCGCGCGCTTCGTGCGCGATTCGGCGCGGCAGCTCTACCGCAGCCGGGTGCAGGCGATGCAGGACGAGCTGACCGGCCTGCCCAACCGCCGCCATCTCACGCGGCTGGTCGAGGAGATGACCGGCAAGGCCGCGCCGTTCGCTTTGCTGTTCGTCGACCTCGACCGGTTCAAGGACGTCAACGACCTGTGGGGTCATGCCGCCGGCGACGAGGTGATCCGAGAGGCGGCGGCGCGGCTGACCGCGATCGCCGGCGCCGAGCGGGTGGCGCGGTTCGGCGGCGATGAGTTCGTGCTGGTGGTGGCAGGCGGCCGGGACGCCGCGGCGGCGACCGGCCAGGCGGTCCTCGCTGCGCTACGGCAGCCGTTCGCGGTGGCTGCGAACATGATCGTGCTGGCGGGCAGCGTTGGGGTCGCGGTGTTTCCCGACCATGGGCCGGCCGCCACCGACCTGATGCGCAAGGCCGACCTTGCGCTCTACCGCGCCAAGGAGCTGGGCAAGGACCGGGTAATCGCCTTCGACGACGGCATGGACGGCGCGCTGCGCGAGCGCCAGACGCTCGAACGCGACCTTCGCCGGGCGGTCGCCGAGCGTGAGCTCAGCGTCGACTTCCAGCCGCAGTTTGGCCGCGCCGACGAGGGACTGATCGGGATCGAGGCGCTGGCGCGCTGGCGGCGGGCCGACGGGCGGACCATCGAGCCCGGGACGTTCGTGCCCCTTGCCGAGGAACTCGGCCTGATCGCCGCGATCGACGCCTTGGTGCTCGAGCAGGCCTGCGTCGAGGCGGTGCAGTGGCCCGAGCTGATGCTGGCGGTCAACGTCTCCCCCGGGCAATTGCATTCGCCCGGCTATGCCGAGCAGGTGCTTGCGACGCTGGAGCGAACCGGCCTCCCCGCCCGGCGGCTTCGCCTCGAGATCACCGAGACCGCGCTGTTCGGCCATATGGGGCAGGTCGCGCAGACCGTCGCCGAGCTTCGTAGCCACGGCGTGCACTTCGCGATCGACGATTTCGGGACCGGTTTTTCCAGCCTCGACCGGCTGCGGATGCTCAAGCTGGACGGGATGAAGATCGACCGCAGCTTCGTCGCCGACCTCGTCCGCAATCCCGATTGCCCGGCGCTGATCAGCTCGATGGTCGCGCTCGGTCACGCGCTCGGGCTGACGGTGACCGCCGAGGGGGTCGAGACCGACGAGCAATATGCGCTGCTTCAGCTCGCCGGCTGCGACGAATATCAGGGCAATCTGCTGAGCCTGCCGGTCGGCGCGACCGAGGTGGCCGCGCTGCTCGACACGCGGCGGCGCGAGCTGCTGCGGGCCTGATCAGCGCAGCGAAATCCACACCGGCGCGTGGTCGCTGGTCTTGGGCAAGGCGCGGACCGAGCGGTCGACCCCGGCTTCGCGCAGGCGTTTGGCCGCGGGGGCGTTGAGCAGGAGATGGTCGATCCGCAGCCCCGCGTCGCGGGCGAAGGCGTTGCGGAAATAGTCCCAGAAGGTGAACACCTGCTCGGTCGGATGCTTGGTCCTCAGGGCATCGGTCCAGCCTTGCGCGAGCAGGCGCCGGTAAGCGGCGCGCACCTCGTCGGCGAACAGCGCGTCGTCGTGCCAGCGTTCGGGTTTGTAGACGTCCATGTCCTCGGGAATGATGTTGTAGTCGCCCGCCAGCACGACCGGCCCGTCGACGGCGAACAGCTCGGCGGCGAGGGTTTCGAAGCGGGCGATCCACTCGAGCTTGGCGTCATATTTGGGGCCGGGGCGCGGATTGCCGTTGGGGAGGTAGAGGCAGCCGATCAGCACCCCGCCGACCGCCGCTTCGAGATAGCGACTGGGGGCATCGGGGCCGTCACCGGGCAGGTTGCGGCGGGTCTCAACCCCCGCTGCCCCGCGACTGAGGATGGCGACCCCGTTCCAGCTTTTTTGGCCGAGCCAGATCGCCTGGTAGCCGGCCGCGAAGATGGCTTCGGCGGGGAAATTGTCGGGGGCGGCCTTCAATTCCTGCAGGCAGACCACGTCGGGCGCGGTCGCGTCGAGCCACTCGAGCAGCACCGGTAGGCGGCCGTTGACGCCGTTCACATTGTAGGAAGCGATCCGCATGGCCCCTCGTGAACATTTCGCGTCGGCATCGGCTCCGTCCCCGGCCATCGTTGCACCGCAACAAGGGCGGGCGGGGCAGGCATGGCGGCAGCGACGATCGACAGCGGCGACACGGCGTGGATGCTGGTCTCGACCGCACTCGTCCTGCTGATGCTGCTGCCCGGGCTGGCGCTGTTCTATGGCGGGTTGGTCCGCGCCAAGAACCTGCTGAGCGTGATGAGCCAAGTGCTCGGCATCACCGCCGTCGCCGTGCTGGTGTGGATCGGGTGGGGCTACAGCCTCGCCTTCGGCGAGGGCGGGCGGGTGATCGGCGCGCTGTCGCGGATTGGCCTGGTCGGGCTCGACGGCGCCAGCGCCTGGCCGCTGCCGACCGCGGGCAAGGCTATCCCCGAACTGTTGTTCGCCGCCTTCCAGCTGACCTTCGCCGCGATCACCGCCGCGCTGATCACCGGCTCGCTGGTCGAGCGGGTGCGGTTTCCGGCGATCCTGCTGTTTTCGGCGCTGTGGCTGACGGTCGTCTACGCGCCGGTCGCGCACATGGTGTGGGCGCCGACCGGGCTCGTCGCCGCGCTCGGCGCGATCGACTTCGCCGGCGGCACGGTGGTCCATATCAACGCCGGCGTCGCTGGGCTGGTCGGGGTCGCCTTGTGCGGGCCGCGGCTCGGCTGGCCGAAGGAGGCGATGCCGCCGCACAATCTGGCGCTGGTGCTGATCGGGACCGGGTTGCTGTGGGTCGGCTGGTTCGGGTTCAACGGCGGCTCGGCGCTCGAAGCCAATGGGCTGGCCGCGGTGGCGCTGATGAACACGCTGGCCGCGCCGGCCGCCGGCGTCCTTGCCTGGATGGGGATCGAGCGCTGGCGCTCGGGCAAGCCGTCGCTGCTCGGCGGCGCGTCGGGCGCGGTCGCCGGACTGGTCGCGGTGACGCCGGCCGCCGGGATCAGCGGCCCGCTCGGCGCGATCCTGCTCGGCGCGGTCACCAGCCTCGTCTGCTACGGCTTCATCGCCCGCTTCAAGGCGCGGCTGAAGCTCGACGACAGCCTCGACGTGTTCGGCATCCACGGGCTGGGCGGGATCGTCGGCTCGGTCGGGACGGCGGTGGTCGCGCTGCCCGCGCTGGGCGGTCACGCGGCGGCGGACTATGCGCTGGGGCCGCAACTGGTGCGCCAGCTCGCGGCGGTCGGGCTGGCGATCGGCTGGTCGGCGGCGGGCTCGGCGCTGTGCTTCGCGCTGACCCGGGCATTGCTCCCGCTCCGCCACGACGAGGAAGCCGAGCGCGAGGGGCTCGACCTCAGCGACCATGGTGAGCGCGCCTACAGCTGACCGGAGCCGGCCGACCGCCGCAAACCGGGACATTTCCGCCACTTATGCCGAGTCGGGCGATTGACTCTTAACCGCGGTTAGCGGTTAGTTAACAAGTCGCGACTCGCGGGAGGGCCCTGCGATGCGACTCGCAGGGGAAATCCATGGCGGCTCGGGGGTCGAGAGCGGGAGCAAGGCTCGCGGCTGCGATTCTCGTTGCCGCGCTGCCCTGTGGCGGCGCCGGCGCGCAAAGCCTCGCTCCGACCCGCGATGAGCTGACCCGGCCTCAGCCGGTGCCCGAACGGGGCCCGTCGCGCCTCGAAGTGAAAAGCGAGATGGAGCGCTCGCCTTGCGCGCTGGCCGATCCGCAGTTCGCCGGGATCGACGTCACCATCCGCGAGGTGCGGTTCCACAATCTGAAGGGCGCCACCCCGGCGGAAATGCGTGCGAGCTGGGCCGATCTCGTCGGCCAGCCGCGCCCGGTCAGCACCATCTGCGACGTCCGCGACCGCGCCGCGACCCTGCTGCGCGACAAGGGCTATCTCGCCGCGGTGCAGGTGCCGGTCCAGCGGATCGAGAATGGCGTGGTCGTGCTCGAGGTGCTTTACGGGCGCGTCACCACGGTTCGGGCGCGCGGCGAGACCAGCGGCGCCGAAGCCAAGCTTACCCAATATCTGTCGAAGCTGACCGAGGACGAGATCTTCGACCGCAAGCGCGCCGAGCGGTATTTGCTGCTGGCGCGAGACCTGCCCGGCTACAACGTCCAGCTGACGCTCCGTCCCGCCGGCACCGCCCCGGGCGACCTGGTCGGCGAGGTGACCGTGATCCGGCGGCCCTATTCGGTCGATGCGACGGTGCAGAACCTCGCCGGACGCGAGACCGGGCGCTGGGGCGGGCAGGTGCGCGCGCAGGCGTTCGGGCTGACCGGCATGGGCGACGTCACTACGCTCGGTTACTACAACACGCTCGGCGATTGGCGCGAGCAGCGGATCCTCCAGGCGGGGCACCAGTTTCGCCCGGGTTCGGAAGGCCTGATCGTCGACGGCCAGTTCACCTACGCGTGGAGCCGGCCCGACATCGGCGCTCAAGCTGGCGATCCGGCACTGACCGCGCGCACGCTCTTCTCCAGCCTGTCGCTGACCTATCCTTTGGTCCGCCGCCAGGGGCACAGCGTCTATCTCGGCGGCGGGTTCGACTTGCTCAACCAGAAGGTCACGCTGATCACTTCGCTGACCCGCGACCGGCTGCGGATCGGCTGGCTGCGTGCGAGCGCCGAGGGGGTGGATACGAAGAACCCCGCGCCGCACTGGCGGGCGAGTGGCTTCGTCGAGCTGCGCAAGGGGTTCGACATGTTCGGTGCGAGCAGCGAGTGCCGCCAGGCGCTGTGCGATTTCGTGACCACCGTGCCGCTCAGCCGGGCCGACGCCGATCCGCGCGCGACGCTGGTGCGGGCCGGCGGCTCGGTCGAGCTGGCGATCGGCGGGTCGCTGGCGCTCTATGTCAGCCCGCGCGCCCAACTCGCCTTTGCGCCGCTGGCAGCGTTCGAGGAATTCACCGGGGGCAATTACACCATCGGCCGCGGCTACGATCCGGGGACGATCAGCGGTGACAGCGGGGTCGGCCTCGCCACCGAGTTGCGCGGGCCGCGGCTGCGGGTCGGCCACGGCGGGGCACGGGTGCAGCCGTTCGTCTTCGGCGACATCGCCTGGGCTTGGAACAAGGGCGACGGGCTTGGCGCCGATCGCCTGTCCTCGGTCGGGGGCGGGGTGCGCGGCAATCTCGCCGACCGCCTGCGGCTCGACCTCACGCTCGCCAAGCCGCTCGAGCGCGCGGGTCTGTTCGACCGCCGTCCGGGCTGGCGCGCCCTCGTTTCGCTCACCACCCGCTTCCTGCCTTGGAGATGACCATGCGCGCAGCGATTTCCCTGCTCTGCTCGGCCGCGGCCTTTGCCGGCCTCGCCGCCGTGCCCGCTCCCGCGCTGGCGCAGCGCTCGTTCCAAGGGAGCGGCCAGGTCGTGTTCGGCAGTGCGAGCATCGACCAGACCAGCGGGACGGTAGTGCGGGTCGGCAGCCCGCAGGCAGTGATCAACTGGACCCCCGACACCGCCGCCGGAGTCGGCAACGGCAATTCGGTGATCTTCCAGCCGGCCGGCACGACCGCGCTGTTCACCACGCCGACGGGAAGTACGTTGACCGACTTCGCGGTCCTAAACCGCATCCTTCCGGGCGATCCGTCCCGCCCGATCGAGCTCAACGGCACCATTCTCTCGCGGCTGCAGGGCAATGCCGACCAGGCGGCGGGGACGGTCTACTTCTACAGCCCGGGCGGGATCGTGGTCGGCGCGAGCGCGGTGATCGACGTCGGCAGCCTCGGCCTCACCACCAGCGATCCCTGGTCGGGGAGCGGGCCGTGGCTGAGCGCCGACCGCACCGTGGTCTTTGCCTCCAGCGCGCCGGGCCGAGCGGTGTCGATCGCGCCGGGCGCGTCGCTGACGAGTTCGGGCAGCACGGGAAGCTACACCGCCATCGTCGCGCCGCAGGTGTTGCAATCGGGGACCATCAGGACGTCGGGCGGGGCAGCGCTGGTGGCGGCCGACGCCGCGACCATCACCTTCAGCCCCGACAATCTTTATTCGATCCAGGTCAGTGCGCCGACAGCGGGGAGCAACGGCGGGCTGTTCATCGACGGCGGCAGCATCGGCCGCACGCTCAGCGGACCGGTCGCGGCGACGCAGCGGCTCTATCTGGTGTCGATTCCCAAGAATAGCGCGGTGACGATGCTGATCCAGGGCGGCGCCGACCTCGGCTTCACGCCCGCCGGCCAGGCGAGCGTCGATGGCGACGCGATCGTGCTGTCGGCCGGGCGCGACATCGCCCACGGCGCCCTGGCCGGTGCCTCGAACGGGCTGGCAGGCAATGCGACCATTCAGAACGCGACCTTCCGCGATCACACCGTCGCCGGGATCAACGGCTCCGCCAATTTCCTCGCGCTAAGCGGCGACCTGCGCTTCGCCGGCGACCTCAGGATCGAGGACAATGCGATCACGCTGCGCGCCGAAAACGGCCATGCGCTCAGCGTCGGCGGCACGCTCGTCGCCGATGCCAGCGGGGTGAGCAGCGCGACCGACACCACCGGCTTCGGCGGCAGCGTAACGCTGGCCGCGGGGAAGGCGGGCGGCGGCGGGCGCGGGGGCTCGATCAGCGTCGGCGGCGGGGCGAGCCTGCTCGCCAACGGTACCGGGGCAGCGTCGTCGAGCGGGACCGGTGGGGTGATCGGCATGATTGCCACCGACAGCGGCCGGATCGGAATCGGCGGCGATCTCAGCGCGGCGGCCGACGGGATCGGCGGCGCGGGGACCAGCGGTGGGACCGGCACCGGCGGCTCGATCGAGCTCAACGCGCAAGGCGGGACGATCGCGCTCCGCAACGCGACGCTCCACAGCGACGGGGTCGGCGGAACGGGCCAGGGCGGCAGCGGCGGCGATGCCGCGACCGGACGGCTGGCGCTGCTGGTCGGACCCGGCGGAGCGCTCACCGCGAACACCGTATCGGCGCACGCCGGCGCGACCGGCGGCAGCGGCTTAGCCGGGGTTGGACGATCGGTGTCGACGGGCGGCAATCGCGTCCAGCTGACCGGCGGCCAACTTCACGTCGGGCAGCTCGGCTTCACCGTCGCCGCGGCGACCAGCACGCCCGACGCGGTGCGCGACCTGGTCGCGGTCGACCACGCCACCGCGGACGTCGACGGCGGCTTCGGAGTCACCACCAGCAACGCGCTTGGCGTGTCGAGTGACGGCGGCCGGCTGACGGCGGGGTCGATCACGCTCGGAGCCCGCACCTTCACCGCCGAGGCGGCGCCGGTGGCGCGGGGCAGTTTCAACGCCTTGCAGTTGTCGGTGACCACCGCGGGCGACCTGCTGATCGGCGCCAACCTGAAGTCGTTGAACGGCTTCGCGGCCACGGCGCCGGGGAAAGTCGCCCTGGCGGGGCTGGCAACTTCCGCGGGCGGGATCGCGATCACCTCGGGCGGGTTGCTGACGATCGACGGCGCGTGGACCGCGCCGACGATCGACCTCACCTCGAGCGATATCGCGCTGGGCTCGTCCGCCAGCCTGACCGCCAGCGGGGCGATGCGGCTGACCTCGACCAACGCCTCGCAGATGCTGCTTGGCGACGGGCTGTCGGGAAGCGGCTATGCCTTGAGCGATGCCGAGTTCGGGCGGCTGCGCGGCGACAGCATCACGCTGTCCGGCCGCGCCGACGCCAGTGCCCCGCTTGCCATTCAGGTCGGCAAGCTGACGCTGGCCGGCGCGCAGCTCGGAAGCAGCGGGTTGCTGCGCATCGTCAGCGCGACCCCGAGCGGCCGCGCTGGGGTGATCGGCATTACCGGTCAAATGACGGGCAATGGCATCGGCGCTGCGCAGACGGTCGAGTTCGAGGCCGCGCGCGTGCAGGTTGACGCCGGCAGCGGCGGGATCAGCCTGGGTGGCAATGGCGCGGCGCCGGGCGGGCAGCTGAGCTTCCGCACCGACCGCCTGTGGGTCGCCGAAGCCGACACCTTAAATCGGCTCGCCGCCAATTCCGCCTACACCGGACGCGAGGCGGACCTTGCGCGAGTGATGCTCACCCCGCGTCCGGCAGGGGTCGTCCGTGCCGGCACGATCAGCTTCGTCGATCCGCACCAGATCCTGGTCCAGAACAGCGGCACCAAGGCCTTGCCGGCGGGGCTGACCAGCGGCAGCGGCAGCTTCCTCGGCTTCGTCTCCGCGGGGGCGCCGGCGGGCCCGGTCGAGCTGATCGTCAACGGGCAGATCGTGGCGGCCAGCGGCACCGCGACCGGTGGCTTCGCGGTGCAGGCGGCGCTGAACGGCGCCAAGGCGTCGAGCGGGTTCGTCTTCACCCCCAACAGCAGCGTCAACGGCTGCCTGGTCAACGCGTCGAGCTGCGCACCGACCGTCGTCACCCGCGACGAGGACATTCACCTGGGCTTCGTCCCGTTCCTGCCCGACAAATTGTTCGGCGACGACGACGATGACCGCAAGCGCAAGTCGAGCGCGATCACCCCGGCCGAGAAACTGGTCGACCGCCGACCGCTCGAAAAGGTCCGGCCGATCGACGAGCCGGTGTCGGGCGCGGGCAATCCGGCGATGATGGGGGCCACCACGTCGCCGGGAGGCGGACGATGAGGCGGACCCTGGCGGCGGCGCTGGCGGCAAGCGCCCTTGGCGGAATGGTCGCCACGCCCGCACCGGCGGCGGACAGCGTCGCGACCCGCGACAGCTTCCGGATCGGGAGCGACGGGGTCAGTTGCAGCGCGCAATTCAACGCGCTCGACAAAAGGCTCGGGACGATGTTCGACCGGGCCTATGCGCTGACCTGCCGCGACGCCGCGGCGCCGGTCGGGGCGGCGCTGGTGCTCCGCCGCGCGATCGCGCTGCCGGTGGTGATGGCTGGCCAGGAATGCGCGCCCGAGGCGAGCGCCGTGGTGGCCGGGATCGGCGCGGTGCGGATGATCCGCTGCCACGACCGCGCCGCCTCGCTCGACTATCTGCGCTACGGTATCGACCGCGGCGCCAAGCATTATGTGGTCGAGGGCCTCGCCGGCTACGACAGCGCGCTGCGCCTCGCGCTCGCCAGCCTAGTCAACGACCGACCACAGCCCGGCACGGTGCGGGTCGCCACGACCGAGGTCAGCGACCTCGCCGCCTTCGCCAGCATCCAGGCCGGCGCACTCGACACCGGCAGTGCGCGGATCGAGGGCTATTTGCGCAACAATGGCGGTCGCTACGCCGAGTCCGCCGAATTCTTCGATTCGATTGCCGAGCGGCAGGGCAATGACGCGGTGCTCAAGGCCGAGACCTGGGCCAACCAGGGCCTGCAGCAATCGAATCTCGGCAATGCCGCGGCGGCGCGCGGGCTGTTCGACAAGGCGCAGGCGCTGATCTCGCCGTCCGACCCGGTGCTGATGCGGTTGCTGCGCAACTATCGGGCGATCGCCGAGCTCAACCGCCAGCAGCCGTCGGACGCGCTGGTGCGCTTGGCCGAGCCGATGCCCGAAGTGGTCCGCGACGACGACCGCGACGCGCTCGGGCGGGGCCTCATCAACGAGCCGGTGAGCCTCGAGCTCAACAGCGATAGCGCCGACGCGCGGCGGCTGCGTGCGCTCGACAGCGCGTTGACGCCCGCCGAGCGATCGGACGTGCTCGATGGCCAAGCCTTGGCGCTGACCGGGACCGCGCACCGCCAGCTCAAGCGCTATGCCGAGGCCGAGCGCGAGCTGGCCGAGGCGGGCCGGCGGATCCGCGGAGTGCGCGAGGGGACGATCGAATCGGCGAGTTGGATGCTGTCGGACATCGCGCAGGAGCAGGCGCTGCTGGCCGAGGACCGCGGCGACGGGATGGGTGCACGCGCCCGCTACGACGAGGCGATCGCGATCCTCGAAAAGAGTTTGCCCGATTCACCCGCCCTGCTGTCGGCGCGTGCGCGCAAGGCGTCGATGCTCGGCCGGCTCGGCGACCGCGCCGGCGCTCGCGCGCTGTTCCGCGACGTGGTGGCGCAGGCGAGCTCGGTGCCCGACGGCGGCTCGACCTTGCGCGGCCTGCTCGAGCCCTATCTGGCGATGCTGGCCGACGCGCCGGACGCCGCGGCGGCGGGCGAGGCCTTTGCGGCCGCGCAGGCGCGGCAGCGGCCCGGCGTCGCGCAGACGCAGGCGGTGCTCGCCCGCCAGTTCAGCGAAGGCAGCGACGAAGCCAGCGCGTTGTTCCGCCTGTCGCTCGCCCGCACCCGCGAGATCGCCCGAGCGCAGCAGGAAGTGGCCGATCTCCAGGCGCGGCCGCAGCCGACGGCGGCGGTGCTGCAGAGCGTGGCCGCGGCCCAGAGCAATCTCGCCGCCTTGCGGGCCGAGCAGACCGGGCTGCAGGCGCGGCTGAGCGCGTTCCCGCGCTACCAGGCGCTGAGCCGCAGCCAGGTCGACCTCACGGAATTGCAGCAGCGGCTCAAGCCCGGCGAGGCCTATTGGCAGCTGATCGACACGGCGAGCCGGGATTATGCGTTGTTCGTCACGCCGACCTCGGCGCGTCTGTACCGGACCGGCAGCGATCGCGCCGGGCTGGCGGACGACGTCCGGGCGCTGCGCGACACGATTGCGCGGACCGATCAGGGGCAGGTCGTCACCGACCCGTTCGATGTCGCTCGCTCGGCGGCGCTGTTCACCCGGTTGATGGGGCCGATCGCCCCGGCGCTGGGGCAGGTCAGCCACTTGATCGTCGAGCCCGACGGGGCGCTGCTGCAGCTGCCGGTGTCGGTGCTGGTCAGTGACCCCGCGACACTCGCCGCCTACCAGGCAAGACAGCGGCTGCCAGGCGCCGACGAATATGACTATCGCGGGATCGCGTGGCTCGGGCGCGGGCGCGAGATTTCGACGGCGGTGAGTGCGCGCAGCTTCCTCGACGTCCGTGCGATCGCGGCGAGCAAGGCGCATCGGCTCTACCTCGGGCTCGGCGACAATGCGGTGCCCGGCGCGCTGCCGGTCGCGGCGGTGACCGACGAGTGCGAGTGGCCGCTGTCGGCGTGGCAGGCGCCGATCTCGCCGGCCGAGCTGAAGCTTGGGGAGCGGCGGTTCGGGCCGGGGCGCAGCGAGCTGATCACCGGCGCGGCGTTCAGCGACACGGCCTTGCTGTCGGATCGCGAGCTCGGCGACTTCCGCGTGCTGCATTTCGCCACCCACGGGCTGGTGACCGCGCCGCGGCCTGACTGTCCGCCGCGTCCGGCGCTGTTGACCTCGTTTGGTGGGGCCGGCTCGGATGGGCTGCTGAGCTTCAAGGAGATTTTCGACCTCCACCTCGACGCCGACGTGGTGATCCTGTCGGCGTGCGACACTGCGGGCCTGGCGACGATTGCCGCTAGCCGCGAGGCGGGGGTGACGTCGGGGGGCAATTACGCGCTCGACGGGCTGGTCCGCGCCTTCGTCGGCGCCGGCGCGCGCTCGGTCGTGGCCAGCCACTGGCCGGTGCCCGACGACTATGGCGCGACCGGGCGGCTGATGGGCGGATTGCTCGGCGCCAAGCCGGGTGAGCCGCTCGCGGCGGCATTGCGCGATGCGCAGGCGGGGCTGATGGACGATCCCAAGACCAGCCATCCGTTCTACTGGGCAGCGTTCATCATCCTGGGCGACGGGGCCAAGCCGCTGCTGCCGGCGGGTAGCTTACCGCCGCAACAGGTCGCCAGCCTGCCTGAGCGGCGGCGCTAAGGCCGAAGCGCGAATCGCCCGCCGGTGAGGGCGGGCTTGTGCGGGGAACAACGGAGCCAAGCCCTAGGTCAGGTCCGGACGAACAAAAAAGGCCGCCCGGATGGGTGGCCTTTTGAGTTTGGTTGCGGGGATAAGATCTAAACCTACGACCTTCAGGTTATGAGCTTCAGAACGTCCACTTTCGCAAGCAGTTGAGAAGTCGGGCATTTTATGGCTAAGCTGTTGGCTTCCCCCCTGCTACGCAGTGTCACAGGGAGACACCGGATGCTCAAAGGATTCCAAACGATCGCGGACACAGCGCGGACACGCAATCAGCGAATTACCTTGAATGATTCGATCCCAACCAAAGGTAATCGCATCTACTACGATGAGCGCGTTAGCGGCTTTGGCTGTCGAGTAGCCTCAACCGGCGCTCGGTCCTTCATCTTCAACTATCGCACCGCTAGTCGAGAGCGGCGGATAACGATCGGCCAGTTTTTTTTCCTGGAATGTCGTGATAGCCCGCAGACAGGTCGAGGCGCTCCGTCGAGACGTCGATGTGGGTGGCGATCCCCTGAAGAAACGCGAGGACCGGAGGACTGCGCCCACTGTTAAGTCCTTGTTTGATCGATATTCGGCTGAGCACCTTCCGACTAAAGCCGCGCGTTCGGCAACGGACGATCGCTCGATGTGGGTCAAAGACATTCTACCTAGCTTTGCTGCAATCAAGGTCGAGGACCTAACCTTTGCAGACTGCGCCGCTCATCACGCGAAAATAAGTCCAACCCGCGAGGTTAGAGCCAATCGCATCCTTGAGGTCCTAAGAAAGGCGCTAAACCTCGGCATCCGATGGGGTTGGATTGAGCGTAAGCCAGCTTCTGGGGCACACAGAAATCAGGAGCAGAAAAGGCACCGCTACCTCGCTCGCGAAAGCGTGATGCTAATGAAGCGGGCCTTAGAAGGGCAACCAGTAACCGTCCGCAGATGCGGTTCTGTTTATGCTCCTAACCGGCTGCCGGAAAAGTGAAGCTCTCGGGGCTACCTGGGACCAGTTCGATCTCGATGCGGGGACTAGGCCGAGTTCTCAGACGAAGCAAAGGCGCGAGCATCGACTTCCGTACTCGTCAGATGCAGCGGAAATCCTCGCACGACGGTGCGCCGAGGCTGCCGGCCCCCACATATATGCCGGCAGGCTCGGCGCACCCCTACGGGATGCCCGGAGGACGTGGCTGTCGGCTTGCACGAGCGTCGGCCTGAAGCGGGTTCGCCTGCATGACTTAAGGCACACGTTTGCGAGCATGGCTGCGTCTGAGGGCCTAACCTGCTGGTTGTAGGCGAGCTGCTTGGGTATTCTTCGGCCGAGACGACGATGCGCTATGCAGGGCTATACGACGATGTTTTGAGGCGGGCGACTGAAGGTATTTTAGAGAAGCTTCGATGAGCAGCAATCGCGAATGTCTGCTTCGGGTGAAAAGCGGACGTTGGCCTTTGGATAATCGCGGCCCGTGTCTCTGATCCTAATCTCTTCGGTCACAACTAAGGTTTCGCCGGCGGAGCTACGCGCCGGAAAAGACGCGATACGGCAAATCCTTACGGCAGCCGGGCCGTCCAAGTGACCCTCGGCCGTCGCACCCCTGATGGTTAACCTCAACCGCCTCCAATAGTCACCAGCGATGGAATTTGTTTGCTTTGACGTGTAGGCGTTTGCGCATACATTCGAGGTTTCGAGTGTTATTCGGAAAGTTGGCGGATCGGGTGCCGGCAAAGGCTAGCCATGAGCGATCGCTTATGTCGTTACCGAAACCGCCCTGTCGATTGGACGCTTGCCGCGCAAATTCTGGATGGACGTGGGACAAGAGTTGAATAGAAGGTGTTATCTTTGACTCAGTCCTTCGAAAATACAGCAGCGAATTCCACTGGTCTGCGCAGGTCCTGGCAAATACAGCGTCGTGTTATCTGGGCGCTGACTTTGCGCGAGATGTTGACTCGATTCGGACGGCATAACATCGGGTTTCTTTGGCTTTTCGCAGAGCCGATGATGTTCACATTGGCTGTCACTGCGCTGTGGACAGCCACTAAGTCGGTACATGGATCAAATCTTCCGATAGCAGCGTTTGCAATCACCGGATATTCGAGCGTTCTGCTTTGGCGAAATATGCCAGGGCGAGTGATTAATTCGATCGAACCCAATCTGGCGCTTATGTATCACCGCAATGTCAGACCCTTAGATATCTTTTTCGCTCGTCTGATCATCGAGGGTGCCGGAGCGACAATGTCGTTCGTGTTCCTCGTAATATTCTTCGCTTTCTCGGGGTGGATCGATCTTCCTGAAAACGTCCTGCAAGTGTCGTTTGGGTGGTTTATGCTTGCTTGGTTTGGATCAAGTCTTGCAATTCTGCTCGGTGCCCTTGCAGAGGAGTTCGAATTAGTCGAAAAACTTTGGCACCCGCTTGCGTACATTCTCTTCCCGCTCAGCGGTGCGGCGTTCCTAGTCGACGCGCTTCCGCAAGAAGCCCAATATTACGTCCTGTTGTTGCCAATGGTTCACGGCACAGAGTACATCCGTGAAGGCTTCTTTGGTAGCCAGATCACGGCCCATTACGATTTGGGCTACATGGCTCTTGTCAATCTGGGACTGACAATTTCGGGTCTGTCGCAAACGATGAAGATCAGTCGCACGATCACGCCTGAGTAATCTTGGCTTTTGGCAGAATTCAATCGCGGCCTCCAACCTGGAATTTTGCCTTTATTCAGCGGCCATTTACCTAGACCCAGAAATTTTCCCGTCCTCGTGGCCTATCGATTTTTGCCGATAAGCTTCGCAATCGATCATCGCTCTCTCTCATTGGGTGGCGGGTTAATCGCTCACGCTAAGCGTTAGGCCGTAGCATTGCTTTATTGTTTCTAGACTCGGCTTAAGAACCTCTTCAGGCGAAACATCTCCCGGCACGGCCACAAAGTTCCAGACTTTGGCGTTGATCAAATTCTCTGCATGCGGGTACTCAAAGCCAAAGAGATCATAGATCCGATAGCCGAAGCTTGTCACAAAGGCGTGCAAGTCCCTTGGTTCGTAATTGAAAAAGGCCGGAGAAGTATCGTCCCACTCAAACGCGATCAGCGGTCGTTTCCGAAAAACTTCCTCAGCACCCCGGAAAGCGTCAAATTCGGCGCCTTCTATGTCAAATTTCGCAAAAGTGAGACGATTGACGAAGGCCGTTGAAAGGGCGCTATCGAGCGTGACCAATTCAACTGTAATCTCGTCGTACTCGCCCTCGATGAGATTGTCGCGGTGAGCGAGACTACTCAGACCTGAATCATTTATTTTGCTGAAGAAGAATTTGGCCTCTCCGAGTCTGTCTGACACCGCCTTTTGATAAAGGGTTGTCCTTTGCCGCAGGTGCGCATGATGTAGGGCGATTGCCTCGAGGGTTTGTCGGCACATCTCAGGCGCAGCTTCAAAGCCAATAACATGACCCGCTGGGCCTACGGCTTCGGCCATCTGAACAAAATGGGTTCCGTGATTCACCCCCACGTCGAGCATAGCATCCCCGGGACGCGCATGCGCGACGTAGATATCGCGAATGAGGCCTTCCATGTCGGGCCACCCCGTTGAACGAAGGAAGTACTGGGCTAGTGCGTGACGATCCATCTCAATGCAGTCTCTCGCAGATTTTGCTTAGCTGTGCGTCAGTCGGCCTGATTGGCGACGGGAATACCACGGCCACAATTCACCTACGCAAGAAATCCAACAGTTTCCGGTTGGGGCGAGGTGCTCTTGGTAATCCGGAAATTTCCACCTTGCGATTGCCATTCAGATATTCAGAACTCGCCAAAAGACCGGTCACGACCTTATTCCTCCTCTCGCCTTCTCTTAGAAGTCTGAGGTGATGTTGCTCGCCATCTGGATCAGGGGAGCGGCCCAAGACGACCTCGTAAGCCTTCCTGACAAAGAGCTCCGGAGGCAACTCTCGTAGGTCTGACCATTTAAAAACGGAAGTTCCGCTAGTGCCTTGCTTTTGCGGCTCAACGCTCGAATGCGCAGCCTGACTTTGCAGGACGCTCAACATTCCTTGGGCCCGCAGAAGATCGCCAGTCTTCAAACGCTTCTCGACCGTCTTATAAATCTCGTCTCGAGCGTTCGTGAGCTGGCCTAGAAAGACAACCAAGTCTTGCGCCCACTCAGTCCAGCTCGGGCCATGCTCGCCTCGTACGGATGATGCTCCTGCACGTAACGCCTTGCGAACCGCCTCTGGCAGGTCGTCGTCGTTGCCGAACAGGACCACGCCCGACGTGTCCCCGAACGTTTGCAGAATTTCGCGCGTCGCTGCGATATCACGCGCGACAATGGGCTTACCTAATGCAAGTGCATGCATGAGTGTAAAACCAAATCCCTCGTAAAACGATGGAAGGACAACCACGCTGCTGCTGGCAAGAGCGTGATTCATCTCAAGCTCACTGATCGCGCCCGACCTCAGCAAGCGAACATTTGGAGGATAGCTTTCTTGCGCTCCCAGGACGACAAATCCCAAGGATTGGAAAGTTTCTGCTAGAAGTTTTCCGACTCTCGTTGAGTCCTTATGGTCGAAATGATTCCCGGCGACAAAAATGTGACGGGCGCCTTTCCGACTTTCAGCGTATTGATCGGCATAACAGCCACGCTGCGTCGCGAGCAGCTTTGCGAAAAGTCGACCCTTGACCGAAGGAAATCGATTTACGAAAGTTTTCCTCGAAAACTCACTGATAAATACCAAGCCGCTCGCAGTGTCGGCGACATGATCCCAAAGGTCTTCGAT
The DNA here is from genome assembly GCF_009363895.1 of Sphingomonas ginsengisoli An et al. 2013. Taxonomy (NCBI): domain Bacteria; kingdom Pseudomonadati; phylum Pseudomonadota; class Alphaproteobacteria; order Sphingomonadales; family Sphingomonadaceae; genus Sphingomonas; species Sphingomonas ginsengisoli (ex An et al. 2013). The sequence continues at coordinate 2,314,742 of NZ_CP045434.1, read as the reverse complement.
TTTCTGGTTGTGCCGGAGGGGTCCACAATCGAGGGAAATAACATCGAGCATCGAGTAGACTACGATCGGGGCCAGCTTTTCCATCACGTTCACGTCGTGCAAATCGTAGGGCTGGCCGAAACTGAATGAGATCGCATAGACTTCATCAGTCCGACTAGTAATTCGGATGTTGGGAATCGTTTCAAGGCCATGAAAACGGGCGGTATCCCAATCACAAAGCAGAACGACGTTGAAGCGGTCGTCAGCTTCTCTCGAAAACGCTCTCAAAGCAGACACGATGAATTCGTTGGTGCCGTTATGATGGCGGCCCATAGAGAGTAGATTGAAGACAATATCGAGGCGTCCGTGAGAGTCCGGCAAAAGACCCTTCATTAAGCTTTCAGCGCGAAAACCCGGCGAGTGTTCGAACTTTCGCACCAATGGCAAAAACTCAGGATGGAGTCGCGTGATTTCGCGAAGGTTGTCCGCCCGGTGCGAATCCAATTCGATATCCGTAAGGACGAAGGAGGCCGAACCTGCGTGATAAGCGAAAGCGTGGTTTGCAAGGACGGCGCGGAACCCGACCTTTCCTGCACGCATAACGAGATCATTTTCTTCTTCGTACCCGACGCCGAAACGCTCGTCCAACCCGCCGAAATTCTGAATCACGACTGACCGAATAAGCATGTAGAAGCCAATTGCGGTCGGCACGAGTGAGTAGCGTGGGAGCAAGTCTTGCAATTCCGACCAAACCTGGTGCGATGCCTCTGGCCCGATGGATAGTCCCGCCTGGCTGTGCGGCGGCAGCGGGAAGGTGCAAAGCGACGCATTGTTCGAGCGCGGACAGACAAAGCCGAATTGTTCGTCGAGGGCAGCAACCGCAGCGAGCTCGGACAGTGTGCCCGGAAAAGTCTGAGTGTCGCTATTGATCAGGATCGCCGACGCGCCCCGTTCCTTTGATGCCTTGAGCGCCTTATTCACGGATTTTACAAATCCGAAATTTACAACGTTTTCGATCAGCAGATCAATCGAGCCGTGGTTGGCCTCGGTAGAAAGATATGCGCTTACCTCGTCGTCATCAGGCGAATCGTTGACCACGATAAGGCGGGGTGCGTACGATGATATCTCACCGATATGAGCCCTAATCGAGTCTAGGCACTCCTGAACGAGCGCCTTATTCCTGTAGACCGGAACAATGAGATCCAGCTTCTCAATCCCGCTGTGGTTTGAGACAGGCGAAAAAGACGCAACAGATTCGTAATTCATTTACCTACGACGCTCGTTCCAGGAGTGACCGGCGTGAAAAATCGAAGGCTCGTCGCTTCGATAATTTACCGACGAATCAAACCTCGGTGCACAAAAAGCGGTCTCGCGGCAAGCCGAAAGCGCTCAAAAGTAGTTGTATCGAGTAGCAAGGTGGTGGGGTCCGAGCGTTGTTTTTCACAGTGATCTAGGCGTCGAGACGCTTGATCTGCGCGACTCGCCCTACTAGGCGGCCGCGGTTGGACAGCGCAGATTCTAGGCCGAAGTATTTGCCCCGGCATTTGCGGCCGCCTCTTGGCCGATCACTGTTGATGCTGTTGCTTGGGGTTTTCGGAAACCACTCGCAGCAATGATCCGTCGTGTGCGACAAGTTAGTGCTTTTGGCGGCACTGCCGAGTTCGCGGATCAAGAACTAAGCGGTCAGCAGGCAGCCGAAACATGGCATACCTCTCCTCTACCGGTCCCGTTGGACACCCGTACTCTCCGCCATCGGACATCGTTTATGATGCTTTGGATGCTTCCCTTGCGAAGCTCTTAGACGAGCACGTGAGGGGCAGCGCGGAGGTCAAGCTTGCCTCGGCTATTAGGACCCGCTCGATCAGCGAGTCCAATCGACTTCCTGAGACGCACTACCGGCTGCTCTTCGGGTCTCAGATCCAGGCCCTCGAGGGGCTCAACGTCACCGGGCAGGCTCCACTCATTTACTTCGAAAAGCTCTTCCAGACGGTCGCGGATAAGCCAGCCAACCTTACTATCCATGCTGGCCGCACCTTTGGGCAGTGGGCAAAGTTTGTCGCGAAAATCGGCTACGCCTCAGTTAATCGAAGGCTCAGAACCTTTGCAAGTGCAGATCACGTTATTCGGCCGGCAGTTCTTACAGTGGATAGTTCTAATTGGTGTCCCCGAATTCAAGCCGGGTTGATGCGGCGGACACTGTGCGGACACGGCTAAGCAGAGTCATTCTTACGCCGAGCGAGACAGACACAAAAAAGCCCGCTAG